>CAMCCX010000001.1 GCA_945873305.1 Akkermansia muciniphila
TGCTGCGCCTTGCGCTCCAGCAGCCCAAATTCGAATCCCTCGCCAATCCATCCTTGATCCAATATCCATAATCTCCTATCAATCCGCCGCGCCCCGCACCATAGCTTAGTTTAGCCACTGAGTGGTCGGATTTTCGGGGCCGCCTCAGTTTTAGCAGAAAGTCCGGCAATGGATGGCTGGAGGCCGCCACCGCCGTCTCCATGAGGGCTGCGGGTGGGTTCCGGGCGATCCATGCCGCAGCAGGCTGCGAGCATCAAGGCGGCAGCAGGCTGCACGCCGTCCAGGGCCTGCGGCGGATTTGCCCGCTGCTTTCAGTGACGCTCGATTGAAGGGGGCCGTCGCTCACGGATTAACATCGAAAAACTTGAAGTCCTGAGACTCAGCCGTTGGAGCGGATCAATTTCTGAATCTCATCATGGTTGCCGATGAAGAAGAAAACCAGTTCCGGCGGTGTCGCGATGAAGACGAAGGCCAGCCTGTCATCCAGGCCGGCCCGGCACTCGAAGATCGTTTGGGTGAGACGGCGGATGCCGATGCCTGAATGCACATGAGGTCGCCCCCAACTCGTAAGAACCCGGTTGATCGCATCGCCGATTTCCTGACGCTCGGACTTCGACTTGGAGCGGATTTTCTCCAGCAGGTCCTCACTGACCCTTGCCTTCAAGGAGGGCTTCGATACCTCCGGTGAAGTCGAGGAGCTTGCCTTCTTTGCGGGCTTTTTCGATTTGGCCATGAGTGCGTTGTTCGAATTGATGCAATTCCGCCGCTGTCGCACCGTACTCGCGCAGCGCGTAATCCGTGGATTCCACGGTGACAGGACGGAGCGCAACGATCTTGCCATCGACCACGATGCCGATGTCGTCACCCTTGAGCGCCCGGCGCAGCAGCTCGGAGAGATTGCCACGGGCGGCAGTTGGCGTGAGGGTAAGCATGCTCATGCCTGCAAAGTGGCGCATTTCCGTCGCAGATGCGAGCGGCATTTCAAAATCTTCCTGCACGCCCTCTCCGTGGCCGACGACGCCTCCGACACCGGAGATGGACGTCACCCATTCGTCGCCGTCTCGATCAGGGGTGCGGGTGGGTTCCGGGCGCTCCATGCCGCAGCAGGCTGCACGCCGTCCAGGGCCTGCGGCGGATTTGCCCGCTGCTTTGGGTGACACCTGCTTGAAAATCCTCGTTTGACAGCGCGTTGCAAACGCAACACTTTGGGATCATGAAAACCGCCGCCGTTCACAGTCGAATCCAGCCTGAGATCAAGGAGAAGGCTGAAAGGATTCTGCATCGCCTGGGCTTGAGTCCGACCGAGGCGATCCGGATGTTCTACACCCAGATCACTTTGAAAAACGGCCTGCCTTTCGATGTGGTCATCCCCAACGAGGAGACGGTCAAGGCCTTGGAGGACTCAAGGGCGGGAAAGAATCTGGAGAAGTTTGATTCCGTTGAAGAACTTTTTGAGAGCTGGAATGCATGAAGTCCATTTTTCAAACCCGCCAATTCAAGAAAGACTTCAAAAAACTGAGGAAGAGAGGGAAGGATATCGAGAAGCTCAAGGGCGTGGTGAGAGCCTTGGCGGCAGGTGAACCACTGGAAGAGCGACATCGGGATCAACCGCTGATTGGTAACTGGTCAGGCTTTCGTGACTGCCATGTCGAGCCGGACTGGATCTTGATTTACCGGGTGGAGGACGGGTGCCTTTACCTTGAACGAACGGGCAGCCACAGCGATCTCTTCAGATAGAAAAACATCCGATTACCCATGGCCACACCCGACACCACCGCCGCCTCCGCACCTTGGGATACCAAGCGCGGCCCGAACGGGCAGCACCTTGTCCGCCGCTCGCTGCCGTGGCTCGGCGGGATTTTCCTGCTGTCGCTGATCGCCTGGGGACTCTGGCCGAAGCCGGTCGTCATCGAGACCGGCGCTGTGGTGCGCGGGCCGCTGACGGTGCGGGTTTCCGAGGAGGGCAAAACCCGTGTTAGGAATCGTTACGTGGTGGCCGCGCCCGTCGCCGGGAAAATGCGGCGGGTTCCGCTCAAGCCGGGTGACGAGGTGAAAGCGGGCGAAACCCTGCTCACCGCCATCGAGCCGGTGGCCTCGCCGCTGCTCGATCCCCGCGCCCGCGCGCAGGCGGAAGCGATGGTCTCGATGCACGAGGCGTCCCGCAAGCAGGCCGCCGAATCGCTGGCGGCGAAACGCACCGCCTTGCAAGTCGCGGAAGCCGAGCGCGAACGCATCCGCTCGGTCACCCGTGCGGGAACCGTTTCGGATTCCGACCGCGACCGCGCGGAAGGCGACGCCGCGATGCGGGCCGCCGAGGTCCGCGCGGCGGAGTTTTCGCTGCAAGTCATCGACTACGAACTCGCCCAGGCGCGTGCGGCGTTAGAGCGGCCGGATCCGGTCACCGCCGGCAATCTGGTGGAGGTGAAATCGCCCGTTTCCGGCCGCGTTCTCAAGGTGATGCAGGAGAGCGAAATGGTGGTGACGCCCGGCACGCAGATCTTGGAAATCGGGGATCCCGCGGATATCGAAATCGAGGCGGAAATTCTCTCCCGCGACGCCGTGGCGATCCGTCCCGGCGATGCCGTGGAGGTCGAACAATGGGGCGGCGAAAATCCGCTCAAAGGCTGCGTCCGCCGCATCGAACCCGCCGCGTTCACCAAGATTTCCGCGCTCGGCGTGGAGGAGCAGCGGGTCATCGTGCTCAGTGATCTGTTGGATATTCCGGAAGCGGCGAGGGCGCTGGGAGATCGGTTCCGTGTCGAGGTCCGGGTGGCAGTGTGGCATGCGGACGACGTGCTCATCGTCCCGGCGGGAGCGCTGTTCCGGGAGGGAAACGCGTGGAAAACCTACGTTTTCCGCAATGGCGAAGCCAAGCTCACCGCGGTCGATGCCGGCCACACGGACGGTCGCCTGACCGAAATCATTTCCGGCCTGCAAGCCGGGGACGAGGTGCTGCTCCACCCGCCGGACACGGTGACGGACGGCACGTCGGTGAGGAAACGATAGCGGCCACTTGAAACAAAGGGCGTTTTTGGAACGGCGATCAAGTTGACGCCCTCGGAGGCGCGGCTTAGGGTGCGGCTCTTCCATGAAAAAACGCAGTTTTCTCACCACCCTCCGCCCCGGCGGCATTCTCCGCTGGTCCACCGCTTGTATTCTCGCAGGCACTCTCAGCAGTTGTGATCGCGGCGTGAACCACGTGATGAGCGAGCAGGACGAGGCGGTCGCCGAAACGCAGTCGCAGATCGAGAAGCTGGACACGGAAAAATCCAAGCTCATCAACGGCGAGGTTTCCCATAATTTCCACATCCCGCGAGTCGGCTACTATCATGCCAGCGCGCAGAACTTCTATGAACATCCCTACGGCTTTGCCAAAGACGGCCGTTATTTCATCAACGGTGTCTGGCAGGATGAGAACGTCCCGGAATCGGTCACCGCGAGCCGGCCGGCGCCCGAGGCCTTGAAAAAGGTCGAGGGCGCGTTGGAAGCGGAACAGAAAACCGCCTCTCACTCATCCAGCCAGCCCCACGGAGGCGGCGGCTTCGGCATGGGGAACGCGTTGATGATGTATTGGCTGCTAGCCGGCAACCGCGGCATGTTCTCGCCCGGAAACGGATTCCGCCAGGCGAGCGGGCAGGCCGGAAACTGGCAGCGCGGAGTGGATGACCAGCGCGGCGCGGTGAGTCGCTACGCCGCCGCCAATCCCGGCTATCAGCGGATGGCCGAGCAGAGCCGCGCCACCGGAGTGCCCGTGAAAGCCGGCCAATCCGTGCGCGGCGGTTTCGGATCATCCTCGTCGCGAACCAGCGGCCGCTCCTCCTTCGGAAGCTGATTTCCAGCCGATGAAATCCAACATTCGTCTCGAAGCGAACGCCCCGCGCGCGGATTGGAAACAACGCGTCGAGGAGTCCGGCTTGATCTGGCACGGCGCGGGCGGCGAGTCTTACTGGACCGAGGACGAGCATCTCGTGCTCACCCTGAAAGCGGCGGAAACCCTGGAGGACGCCGCCAGCGAACTGCACGCGCTTTGCCTGGAAGCCTGCGAGCAAATCGTCAAACGAGGCTGGTGGGACCGCCTTGCCATTCCGGACGCGGCTGCAGGTCTGGTGCAGACGTCGTGGATGGCTGCGGATTTCTCGCTCTACGGCCGCTTCGACCTCGCCTGGGATGGCGCGGGCCAGCCGAAACTCCTCGAATACAATGCCGACACGCCGACCTCGCTGCTAGAAGCGGCGGTCATCCAGTGGCAATGGCTGGAAGCGGTTTTCCCGGAAGGCGACCAGCTCAATTCCATCCACGAGGCGCTGGTGGAGCGTTGGAAATCGATCCCGGAAGCCACGGTGCATTTCGCCTGCGCGTGGGAAAATCTCGAAGACCGCCAGACCATCGCCTACCTCGCGGAGACGGCCGAGCAGGCGGGGAAATCCGTCGAGCTGATGGACATGTCGGAGATCGGATTCGCCGAAGGCGGCTATTTCACCGGTCCTAACGAGCAACCTGTCGAGAAGGTCTTCAAGCTCTATCCGTGGGAGTGGATGATCGAGGAACCGTTCTTCGCCGAGATCGGCCAGGAGCGGTCCCGCTTCATCGAGCCGGCGTGGAAGATGATGCTTTCGAACAAGGGTTTGCTACCGATTTTATGGGAGCTTAATCCCGGGCACCCGCTGCTGCTGCCGGCCTATCTATCAAGGGAAGCTCTTTGTTCACAGGGTGTTTCGCACTGGGTGGAAAAGCCGTTCTTCGGCCGCGAAGGCGCGGGCGTTTCCCTGATGGACCGGGGAAATCCGCTCGCCACCGGAGCTCCCGGTCACCAGGGCGAACCGGCCGCCTATCAGAAGGCCGCGAATCTGTTTTCCGCCAAACAACAGCATTTCGTCTGGGGCTTGTGGATGATCGGCGACGAGTGCCGCGGCCTTTCCGCGCGCGGCGACCGCTCGCCGATCACGGGCAATCTCAGCCGCTTTTTCCCGCACCGGATCGAGGGCTGATCGATCACGTCTTGAAATCGCGGGTCTGGAACGAGAGCCAGCCGAGGGTGAACAAGGTGACGTTGAGCCCGAACAGGAACGCGTAGGATTCGATGATTTTCGGCCACGAGAGCTGCTGCTCCATCATGAAGACCCAGGCGCTCATCCGCCAGGTGATGAAGTAGCTTTCGTAGGGTTTGAAGAACGGGAAACCCTGCAGGATCATGTCCACAAACAGAATCGTCAGCGTGATGATGGTGGCGGCGGCGGGTTTGATTTTGAAACAGGAAAACATGAACGCGATCGATGATAGAGTGATCATGCTCACACCGATCCCGGCGGCGGACAGGGCGAGCCGGCCCGCGCCTTGCCACCAGTCCGGGTAGGCGGCGAAGACTTTCATTTTCGGCTCCATCACGAACAAGCCGCCTTCCCAGCCGACGGCGGCGACTGCCATGGCGTAACCTGAGATGCCCACAAAAAAGACGAACGAAAACGTGTAGAGCGAGACGGCGGTGTATTTCACCAACAGCAGGCGCAGGCGGCTGATGGGTCGGGCGAAGACGAGCCGCAGGTTCCCGTCCTCGTTTTCCTTGGCCACGATGTCGCCGGCGACCAGCGCGAAATAGATCGATCCTAGCAGGAACATGCTCAGCAGCATGATGGTGAAGGTGATGGTCAGCGAGCTGTAGTAGGTGCCGAATTCCAAGCCGTTGCGCTCCAGCATGCCGTGCATGTAGTTCTGGCTGCGGGGCAGCTTGTAAACAAACAAAATGACGGCCTCCATGATGAGGAAGGCGCCGTAGCCCATCCAGGTGCGGGGCCGGGCGAAGAGCTTGCGGAGCTCGCCGCGGAGTTGTTGGAGGAAGAGCATGTCGGTTTCAGTAGATTCCCGCCCTTACGCCGGGAATTCACATGCGCTCACTTTTTGTCTGAAATTCATGACCCTGCCGGGTATTGTTGGAAATGATCGGCAAGAGCCATTTTGATGAGTGATTGATAGGGCACGTCGCGCTTGTTCGCCTCGATCTTGATGGTTTCGAGGAGGGTGGCTGGCATGCGCAGGGAAATCGTCTCGGTGGAGAGTTTCAAATTTGGCAGCGCGACGCGTGCGGCCTGGGAGAGGTCGAGATGGTCGGTGCTGTCGGCGGGTTCCGTGGGAACCTGAAGGGCGGTGGTTTTTCTAGTAGCCATAGGATTTCCTTTCGCGGGAGTTCATGGGGCGGGCGGAGATGATGCGGATGAGCGGGTGACGGATGGTGAAGGTGATGCTGAGCGGGCGGTGGTGGCTGGAGGTGGCGAAGGCGTGCCAGCGGGATTCGGCGGGAGTGGAGTGTTTCGGGTCTTCAAGGATGCGGAGGTCAGTGGCGAGAAAGACCGATTCGGCCTCCGGACATCCGACTCCGTGCTTGTCGTGGTTTTTCGTGGCGTTCGCCCCGTCCCACTGAAATCCGGTGATGGCGGTCCAATCGATCATTCCCGCACGGTTGTATATGCCAAAAACATACGGCAGTCAAGGTCTCGGTGCTTTTGGGGCCTGTCAATTTGGACTTCCCGCGCCGTTGTGGATTTCCATGTAGAGGTCTTCGAGCGAGCGGCGGACCGGCGAGAAGGCGCGGACGCGGACGCCGGCGCGGACGAGGGATTCCACCAGCACGGAGGGATCGGCGGCGTGTGGCAGGCTGATCCGGCCGGCGGAGAGGATTTCGCCACCCGCGCTGTGGACGATGCCGCAGGCGATGCCCCACGGCTCGAGATCGACCTCGAAGACGGGCGCGTCGTCCTGCAAGCCGCCGACGCTGCCTTCGAAGACGCGTTTGCCTTCGCGGAGGATGGCGACCCGGTCGCACATCAGTTCGACTTCGGCAAGCAGGTGGGAGTTGAACAGGACGGTCATGCCGCGCTCGTCGCGGAGCTTGAGGATGAAGTCGCGGAACCACTTGATACCTTCCGGGTCGAGGCCGTCGGTCGGCTCGTCCAATAGAAGGACTTCGGGTTCGGGGAGAAGCGCCTGGGCGAGGGCGAGGCGCTGGCGCATGCCGTGGCTGTAAGTTCTAACTTTCGAGTGGATCCGCTTGGAGAGGCCGACGCGCTCGACGACGGCGAGCGCGGCGGCGGGGTCGAAACCGGCGGAGTAGCCCATGAGGATTTTGAGATTCTCCCAGCCACTGAGGTAGTCGTAAAACGCGGGCGCTTCGAAGATCGCGCCGACTTTGCGCAGGGCTTTCGAGCGGTCCTTAAGCACGGAAACTCCGTCGATGGTGACGTCCCCGCTATCAGGCATGACCATGCCAAGGATGATGCCGAGCGAGGTGCTTTTCCCCGCGCCGTTGTGGCCGAGGAGGCCGTAGATTTCGCCGCGCTTGACGTGGAACGAGACGTCGGCGAGCGCGGGTTTCCCGCTGAATTTCTTGAAGAGTCCGTTAGCGACGAGCATGGTTGGGAGAAGGTCAGTTGCCGGCGGCGAAGCGAGGTTTGCTAGAGATGCTGGAGTCAGCGTAGAGGAAATTGGTGCCGCCGGGATGCCAGGATTCCTTGTCGGTGATCAATGGAATCTTGTCGGGCCGGTCCTTGATTCCGAAGAAGGACAGCTGCGAGACATGCAGTCCATTCTGGGTGGAGTTCCACAGGTAGCTGGAGCCGGATTTCTCGAACTGCTCCTTGTCGGCCGGGCACTGGAAGGCGTCTGGCGCATCAAGATATGGCAGCAGGACGGTTTCCAAAACAGGCAGGTCTTCCGTCTTCGACGCGCGGCCGGTCGCGAGTTCGGGCATCTTGTCGTTGTGTTCCTGCACGTAAGTTTGCAGCGCGACTCCGAGCGAGCGGAGGTTGCCGAGGCAGGCGGCTTCGCGGGATTTCGCGATGAAGGAACGGGTTACCGGATAGCCGATGCCGGCGAGCGCGCCGATGATGGCGAGCACGACGAGCATCTCGGTTAGGGAAAATCCGCGGGGCTTGCTCATTGGCGTGGGCCGAATTCGTTGCCGCGGAGGCCTTGCATGGTTTCGTTCATCGCTTCCATCAGCGGGGCGAGATCGAGCTTGGTGTCGGCGCTGGACTTGTCGAAATAGGCGCGCATGCCTTGCTGGCTGATTTTTTCCAGCAGGTCCGCGCCGAGCTCGTCGGTGCGCGCCATTTCTTCCTGCGTGCGCCCGCTTTGGATTTCCTTCATCCCTTGCTCGACGAATTTCTTGCGCTGCTCGGGCTTCATCGCGTCGAGCGACTCCATGAAACGGCTCATGGATTCGACGATGGTGAGCTCGATGAAGAGGCTCTTTTCACCGGGGGCGAGCTTGCGGAAGAAATTCTCACCAGCGCGGTTTTCGCGGTTTTTCTCACGCTCTTGGAAGTCGAGACGATTGACCAATCCCGCGATGTTGCGGAGTTCCTTTTCCCGGCGTGCGGCCTCGGAGCGATCCGGCGGCGACGCATGATCGGACCAGTCGGCGAAGCGCGCGGCGGCGACCTCTCGGTCAAGCCGCTCCGCGGTGATTTTCTTGGATCCCGCATACGCGCGGACGCCCCAGACGCCCGCCCAGACGACCAGAAGAACCAGAACCGCTTTTAGAATAACATCCCGACGTGCCATATCTGCCGGATCCTAGGCCAAGACGGATTGCGCGCAAGGGGGCAATGGAGCGCGTTCATTTTTGAACGCTGTTTGCCTTGGACATCCTGTCCGATGCAGATAGCCGCCAGGATGGCGGCGCTCCTAAATCGGCGCGAGTGATTCGAGGTGGAGGACGGGAGTGCGGGCTTCGTTGGATTTCTCGGGATCGAGTGTGAGGTGGATCGCCCAGTCGTTGAGGTCGTCGGGGTCGATGAGGGTTTGGTGGATGGTGAGGCCGTCTTCGGAAAGGTGGGTGTGGCGGGCGTTGCGGGCTTCGGGATCGAGGCGGATCTGGTGGCGGGCGGCGTGGTAGATGTTGAGCTGTTGGAGGAGGCGCTCGTTGGACCAGAGCTTGCCGTCGGAGTCATGGGTGGCGATGAGGCTGAGGGCGGCTTCGGTGTCGTAGCGGGAGAGTGCGGTGACGAGGGTGAGGACGTGGTTGCGGAGGTGGCGGGTGAAGGCGGTCTTGTCCTTGGAGTAGGGAATTTTCTTTTTGAATTTTTCGATTTCGGATTTCGGATCGGGCGTTTGCGGGGACGAGACGTCCCCGCCCCTTAGTGCTTGCCACTCGTCTAGCAGGCTGGAGTCGGTGTGGCGGACGATGAGTTCCAGGAAGGACTCGGCTTCGTGGAGGTGCTCGGTTTTGGCGTGATCGGGGACGGTTTGGGCGAGGACTTTGTAAACTTCGCCGAGGTGGCGAAGGAGGACGGCTTCGGCGCGCTCTAACTTATAGGTTTTAACATAGTCTTCGAAGGACTGGTAATTTTCGATCATTTCCCGGGCGACGGTCTTGGGTTTGACGTTTTCGCTGCCGAGGTAGGGGTGGCGGAGCTTGAAGGCGTTGAAGGTGGTGTAGATGAATTCGGCTCCGGGCTTGGGGTGTTCGACCTGGTCGAGCATTTCGATGCGGTCGTCGAATTCCATACCCTCGTCCTTGAGGCGGGCCATGAGTTCGGACTTTAACAGATCGACCTGTTTGCGGAGGACGATGTCGGGGTTTTCCAAAATGGACTCGATGAGGGAGACGACGTTGAAGGCATAGTCTTCGGCTTCCTTGTCGAGCTGCGGGATGGCGTCGAGCAGGTAGAGGCTGAGGGCGTGATTGATGGAGAAGTCCTCGGGCAGCGAGACATCGACAGCGATTTTCTGCGGGCCGCTGCGTTTGGCGGGCGGGATGATGTGGAGGATTTTCGCGCCGATGAGGCCGCGGAAGAGTTTGAAGGCGTGTTTTTTGAGGAGCTTCTTTTTGGAGGGCGGCTCGTGGCTGTCGTCGATGATTTTTTTCAACGCGGCGCAGCCGTCCTCGGTGGTGCGGGAGAGGACGTTGAGGAGGGTGTGGTGGTGGACGGAGAAGCTGGAAACGAGCGGCTCGGGCGGGGCGGTCTGGAGTTTGGCGAAGGTTTGTTCGTCCCAATGGACGTAGCCTTTTTCCGGCGGTTTGCGTTTTTCAAAGGACTTCTTTTTGTTAGCGGTGGCCTTGGCGGCGAGGCGGAGGTTCTCGATGATGTGCTCGGGGGCCTGGGCGACGACGTAGCCGGTGGTGTCGAATCCGCGGCGGCCGGCGCGACCGACGATCTGGCGGAAATCGCGGACTGCTAGAATCTTGGTGCCACGGCCGTCGTATTTGCAGAGGCCTGTTAACATCACGGTGCGGATGGGGACGTTGACGCCGACGCCGAGGGTGTCGGTGCCGCAGACGACCTTGAGCAGGCCGCGGGCGGTGAGTTTTTCCACTAACAACCGGTATTTCGGCAGCAGGCCGGCGTGGTGGATGCCGACGCCGTGACGGAGGATTTTCGAAAGTTCGCGACCGTAGGGGGAGCGGAAATCGGCGTCGTCGAGGGCGCGGGCGATGGCGTGTTTTTCCTCCTTGGTGCAGAAGTTGGTGGAGAGCAGGTCGCGGGCGGTGTCGGCGCAGGCGTTCTGGGTGAAGTGGACGAGATAAACGGGCGAGCGGCCTTGTTCGTTGAGTTCTGCGACTTTTTCCTGGAGCTGGGTGGTGGAGTATTCGAACTCAAGCGGGACCGGGCGTTGGTCGGACTGGACGAGGGTGGTGGGTGCGCCTGTCAGGTCGGTGAGTTGTTTGGAAAAAAACGACGAGTCGCCGAGGGTGGCGGACATGAGGAGGAAGCGGGCGCGAGGCAATGTTAGCAGCGGGATTTGCCAGGCGGCGCCGCGCGAGTGGTCGGAGTAGTAGTGGAACTCGTCCATGATGACGTCGTCCACTGGGGCGTGCGCGCCGTCGCGGAGGGCGATGTTGGCGAGGATTTCCGCGGTGCAGCAGATGACCGGCGCGTCACGGTTGACGGTGGCATCACCGGTGATCATTCCGACGTTTTCCGGGCCGAGCACATGGCAGAGCGAGAGGAATTTCTCGTTGGCGAGCGCCTTGATCGGGACGGTGTAGTAGGAGCGGCGGCCTTGGCAGAGAGATTTAAACTGGAGCGCGAGCGCGACGAGCGATTTCCCGGAGCCGGTGGGCGTGTTGAGAATAACATTGTTGCCGGCGAAGAGTTCGAGAATGGCTTCTTCCTGGTGGTCGTAGGGCTCGGTGTCGGTGGCCGCGAGGTATTCGAGAAAAACGTTGAGGATGCCGTCCGGGGTGGGTTTTTCGGGGAGATTCTTGCGGCTGAGCGGGGCGGACATGCGGGGAGGATTGAACACTGAACGCCCGACATTGAACATTGAAATAAGAGGAAGAGTGGAGCGCAAAGAAGCGGGGGCAATGGATTTCTCCAGCGGACATTGATTTCAAAGGTGGCGGCAGCAAGCAAATCGACCATATGCTGGGAAATTACTATTATTGAGCCGACTACTGGTTCGGCGGGTATTTCTGGAGCTTCCGTTGGAGCGACCTCCGGTGCAGTCCCAGCGCTTCCGCCGCTCGACTGATATTCCCGCCATGGTCGTGGAGGACCCGCTGGATGTGTTCCCATTCGAGACGTTCGAGCGATGGAGGCTGATAGTTTTCGCATTCCGGCGTGCTCGACCGGGAGCCATACAGGACGGCGAAAATCTGCTCGGCGTCGGCCGGTTTCGTCAGGTAATCGATGGCTCCGGCACGCACGGCTTCGATGGCGGTGGCGATGCTCCCGTAGCCAGTGAGGATCACCGCGCGGATGCCCGGATGTTCGTCGATCAGACGTTTCAGGCACTTCAGTCCGTCGCCGGGCATGCGCAGGTCGAGCACGGCGGCTTGTGGCGAGAAATCGCGGGCGACCCGGACGCCGGAGTCCGTGTCTCCCGCTGTCGCAGTTTCGTAGCCAGCTTCCCGGAACGAGCGGGCGAGTCGCTCCCGATAGATTGTATCGTCATCGACGATGAGGATGCGCTGGAAAGGTTGTGTGGTCATTCAAGGCCGGGTTTGACGGGCAGTGTGAGGGTGGCGCAGGTGCCTCCGCCGACGGATGGCAGCAGGGTGCAGGAACCGCCGAGGTGGCCGGTTAGCGTCTGGACGAGAAACAGCCCGAGCCCCATGCCGGACTGATCCTGTTTCGTAGTGAAAAACGGCTGGCCGATCCTGTTGCGGAGATGGGCGGGTATGCCCGGCCCGTGGTCGGTCACTCGGAAGACGATTTCGTCCGGCTCCTGGATGCGGATTTCGAGGGTGACCGGCTTTACAGAGGAATCGGCCTCGCAGGCATTTTCGATCAGCACGACGAGCGCTTGAAGGATGGCTCGCATGGATAGCAGCAGCGGAAATCCCTGGGTGCGGTCATCGATCCTCACCCGCACGAACATGGCGGCGGAGAGGTGCTTCTCTAACTGCCCGCAGAGCATGGCGGCGGTGCATGGCTCCGGGGATTCGCCGGTCCGGCGAGTGGAGCGGCGATCAAGCCGGTCAAGAATCTGGCGGCATCGGTCCACCTCGCTGCGGATGAGGCGGGCATCTTCCTGCCAAGCCGGGGCCGCGCCTTGGCGCTGGAGCGAGCGTTCCAGGTCCTTGCTGGCAATGGCGATGGTGCCTAACGGCGAGCCGAGTTCGTGGGCGACTCCGGCCGCGAGAGTCGCCAATGCTTGGAATCGGCTGGCTGCGGTGACCTGGCGCTCCGCCTCGGCGAGTGCCATTTCCCGCTCGCGGAGCTGCCGGTTCATACGGTGGACGAAGAATGCGAGGCAGGAGGCGATAAGCAACAGCGAGACTCCCCAGCCAGTCAGGAAAACGGAATAGGTCAGCCTGCCGTCATTCACAACCCAGGGTGGCCCCTTGAACGGAATGTGGAAATACCAGAGAACCATCACTTCCACCGTGGCCAGTCCCAGCAACGCACAAAGCGATTTCCCGGACAAAGTCATGGCCGCCAGCGCAACAAGTAACAGATAGAATCCGGCAAAGGGATTGTGCACGCCTCCGGAGAAGTAGAGCATCATTGTGAGTATCAACGTGTCGCCGAAGATCAGCGCATTCATCATAGCCCGGCATTTTTCACTGTTGCCATCGAGGCAGTCGTGCAGCAGGTGGTTGGAAAACACCGTGGCCATCAGCCCGGAGATCAGCGCCCACCATGGGAGTTCCAACCGGAAAATGAACGCCGCCACCACCAAGGCGATCATTTGCCCGATGGCCGCCACCCACCGCAGGCGCAAGGTCCAGCGGAGCAGCAACGACGCGGCGGGAAGTGGTGATTTGTGGGTGATGGGCGGAGTCTAAGCGGACCGGGCGGGCGCAGTCGCGCCAGAAACTGCGGAAGTCGCTGCGGTGTATTGTCGCAGAGGGAACGCAGCCACAGACATTTGCGCCTGCTGCGACATTCCGCCACATTTACGGATGGAAAATCGCGCGTAAAAGCGGCGCATGGATTTCCCACCCTACTATCTCGACCACATCGCGGGCGGCCGTCTGATCATCGGCCTGATCGCCTGCCTTCATGTGCTCATCAACCACCCGCTGGCCGTGGGTGCCTATCCGCTCCTGACCTTCATGGAATGGTGGGCGCACAAGCACAACCGCCCGGACATCGACCGGCTCGCCTACCGCATCACCTTCGTCGTGTTCCTCGTCACGACCACGGTCGGCGCTCTAACCGGCGTGGGCATCTGGCTCTCTACCTCGCTCTTCGCGCCCTTCGGGATCGGCAGCCTGCTGCGGGTGTTCTTCTTCGGCTGGTTCGCGGAGTGGTTGGTTTTCATTTCTGAAGTGGTGCTCATCATGTGGTGGTTCTTGAGTTGGAAAAAAGCGGACACGCCTGAGAAAAAGAAAAAGCACATCAAGATTGGCCTGGCCCTGAGCATCATGTCTTGGCTGACGATGGCGCTGATCGTCGCTGTGTTGGGTTTCATGATGAACACTGGGGACTGGAGCCAGAGCCGGGCGTTTCTCGATGCGATGACGGCCCCGCTCTACATTCCGCAGCTTGGATTCCGCACGGCCTTTGCCTTCATGACGGGAGCGGTATTCCTGTGGTTCTGCACGTATTTCTTCACGAAAAAAGACGCCGCCGCGAGGGCGTGGATGGTCGAGCGCCTGTCGCATGTCGTGCTCACGTCCTTGATCGCTCTCTTTTTCTTCGGCGTCTGGTATTGGTTCCGCATTCCCGAAGCCATGCGGGCGAACCAGTCCGTCGCACTGCTCTCGATGAGCTTCGTGCAGTGGCAGGACAAGTTCGCGATGCTGTTGGGGTGTACGAACGGGGTGTTCCTGCTCATCGCCATCGGCGGCCTGACGGTGCCACGGCTGATTCCACGCTGGGCGCTGCTGATACCCACGTTCATGGGAATCTGGCTGTTAGGGCACTTCGAGCGGGCGCGGGAGTTCATGCGCAAGCCGTGGGTGATCGCGGAATATCTTTACTCGAACGGAATCCGCAAGGACGAGCTCCGTTTCCTGCAAAGCGAAGGGATGCTCAAGCACGCCACCTATGTGAAACACCACACGGTAACACCCGAGAACCGCGTAGAGGCGGGCGAGGACGTGTTCATGATTTCCTGTTCGCGCTGCCACAGCACCACCGGTCTCAATGGTGTGCTGGAAAAATTCACTCTTATGTATGGCCCTGGCGAATGGAGCGAGGGCGGTATGGTTGCGTTCCTCGGCACCATGCACAAGACCAGCACCTTCATGCCGCCATTCCCCGGCAACCGGGCGGAAAAGGAAGCGCTCGTCGCCTACATCCTTGATCTCCGCAAGACCCGCGAACCGCTAACCGGCGCGCAATCCGACGGCATCCGCCTCCCCGATCTCACCCCGGCTTCCATCAAACCATGAACGCTTTCCTCTTTCTCTCCACGACTCCAGTTCCCCGTGATCTCGCTCTGCCGCTGCCACTGCCGGAGGGCTTGCTGAAGGCGCTGCTGGTCCTGTTTTTCCTGATCCACATCCTGTTCGTGAATCTAACGGTCGGCGGCTCGCTGCTGGTGGCCATCCTCGAGTATCTTGGCTTCAAAAACAAAAAATACGATGCCCTCGCCCTTGAAGTGGCGAAAACTGTCACCGTCAACAAGAGCCTCGCCGTCGTCATGGGCATCGGTCCGCTGCTCTGCATCAACCTCGTCTACACCGTGCAATGGTATGGCGCGAATGCCCTCACCGGGCACGCTTGGCTCATCATCATTCCGCTGATCACCGCCGCGTTTTTGTTAGCCTATCTGCACAAATACACTTGGCATCGTTGGGAAACCGGGACCGCGAAGAAATTCCACTGGGCCATCGTGCTTACGTCCACACTGCTGTTCCTGTGCATCCCTTTCGTCTTCCTTGCAAACGTCAACCTCATGCTGTTTCCCAGCGAGTGGGAGAAGGTGAAGGGCTTTTTCTCCTCGTTGAAAATAGGCAACGTCTTCCCGCGCTACCTGCATTTCCTGCTGGCCTCCATTGCTCTAACGGGTCTAGCCGGTGCCGGTTGGTTCTGGCGGATAATCGTCGTCGATCACCTCGACAACGGAATGTCCCGCGAGGAACTGCGGCGGCTTTTCTACCGAATCGCCGCGTGGGCGACCGGACTGCAATTCATCGCCGGTCCGATCCTATTATTCACCCTTCCCGGCGTGGGCATCACCCCATTGCTCTACAAAATCATCCTGCCATCCGCTGCGCTTGGCTTAGTGCTTTTCATTTTCCTATTGAAAAAATCAAAAGGCCCAGAGGAAAGCCTCCGACATGGCTATGTGAGACTATGCGTATTCTTCTCCATAGTCGTCCTCGGCATGGGCAGCGGCCGCCACGCCTATCGAGAGGCCTCTCTTTCCAGCCATCAAAAGCAGGTCCGCGAGCGCAGCACCCATTACGCATCTTCACTCGCCGCATGGAACCAAGCGAACCCGCCATCAGACGAAGCCGAAGAAACACCCGAACAACTTTTCGCCACCTGCGCAGCTTGCCACGCGCCTGACAGCAAACTCGTCGGCCCTTCACTTCGTGAAATCGCCACGATCTACGCGGGCAATCCCGACGGGATCGTGACCTGGGCGACTGCCCCCGGCAAGAAACGCCCGGACTTTCCGCCCATGCCACCATTTGCCCACCTAGGGCCGGACAAACTACGGGTGATTTCGGAATACATTCTCGCTACCGCGCCGAAGTGATTTCAAAGCAATTGCCTTAGACCGTTAGCATGATGGTGTGGATCGGGACGCCGACGCCAAGGGTGTCGGTGCCGCAGACAACTTTGAGTAAGCCGCGGGCGGTGAGCTTTTCGACTAACAAGCGGTATTTTGGCAGCAGCCCGGCGTGGTGGATGCCGACGCCGTGGCGGAGGAGGATGGGAACATCGAACATTGAGCGCTCATCATTGAACATCGAAGTGAAGAGAACCTGAGAGTTTCAATCCAGCCAGTTCTCAAACCGCAGGCCGGGGACTTGGACGAAGTCCACGGTGTTGCGGGTGAGGAGCGTGGCGTCGTGGGCCAAGGCGATGCAGGCGATTCGCAAATCCATAGTGCCGATGCGGATGCCTTGGCTGCGGAGGCGAGTGAAGGCGGCGGTGGATTCGGCATCCAGGGAGAGAACCACCCAACGGGCGAAGAAGTTCACGCGCTCAATGAGCTTTTGGTAGGCGAGGATGCGTTCGTCCGGATCAAGGGTGCGGTTGGTGCGGGCCAGCACGCCGCGAAGTTCTTCTTCCAGCGTGATGACAGTAGTGAATACCTGTGCCCCGGATTGCAGCAGGCGACCCCGGAGTCGGTCGCCAAGTGGAGTGGGATAGGCCAGTTCCTTGAGGTGATTGGTATCGAGCAGGAACATGGGCGAGTCAGTCCTTCACGCTCTGCCGCCACGCTTCGCCGAGTTGGTCCGCTTCGCGTGAGATGGCGTCGTCTTGCCAGGTGCCGACGGTTTTGAGCCAGTCGTTTTCAGCAGGTTGGGAAGCTGCCGGGTGCGAGCGGAGAATGTCAGCCATTTGCTGTTCCAGCGTGGCGACTCGCTTTTCGATGGGCAATTCCTGAGTTGGAGTGGCTGTATCCATGGGGTGAGGTTAGCACACCAGCTCGAGAGATGAAGTCGATTTTTCAAGGGATCGATAAACACGGGCGATGGCGTGTTTTTCCTCCTTGGTGCAGAAGTTGGTGGAGAGCAGGTCGCGGGCGGTGTCGGCGCAGGCGTTCTGGGTGAAGTGGACGAGATAGACGGGCGAGCGGCCTTGTTCGTTGAGCTCGGCAACTTTTTCCTGGAGCTGGGTGGTGGAGTATTCGAACTCGAGCGGGACCGGGCGCTGGTCGGACTGGACGAGGGTGGTGGGTGCGCCTGTTAAGGCGGTGAGTTGTTTGGAGAAAAACGACGAGTCGCCGAGGGTGGCGGACATCAGGAGAAAGCGGGCGCGGGGCAATGTGAGGAGCGGGATTTGCCAGGCGGCGCCGCGCGAGTGGTCGGAGTAGTAATGGAACTCGTCCATGATGACGTCGTCCACCGGGGCGTGCGCGCCGTCGCGGAGGGCGATGTTGGCGAGGATTTCGGCGGTACAGCAGATGACCGGGGCGTCGTGGTTGACGGTGGCGTCGCCGGTGATCATGCCGACGTTTTCCGGGCCGAGGACGTGGCAGAGGGAGAGGAATTTCTCGTTGGCGAGCGCCTTGATCGGGACGGTGTAGTAGGAGCGGCGGCCTTGGCAGAGGGATTTGAACTGGAGCGCGAGGGCCACAAGCGATTTCCCGGAGCCGGTGGGGGTGTTGAGGATGACGTTGTTGCCGGCGAAAAGTTCGAGGATGGCTTCTTCCTGGTGGTCGTAGGGTTCGGTGTTGGTGGCGGTGAGGTAGTCGAGGAAGATATTGAGGATGTCGTCCGGGGTGGGGTTTTCGGGGAGGTTCTTGCGGCTGAGCGGGGCGGACATGCGGGGAGGATGGGGGAGGAAGAGTTGACCGCAAGGACGCAAAGTTTTCCGGATCAACTACCGCAACTCTCAGCCATCCGGGACGTGTGTTATGGCACGCGGGGGAATTTCGAGAAATCCGGAACGCGCTTTTCGAGGAAGGCTTGTTTCCCTTCGCGGCCTTCCTCGCTCATGTAGTAAAGCAGCGTAGCGTTTCCTGCCAGATCCAGCAGGCCCATCTGGCCGTCGCAATCCGCGTTGAGGGCGGATTTGAGGCAGCGCAGGGCGAGTGGCGAGTGGGCGAGCATTTCGCGGCACCACTGGAGGGTTTCCCTTTCGAGATCCGCGAGCGGGACGACGGTATTGACGAGGCCCATGTCGAGCGCCTGCTGGGCGTCATACTGGCGGCAGAGATACCAGATTTCACGGGCCTTTTTCTGGCCGACGATGCGGGCCAGATAGCTGGAACCGAGGCCGCCGTCGAACGAGCCGACCTTGGGGCCGGTCTGGCCGAAACGGGCGTTGTCAGCGGCGATGGTGAGGTCGCAGACGATGTGCAGGACATGGCCGCCGCCGATGGCGTAGCCGGCGACCATCGCGACGACGGGCTTGGGCAGGGAGCGGATTTTTTTCTGCAGGTCGAGCACGTTGAGTCGCGGAACGCCATCCTCGCCGATGTAACCGGCGTGGCCGCGGACTTTCTGGTCGCCGCCGGAGCAGAACGCGAGGTCGCCGGCGCCGGTGAGGATGATGGCGCCGACTTTGGGATCCTCGTGGGCGAGATCGAAGGCGACGAGCATTTCCTTCACGGTTTGCGGGCGGAAGGCGTTGCGCACTTCGGGCCGGTTGATGGTGATTTTTGCAATACTTCCCTCATCCGTTGTTTCGTATCGGATGTCCTCAAATTCGCGCGCGGTGGTCCACATGGCGGGAGCTTGAATGATTCGCCGCGGGCCCGCAATCCGGCAATCGCAGCGATTTTTTAAAGCCCTTTGACACGCCACCCCTGTTTTTGCATGTTCCCGCGCATGCAAGCCATGCAATTCGAGCAATCGGTCGTTTCGATCCTGAAACGCGACAAGAGATTTGACCCGCATGCTTACTTTTTCCTGAAGGACGCCTTGGATTTCACGCTCAAGCGCATCGCCGAATCCAACGGCGGCCAGGCGCGACATGTGAGCGGGCCGGAGCTGTTGGAAGGTTGCCGGGATTACGCGCTGGAACAATTCGGGCCGATGGCTTCCACGCTGATGACCGAGTGGAGCATCCGCAAATGCCAAGACGTCGGCGACATGGTTTTCAATCTCATCGAGGAGCAGGTTTTCGGAAAACAGGAGTCGGACAAAAAGGAGGATTTCTCCGAAGTCTTCGATTTCGAGGCTTCGCTGATCGTCCCGTTCCTGCCGAAGAGCCGGGCCGCGGCACCGAAGCAAGGGCGCCGCTCGGAGCGCGCGGTTTCCTAAGCGGCGGGCAAATCCGGTGGCGGCGGCGGCATCCATTTCGGGGCTTTCGGCGTCACGTCCATGCGCACGGCGACGACCGCCACGCCCAGCAATCCGGCGGCTCCGCCCCAGCCGACCGTGAGCGCCGTGACCAGTCCGAGGATGAACGGCGCGAAGACCAGCAGGCCGATGATCATTCCGCTAGGCTGCACCTCGTAGGCCATGACCGCCAGCCGCAGGCGCGAGCGGGCCAGCGCGAGTCCCATCAGCGAGTAGCAGGCCACCGCCGCGAGCGCGGTGAAATGATAGATCCAGCCGCAGCCGCCGCTTTGCGCGCCGATGCCTAGCAGCGGCACGCCGCAGCCAACCGCCATCGACGCGAGAAACAGCACCAGCACCGCCACCCGCACGCCGGTTCTTTTGAACGCCGACGCACCGATGGCGCCCGCGCTGATCATGGCGGAACCGCCTAACACCGTTCCGGCACAGGCCGCCTCGTGCCACCACTCGATCCCCCCGACCATGTAGCGCACCACCACGTAGGGCAGCAGGGAAGCGAAAGTCAGCGCGCAAAGCCCCCAGAGCGTGATGAATTTCCCGATGACGACTTTCCAGCGGTCCAGCTTGGTGAGCAGGAGCAGCTCGTGATTCCCTTCCTCAAGCTCCTGGCCCATCAGGACGAGGCCGCCCAGCGGCATGACGAGCAGGCAGATCGCGGAGACGACCATCCAGAACGGCCCGGACGTCCAGAGCAGCGAGAGGTTCAGCGCGCCGGCGTATTCCGAACTCTCCGTGGCGTGGCCGAGCTGGAATTCCGCGGCCATCGCCACCACGGCGAACAGCTGGATCCCAAGAAACGGATAGACGAAGCTGCCACGCCGCAAGCTCTGTCGCAGCTCCTTGGCCGTCATCGGGTCGAAGCTCTCGGGCAAATCGCTTTTCCAAACCGTTTCCAATGCGGGGAACCTCTCAGCTTGAGGCCGCCGGCGCAAGCGCGGTGGGCGGAGGAATGTGTCCCGACTGTCTCAGTCGGGAGCGGAGCTTTGGAATCCGACTGAGACAGCCGGAACACATTGTCGGAACACATTCGACAAAGCGGGTCCGCGGTGGTTTTCTCGCGGCGATGATGGATGGCTCACTGCTCGTGCTCGGGATCGCCGGACCGGAAATTTCTCCGGAGGAGGCGGCGCTTTTCCGCAGGCTGCAACCGGCGGGTTACATCCTTTTCACCCGCAACATCGTCTCTGCCGAACAGACGCGGAAGCTCACCGACGACCTCCGCGACTTGTCGTCGGAAACGCCGATCATCGCCATCGACCAGGAAGGCGGGCGGGTCACGCGGACCCGGGAAATCGCCCCGGCGGCACCTTCCGCTCCGGCGCTCGCGGCGAAGGCGGACATGCTTAAAATCGCGGAAGCGGGGGCTTTCACCGGCGACCTGCTGCGCCTGCTAGGTTTCAATCTGGACTTCGCTCCGGTGCTCGATCTCGACCATTTTCCGGAAACCCAGAACGCCCTGCGCGGCCGTTGCTGGGGGCGCGATCCGCAACGCGTCATCGACTACGCCGGCCACTGGAACCGCTGGCTGCGGAAGCGCTCCATCGCGAGCTGCGCGAAACATTTCCCCGCCTGCGGCCGGGCGCAGTCCGACCCCCACCACGATCTGCCGTCATCGCCGGCGACACTCGAAGAGCTGCTCCGCGAGGACGTGATCCCCTACACCGCGCTGATGCCTGAGCTGGACGCGATCATGCTGGCGCACGTGGAATTTCCTAACATAGACCCGGATTTCCCGGCCTCGCTCTCGCCGCGGATCATCCGCCGCTTTCTCCGCGACCAGCTCGGCTTCGACAAGCACCTCGTCCTAACCGACGACCTCGACATGGGCGCGATCACCACCCGCTACGGCCGCGGTCAGGACGTGAAGCTCGCCATCGAGGCGGGCAACGATCTGGCACTGATTTGCCACCGCACCGACACCGCGGAAATCGCGGCGCGGGCGGTCGCCGAGCTGCCGCACTGGATGACCGAGGACGCGCGCGAGCGGGTGGAGAAATTCCGCCGCAAGCTGCGCGGGCCGCTCGTGTGGTCGGACAAGAAATGGCGGGAAACCTGCGAGTCGCTCGCCAAGCTGGCGGCCGAGGTTCCTGAAATCGAAATCACCCAGGCCGGCAGCCCGGTGGCGGATTACTGAGCCACTGTCATTTCCCGAGCACCCAGGAAATGTGCGGGGTGTAGAGGTCGGGCTCTAGCAGGAACGAGTCGTGGCCCTTGTCGGAATGCACGATGATGTGCATGACATCGACCTTGGCTTCCTCCAGGTGCTTCACCAGCTCCGCCTGCTCCTCCGGATAGAAACAGAAGTCGGAGTCGATCGAGAAGACGAGCCAGCGCTGGCCGGCGAGCTGCGCGCGGGCGAACAAATCGGCGGGCGTTTCAGCATCGCCTTCCTGGGTGGCGTCGTAGCGCGACCACAAGTCGATGATCCGCAGATAGGTGTTCGCATCGAAGCGGCGGACGAATTTTTTCCCCTGATGGAGCATGTAGCTCTGGAACTGATCGCGCACGCGATACCAAGCGAGCACGTCGTCCGGCTGCACCACGTCCTGCCGCGCGCGGCGCTCGATGGCGTCGAGGTGGACGAAGGTTTTGTGGGAAATCATGCGGGCGAGCACCAGGCCGTAGAGCGGGGCCTCGGCGGCGTAGTAGTCGCCGCCGTTGAAATGCGGGTCGTTCTCGATGGCGAGGATTTGCTCAAACAGAATCAGCCGGTTGAGGACGGTGGTTTTGAATCCCGAGGCGATGATGATCACGTTATGAACGCGCTCGGCGAAGCGGGTGGCGAAAGTCAGCGCGACCAAACCGCCGACCGACGGGCCGACCACCGCGTGCAGCGCGTAGATGCCGAGGTGATCTAGCAGCGAGGCGAAAACCTCCACCTGGTCCGCCGCGGTCACCGCGGGGAACGCGGAGCCCCACGGTTTTCCCGTCTCCGGATCGATGGAGGCCGGGCCGGTGCTGCCATAACAGCCGCCGAGGTAGTTCGCGCAGATGACGAAATATTTGTCCGTGTCGATGGCCTTGCCCGGCCCGATCATTCCCTCCCACCAGCCTTCGTGCATTTCCGGCTGCCAGAGTTCGCCGACGCCTTCGATGCCGGGATTGTAGCCGACCGCGTGGTGCGAGCCGGAGAGCGCGTGGAAGAGGAAAATCGCGTTGGATCGCCCGGCGTTGAGCTCGCCCCAGGTTTCGTAGGCGAGCGTGATTCCCGGCAGCAACCCGCCCTCGCGCAGCCTCACCGGATCGGCGGGGCTTCCGGTTTGGAAAAATTGGGTGCGGGTCTCGGCGGGCATGCGCGGAGCCTAGACGGCGTCCGCCATCAAACGCAAGGGCGGGAACGCCTCTGGGTGGCACTGAGAATGATGGGCAAAATAAGGGGAGTGGACATTTTGTCCACTTGCCGATGCGCGGCGAAAGCGGAAGCGCGAAGCTCATCTCTTTCTCTTCCCATCGTCCAGGCGGACAAAAATGTCCGCCCCCCTTATGGCAGCCTCTTGCCAGCCGGGCGGGCGACGGCTATCGATTGGGAAATTCCCCGCTCCATGAAATCCGCGCTCCTTCTGTCAGTTTCGCTCCTGCTCTGCGCCTGTGGTCCCGCCAACGGCCCGAGCCTCGCCGCCGGAGGCTCCCCGCCGACGCAAGAGGGCCTCGGATTTCTACCGAAGGAGCCGGAAAAGGGCAGCTTGTTCACTTACTATCAGCCGAAAAACCCGTCGAAATGGCGGAACAACTGGACTTCCAAGCTCGATCTCACCGGCGTCTCGTGGAACGACTCGCGGACGGCGACGCTGATTTCTCCCAGCCACGTGGTGATGGCCGCCCATTTCACGAGGCCCGCGAACGTGTCAGTGATGTTCCATGACAAGCGCGGCAAGCCTCACGAGCGCTTCATTTCATCGGTGAAAATGCTCACCAACGTCGGCGATATCGCCGTGGCGAAATTGAACCTGCCGCTGCCGCCGGAGGTGAAATATTATCGGCTCGCCAGCGCGGGCGACGCCGCCGTCGGGCGGCCGGTTCTCGTTTCGGACCAGACGAACACGCTCTCGGTGCATCAGATCGAGGGAGTTTCCGGCGGCGTCGTGCGGCTGGGATTCGTCCCCGGGCTGAATCCGCTCTATCAGCGGAATTTGGTGGTCGGCGACAGCGGCAACCCGTCGTTTTTGTGGAAAAACGGCGAGCTCGTCCTACTCGAAACGCACACCACCGGCGGCCCCGGTGCGGGTCCGTTTTACGGCGACCCGCAGGTACAGGCCGCCATCCGTGCGGCGATCTCCGAGCTCGGCCGCTGAGCAAAGGGCCGCGCCGCCCCCGCGATTTCCCGGCATCCGGACTTGGCAGCACCTTCACACCGGGCATTCTCCCCGCGTCTTTCCGCACTCTTCCGATGTCTCCCGAACAACAACTCGCCCAACTCACCGCCGGCACCGCCAAGGTCCTATCCGAAAAGGAACTGCTGGAAAAACTCCGTCTCGGCCGCCCGCTGCGCATCAAGCTCGGCGTCGATCCCACCGCCCCGGACATCCACCTGGGCCACACCGTCGCGCTGGAGAAACTCCGCCAGTTCCAGCTCCTCGGCCACCAGGCCGTGCTGCTCATCGGCGACTTCACCGCCACCGTCGGCGACCCGACCGGCCGCTCGTCCACCCGCCCGCCGCTCACCCGCGACGAGGTGTTAGTAAACGCCGCCACCTACACCGACCAAGCCTTCAAGATCCTCGACAAGTCGAAAACCGAGATCGTTTACAACGGCGACTGGTTCCGGAAAATGACCTATGAGGAAATCCTCAAGCTCAACGGCCGCGTCACCCTCCAACAGATGCTCCAGCGCGAGGACTTCCGCACCCGCCTCGACGCCGGCCAGGAAATCCGCCTCCACGAGCTCCAATACCCCATCATGCAAGGCTGGGACTCCGTGGAAATCCGCGCCGACGTCGAGATCGGCGGCACCGACCAGCTCTTCAACATCCTCGTCGGCCGCGACCTCCAGAAAGAAGAAGGCCAGCCGCAGCAAGTCGTCATGGTCATGCCGCTGCTAGAGGGCCTCGACGGCGTGAAGAAAATGTCCAAGTCCTACGGCAACTACGTCGGCGTCAGCGACGCGCCGCAGGAAATGTTCGGCAAGCTCATGAGCGTCTCCGACGAACTGATGGACCGCTACTACCTCCTCCTGCTAGGTGAGGCCCGCGACCCGTCCGGTCACCCGATGGACGCCAAGAAATCCCTCGCCGAGAAAATCACCAGCCGTTACCACGGCGAAGCAGCCGGCCCCGCCGCCCGCGCCGACTGGGACACCCGTTTCTCCAAAAAAGACCTCGCCGCCGCCGAGCTGCCGGAACTTCCCCTCGCCGATCTTCCCGCCGATCTCACCGTCCTCAGCCTCACCGCCTTCGGATTCCAAGCCGCCTACAGCCTGGAAAAATCCAACGGCGAGCTGAAGAAGCAATTCATCACCACCGGCTCCGTCCAGCTCAACGGCGAAAAGCTAACCGACCCCAACGCCGCCATCTCGCCGACAGCGGGCGACGTCCTCAAGCTTTCGAAAAAGCACGCGGTGAGATTCATCTGATCCCATCAAATCCGTGCGCCCCGGAAGCCCACGCGCAGTCCAACTCAGCGGCGCGGCCAAGACTCTGCTGGCCGGGGTGTGGCGTGGTCCGCTCACAAACGCCCCCATCCATGCCGCAGCAGGCTGCGAGCATCAAAGCGGCAGCAGGCTGCCGTCAGTCCAAGGTGATAGGCTTCACCGAAATTTCACGCCCAGCCCCTTCGTCAGCGCTTCGAGCACTTTCTGGTGGGCGGTGTCGATTTCCTCGGTCTTGAGCGTGCGGGTGGGCTCGCGGTATTGGAAGCGGTAGGCGACGGACTTGCTGTCGGCGGCGATCTTCTGGCCGGTGGGGTCGGTGAAGACGTCGAAGCACTCGGCGGAAATAAGCAACGGCTCGGCGAGTTTGGCGATGACGGCTTCGATCTGCGCGTTCGGCGTGGTGAGCGGGAGTTCCATCGCGGCGTCGCGGGAGGAGCCGGGGAACTGCGGGAGGTCCTCGACGTGGCTGATGCCGTTGAGGAGCTTGCGGAGTTTTCCGAGGTCGAGCTCGGCGACGAAAACGGGGGTGGTGAAATCTAACTCACGCTCGCGGGCGGGGGTAAGGCGGGCGAAGACACCAAGGGTTTGGTCATCGACCTTGATGTCGCTGGCGAGCACGAAGCCGGGGCGGTCCTTCGGGGTGAAGGTGATTTTTCGGTCGCCTAGCAGGGCGGTGAGGATGCCTTTGAGGTCGTAGAGATCGGCGGCGCGTTCGGCTTGGGACCAGCCGGTGGGTTGGGCGGAACCGGAGAGGAGCAGGGCGAGGGTTTCGCTTTCCTGGTCCTTGGCTTTGCCGCCGCCGGCGTTGCGGAAGACGCGGCCCATTTCGAAGAAGCGCAGGGACTTTGCCTGTTGGCGGATGTTTCTAGCAGCGGAGGCGATGAGGCCGGGGACGATGCTCGGGCGCATGACGGCATGGTCCTCGCTGAGCGGGAGTTTTACGCGGATGACGTCGCCGTCCTGCATGGGGCGCAGCGGCAGGATGTCGGAAACCTGGGCGTCCGAGATGAGTTTGATGGTCTGACATTCGTGCAGGCCGAGCGCTGCCAGGCGGCGGCGGAGGACCATGTCGGCATCGTAAGCGGCATCGACCGGGCTGGCGGGGACGAAGGTGCCGAGGAAACGCGATGGAACGTTTGCCAGGCCGTGGACGCGGGCGATTTCCTCGACGAGATCGATGTGGCGCTGGAGGTCGGCGCGGAAGGATGGCACGTCCCAGGCGCCGTCGGCGAGCTTGGTGAGGCCGAGGCGGGTGAGGATCTCCTCGGCGTCTGTTAGTTCGATGGAGCCGCCCATGAGTTGGTCGAGCTTCTTGGCGTCCAAGGTGACGGGCTTGGTTAGGACAGGAGCTTCGCCGGCGACCTGGGTGGTGGCTTCGGCGGCGCCGCCGGCGAGTTCGAGGATGAGTTTCACCGCGAAGGCGGAGGCGGTGAGGACGCCCGCGGGATCGACGCCGCGCTCGAAGCGGTAGGAGGAGTCCGATGATAGGGCGGTTCGGCGCGAGGTGCGGCGGATGCCTTGCGGGGTGAAATAAGCGGACTCCAACAGAATATCGGTGGTGGTCTCGGTGACGCCGCTGGTGAGGCCGCCCATGACGCCGGCGAGGGCGAGCGCCGCTCCGGATTCGTCGGAGATGAGGAGGTCGTCCGGGGTGAGGACGTGGGTGGATTCGTCGAGCGCGAGGAAGGTTTCGCCGTCGGCGGCGTTGCGGACGACGATACTGCCGGTGAGTTTCGCAGCGTCGAAGGCGTGGAGCGGTTGGCCGAGTTCGTGGAGGACGTAATTCGTGATGTCCACGATGTTGTTGATCGGGCGCAGGCCGATGGATTCGAGGCGCTGTTTGAGCCAGGCGGGGCTTTCCTTGATGGTGACGCCGGTGATTTTAACTGCGGTGTAGAGCGGGCAGGCGGCGGGCGCGTCGATGCGGATGGTTTGTGCGGACGAGACGTCCGCACCCCTTAGGTCCATGGGGATCAGCGGGGTTTTGAGGAGTGTCGCAAGCTCGCGGGCCATGCCGCGGTGGCTGAGGAGGTCGGGGCGGTTCGGGGTGACTTCGAGCTCTAGCAGCGTGTCGGAGTCGAAGAGTTGTTTCACGGGTTTGCCGATTTCCGAGTCCGGCGGAAGGATGAGCAGGCCGTTTTCGCCTTCCGGCAGTCCGATTTCGGAGGCGGCGGCGAGCATTCCCTTGGATTCCACGCCGCGCATTTTGGTTTCGCCGATGGTGAAGCCGCCGGGGAGTTCCGCGCCGGGGAGGCAACAGGGGACTTTGTCGCCGACCTTGTAATTCTGCGCGCCGCAGACGATCTGGCGGAGCTGGCCCTCGCCGGCGTCCACTTGGGTGACCTTCAGCTTGTCCGCGTTCGGGTGTTGGACGGCTTCCATGATCTGCGCGACGACGATTTTTTCCGAGGCGATGCCTTTCGAAACAATGCCTTCGACTTCGACGCCGGCGAAGGTGAAGAGGTCGTCGATTTCCTTGATGGATTTGCCGGATAGATCGAGGTGGGTGGCGAGCCAGTTGAGAGAGACGTTCATGAAAAGAGAAAGGTTGAAGCGAAACGCGGAGGGTTAGGCGAACTGCTTGAGGAATCGGGCGTCGTTTTCGATAAGCAGGCGGATGTCCTTGATGCCCCAGCGGATCATGGCGAGGCGGTCGAGGCCCATGCCGAAGGCGAAGCCGGTGACTTTTTCGGGGTCGAAGGCGTTGTCTTTTCGCGACTTGTTGATGGATTCGAAGACGGCGGGATCGACCATGCCGCAGCCGGCGACTTCGATCCAACGCGGGGCCTGGCCCTTGACGGTGAGCTTCACGTCGATCTCGAAACTCGGCTCGGTGAAGGGGAAGAAGTGCGGGCGGAATCTCACTTCGGTCTGCGGGCCGAAGAGTTCGTGGAGGAAGTATTCGAGGGTGCCCTTGAGGTCGGGGAGGGAAACGTCCGTGCCGATGTAGAGGCCTTCGAGCTGGTTGAAAACGGAGAGGTGGGTGGCGTCGATCTCGTCGCGGCGGTAGGCGGAGCCGGGGGCGATGATGCGGATCGGCGGCGTCTGGGTTTCCATGGTGCGGATCTGCACGCTGGAGGTGTGGGTGCGGAGGAGTTTTCCGGAGTCGAAATAGAAGGTGTCCTTTTCGTTGCGGGCCGGGTGATCGGCGGGAGTGTTGAGGGCGTCGAAGCAGTGGAACTCGTCCTCGATTTCCGGGCCGTCGGCGAGGGCGAAACCCATGCGGCGGAGGATGCCGATGGCTTGGTCGCGGATCAGCGTGAGCGGATGCAGCGAGCCGACTTGGAGCTGGCGGGCGGGGAGGGTGACGTCGATGCCGGCGAGAGCGGCGCGGTCGGCGATTTCGCGGAGGGCGAGTTGCTTTTCCTCGAGCGCGGCGGTGATGGCGGTGCGGGCGGCGTTGAGGAGCTGACCGACGGCGGCTTTGTCCTCTTTCGGCACGTCCTTGATGCCGGCAGCGACGAGGGTGAGGCTGCCTTTTTTGCCGAGCACGGCCACGCGGGCGTCGTCGAGCGCGCGCTCGTCCGCGGCGGCGGTGATTTGCGCAAGCGCTTCAGTTTGGATGGCTTCGATTTGCTCCTTCATGGGAAAGGCGTCGGGAATAGACACAAACCCGACATCGGTCAAAGCCAAGCTGCGGGAAGTGATTCCCGACCGCGTCGGCGTATGCCCGTTAATCCTAGAAATCACTTTACAGGAGTCGTCGGGAGGTTAATGCAAACGGCGTGCGTTTTTTGATTCCGTTCATCGCCTGCACGTCCATCGTCCTCGCGCATGAGGATAACAGCGAACTGATCTTTGGCCGTTTTTTCGACGGCGAGGACGGATGGAACTTCCATGAGCACGTCGATTACGAAAGCCGCTACGCTTCGGAGGGGCGGGACGCGCTGGATGGAGACAGTCTGTTTTCCGGGACTTTCGAGGCGGGATGGAACGCTCTATCCGCCGGCATTTGGTATGCCAAAAGCCCCAACCAGTCGTATGACGAGCTCCAGCTTTCCACCGCCCTGAGCTGGGTATGGAAGGATCTGGAGTGTTATATGTCCTATACCCATCTCCGTTTTCCGCAGGATGGGGGGCACGACCATGAAATCGGTGCCGGAGTCTCGTGGGCAGGGCTTCCCGGGGAGGTCGCGCTGGGTGTGGACGCCTACTATTCCTTTGACGCCGATGGCACGTTCATCGTGACGGCGCTGAGTCGGGAGTTCGAACTGAATGACCGGCTACAACTCACTCCGGCCGTCGTTTTCGGGGTGAACCAAGGCTACGTCACCGATGGTCACGACGGCGCGAACCACTTCGAGCTGAGGCTGGGCGGTGCGTATTCGTTTACGGAGGCGCTCGCATTGACGGCTCATTTGAGCTATAATCTGGCGATTGATCGCGATGCGGCGCGATTCTCCGGAGACGAACTCCTGAGGAATTTCCTCCACGTCGGTGTCGGACTGGCTTACGAGTTCTGAGGCGGGTTGGTGAGCGTCGCCGCGACGGATTCCGCGGCGTCGATGAACGACCGGAAATGCGGCTGCCAGCCGGTGGCGCGGAGTTTTGCGTTGGAGACCTGCTTGTGCGTCCAGCCGCGCTTGCGGTTGAGGTCGCGCGGGCCGGACGGGGGCAGCGGGCGGGAGAAAATTCCGGCCAGTTTTTCATAACAGCCGAGCTGGCTGAGCGGGGTGGAGTCGCTGACGTTGAAGACGCCGGCGGCTTGCGTGGCGGCGAGGTGATAGATCGCGCGCGCCGCGTCGTCGCGGTGGATTTGGTTGAGGAAACGCCGGCCGTCTTCCTCGATCACCGCCTCGCCGCTGAGGAATTTTTTCAAAATCACGCTGCGGCCGGGGCCGTAAATTCCTGCCAGTCGCGCGACCACGCCGCCAGCCGCGAGGGTGACGCGCTCGGCTTCCAACAACAAGCTGCCGGTCTCGCGGTCCGGGGTGGCCGGACTTTCCTCGGTGACGAACGAGCCGTCGGTCTGCGCGTAAACCGAGGTGCTCGAGGTGAACAACAACGGCGTGCCGGGAAATTTCTCGGCTAGATTCCGGCAGCCATCGACATAGACACGCTGATAGGCTTCCGCTCCGCCGCGGCCGGAAGCGGCGCAGTGGACGATGAAATCGGCGGGCGGGAGCTTGGCGACGTCATCGGGATTTCCCACGTCGCAGGGGACCGTGTCGTTGTCGCCGGAGAGCGAGGTGGCGGTGACTTCCCAGCCGTGCTCGCGGAATTCCCGGGTGACCGCCTGGCCGAGGTAACCGTGGCCGATGAGCAGGAGATTCATGGTTGGGCGGCGGCGTTTTGGAACGCACCGCGCAGCTCGGAGCCGTCGGCACCGCCTTGGTTGGTGAAATTCGAGCGTTGGACCAGCAGCAGGTAAATCCGCTGTTTCACCGGATCAATCCACGCTTGGGTGCCGAACAGCCCGCCGTGGCCGAAGGTTCCCGGCGAGAGCGGGGCGGTCACGCCCTGAGGTTCCCGGACGATGCTCCAGCCCAGCCCCCAAGCGCTGCCGGGGATGAATCCGCTGGCGAGATCGCCGCTCTGAACGCGGGTCATTTGGCGCACGGTTTCCTCTTTCAAAAAGCGTTTCCCGCCCGACTCGCCGCCGCGGAGGATCATTTGCGCGAATTTCAAATAATCCGCCGCGGTGGAAAACAAGCCGCCGTTCGCTAGCGGGTAGCGCGACTTGTCGGCGATGGATTTGCCGCCGAGGAAGGTGATTTGAGATTGCTGCAATTGCCCGTCCTCGCCCCGCTTGTAGGAATTCGCGAGGCGCGAAAGCTGCGCGGCGCTCGGGTAAAAACTCGTGTCCGCCATTCCCAGCGGGCCGAGAAGCCGCTCTTGCAGGAACTCGGGAAACGCCTTGCCGGAAACGACCTCCACGACGCGCGCCGCCGCGTTGATCCCGGTCTGGCAATACTGCCACTTGCTGCCGGGCGCAAAAACCAGCGGCTTCGCGGCAAATAGCGGCATCAGCTGCTTGAGCGTGGTGACGCTTTCGCTTTCCTCCCCCGTGACTTCGCTCAAGCCGCTGGTGTGGGTGAGGCATTGCTGGATCGTGATGCCCGCCTTGTCGCCCGTGAACTCCGGCAGGTATTTGGAAACCGGGTCGTCCACCGAAAGTTTCCCCTCCTCCTGCATCATCATCACGGCGGTGGCCGTGACCGGCTTGGTCATCGAGGCGATCCAAAAAATCGAGTTCGCCGTCATCGGCCGGTCCTTTTCAATATCCGCCAGCCCCGCCGCGGAAAGGTGCAGGATTTTTTCCCCGTCCGCCACCAACGTCACGGAGCCGGAAATTTCCTTCGACTCCACGAAACCCTTCATCCGCTCGGCCACCGCCTCCATCACCGGCGGTGCGGCGTGCAGCGGGCCGAACATGGCGGCGGCTGAAATCAAACGGCGCGAGATCATTGTCATGGAGCAAGGCAACCGGAATTCTCCGCCCGCCACAATCCCGAAACCACGACGCCCCCTCCCGGCTGAGACAGCCGGGACACTTTCTCTCGGTGTGCTAGAAATTTCCGCTGGGTAACGGCTGCGGGTTGTTTAGTTTCCCGGGCAAATGAATTTCAGCCTGGATCCCTACAACCTTCTCGCGGGCTTTATCTTCGGCACCATCGGCTGGGGGGCGTTTTCCTATGGGCGGCGGCTGGACTTGTGGCAGCCGCGGGCGATCGGGGTGGCATTGATGGTTTATCCTTATCTGTTTACCAATAACTGGGCGCTGTGGGGGATCGGCGTGGGGTTGATGGTGCTGCTGTGGTTTTACCATCACGAGTGAGATGGCACCGGATTTCCCTTGGCAGAAGGGCGGTTTTTCCCGCTAGTTTCCCCCGCCCATGCCAACCGAAGCGATCCTTTCCACCGTGCGCCAATTCCTCGGAGTGGACCCGACCGTGCGAATCACGCTCGAGCCGATCAAACGCGGCGCCTCGGGCCGCACCATCGTGCGGGTGAAAACTCCGGGCCACGAGCCGTTCATCGGAGTGCACTGGAACGAGGAGCGCGAGGATAACTCGCAGTTTGTCCCGGTCGCGCAGTTCCTGAAACAGGCGAAACTCCGGGTGCCGACCATCATTCATGACCGGGCGAGGTATCGCGTGGCGCTCGTCGAGGACTTGGGCGACGTCGATTTGCTCTCGCTGAAAAACCGGCCGTTCGCCGAGCGGCTGCCGTATTACCGGATGGCGTTCGAGCAGGTGGACAAGCTGTTTTACGCGAAGCCCGCGAAGGAGTTCCACCTGATGCCGCCCTTCGACGCGGCGCTCTACCGTTGGGAGCAGAACTACTTTTTCGAGTTTCTCGTCGAGGAATTCCTGGGCATGGATGCCGACGAGCTTCGCAAAAACGAGGCGTTCACCGACCTCTCGCAGCGCCTCGGCACGGTGGCGCGGCATCTGGTGCATCGGGATTTCCAGTCGCAAAATCTGATGATCAAGGACGACAAGGTCTGGCTCATCGACTTCCAAGGGCTCCGCCGCGGACGTCAGGAATATGATCTCGCGTCGCTGATTTTCGACCCTTACCTCGACCATTCCGCCGAGGAACGGGAGCAGCTGCTCAAGCTTTGGGAAGAAATCGCCGACGAGCGGCCGCTGGAAAAACTGTTCCACGAATGTGCGGCGCAGCGCCTGATGCAGGCGCTCGGAGCCTTCGCCAACATTGTGAAAAACCGGGGCGACGAGTGGTATCGTCCGCACATCGCCACGGCCGCGCGGCTGCTCGGCGAGGTGACCGCCGGCACGCCGCTGGAGGCTCCGCTCGCGCCGGTTCTCAAGGCGATCCGCCAATCCGAAAAGTGACCAGCTCGTTCCATCGCCGGCTGCGGCTGCTGCTTGTTTCGGCGGCGGCGCTGGTGGTTTGGATCGTGGCACCGGGCACCGGACTGGACCGCGCGGCCTTCACCACGGTGGCCCGGAGCTTAGTGAATCCGCCGCTTTTCGTCAGTGGAAATGGAACCCGCGCGGATCCGTGGAAGCTGCGGGCATTTTCCCCGGACTCGAAGTCAGACCGCCGCAACGCTCCGGTGATCGTCGCGCTGGAAGACGATCCGGAGGGCTTTTTCCAATCCTCGCCGCCCGCGCCCATCGACCTGGCGGTGATTTTCACGAATTTCCACCGGCTCGGCGCGAAAAAGGCGGCCGCGGCCGCGGTGCTGGCTTGGGAAACTCCGGACCCGATCGGGCTGGCGGCGTTGGAGAAATCGCTGGCGCGCTTCGATTCGCTGGTGATGGCCGCGCCGCTTTCCCGCGGCGCGGTCGCCTCGGCAATGCCGCGGGCGTTCCGCCGCGCATCGATCCCCCTGTCGGCCGTGCGGGGAGACACCTCGTCGCTGCCGGTGGTCAACCGGGTCCCGATTCCCGGCGTGATCTTGGGCGGACAAAACGCGCTGGCGGGATTTTCCGTGCTCGAAGCCGAAGCGGCGGATCGCTTTCCCCCGCTGCTGGCGCGCTGGGAGGACCGCGTGGTTCTCGGCTTTCCGCTGCTCACCGTGCTCCAGCGGCTCGATCTCCCGACCGACGGCGTGGAAGTGCGGCTCGGCGAATACCTCAAACTCAGCCCGGCCGGGCCGACCGTTCCGATCGACGATTACGGCCGCCTCGCCGTGCCGCTGAAACCGATCCGCGGCCTCGCCGAAATTTCCGCCGAGGCGTCGATCGATGGCGGCGACGATTTGTTCCCGAAACAAGCGCCCGACCCGGTCATCCTGCGCGACGACCGCAGCGCCGCGGAACCCGCGACGCGGACCTTCTCGCAGAATCTATCCGCCACGATCGCCGCCATCGCGTCCGACGAGGGACTGGCCGAGGTCCGCGAATATCCGCGGCTGGCGCCAGTCTGGGAAATCGAGTTTCTGGCGGTGTTCGTCGTCGTTCTCACGCTGCTTTGCGGCGCGGCGGATTTCACGCGGCGGCTGGGTTTCCTGGTGGTCGCCGGCGTCTGTCTATCCGCGCAATGGATCGCTCTTGGAATGGCGTCCGTCTGGCTGCCCGGCCTGGCGGTGCTCGCCGCGATTTTGACGGCGCTCGCCGCTACACGAGTGATCCGTGAAATGGCTCCAAAGCCGGTTCCCGAACCCGCGCCGCCGGCGAGAAAACCCCGCGCCCCTTCAAAACAAGCTCCGCCTGAGAAAAAGGCACCCGCGAAAAAGACGGCCGCCAAAAAAGCCGGCTCTCGCCGCAAATCGGAAGATTAGATACGATCCATTCGTCCTGTCAGACGATTTCACACTGCATCGCAAACCATGAACACAGGTAAGGTTTGGATAGGTCTCGGTAGCCTCGTCGTCGGTCTGGCAGGAGGCTATTTTATCCCGCGCTCCGACGAGCGGATTCCCGAGCAAGCGCTGGTCTCCGCCTTCCACCCTCGCCCGCGCCTGGGGAGAGGAGCAGGAAGAATGACTCGCGCAAAGCCGCAAAGGCGCAAAGTTTTAAGAATCCAGAAATCCAAAACCCTTTCTTCCTTTGCGTCTTCGCGCCTTTGCGCGAGAAAATCTTAATCCCCACCCCGCCAACCGCGAACTGATCACCCGCTTCGAGCAAAAGATCCTCAATCCACCCTCGCCCGCGTCTGGGGAGAGGAGAAGGAAGAATGACTCGCGCAAAGCCGCAAAGGTGCAAAGTTTTAAGAATCCAGAAATGCAAAACCCTTTCTTCCTTTGCGCCTCCGCGCCTTTCCGCGAACTATTCTTCAATCAAAACCACAATCATGACCGAAAACGAAATCAGCAAAATTGTCGTCGATGCCGCAGTGAAGCTCCATCAGGAGCTCGGCCCCGGACTGCTTGAATCCGTCTATGAAACCGCGCTCGCCTACCTTCTTCTCAAGCGCGGCTTGTCCTGCGTCCGCCAGCACCCCATTCCGATCCACTACGACGGACTTGAATTCGACGAAGGCTTCCGAGCCGATATTGTGGTCAACAACCTCGTCATCCTCGAACTGAAATCCGTCGAAAACATCTCTCCGGTTCATCGCAAGCAGATCCAGACCTACATCCGACTCGCTGATAAAAAGCTCGGCCTGCTATTGAACTTCGGCGCACCGCTCATGCGTGACGGCATCGTCCGCGCCGTCAACAACCTGCCCGAATAAGTTCTCGCGCAAAGCCGCCAAGGCGCAAAGCTTTAAGAATCCAGAACTCCAAAACCCTTCTCTTCCTTTGCGTCTCCGCGCCTTTGCGCGAGAAACTCTTCCCTCGTCCGCGTCTGGGAGGGAGAACCCATCGGAAGAAGGGCTCGCGCAAAGCCGCAAAGCCGCAAAGTTTGAAGAGTCCAGAAATCCAAAACCCTTTCTTCCTTTGCGTCTCCGCGCCTTTGCGCGAGAAAATCTTCATTTCGGCCTCGCCCGCGTGTGGGGAGAAGAAGCATCGGAAGCAACAAGCTTGAAACTTCCACCCGGTGATGGGAAAACCCACTCACGCCCGCCATGGACCCCATCGAAAAAGCCAACACCCTCATCGAAGCCCTGCCCTATCTGCAAGCTTTCCGCGGCACGACCTTCCTCATCAAAATGGGCGGCTCCGCGATGGAAGACCCGGATCTGGTGGCCCGCGTCATGCGCGACATCGTTTTCCTGGAAGTCGCCGGCATCAATCCCATCGTCGTCCACGGCGGCGGCAAGGCGATCTCCGCGGCGATGGAAGCCGCCGGGCTTGAGGCGAAATTCGTCGGCGGATTCCGCGTCACGACGGACGAGGCCATCGACATCGTCGCCCGCGTTCTATCGGAGGAAATCAACCCCGGCCTGGTCCGCATGATCCGCGATTTCGGCGGCAAGGCGGTCGGCATTCCGGGCAACGACGTTTTCCTCGGCGAGAAAATCAAAGGCACGGACGCTGACGGAAACCGCGTCGATATCGGCCGCGTCGGCGAAGTCGTGGGCTGCCAGCTCGCGCACATGGACGCCGCGCACCAGGCCGGAATCGTCCCGGTGATTTCCCCGCTCGCCGCCGAGCTCGCCACCGGCAAGCCGCTCAACATCAACGCCGACCTCGCCGCCGCCGCGCTGGCGAAGGAACTCCGCGTGGCGAAACTGGTCTATCTCTCGGACGTTCCCGGCCTGCTGTCCGACCCCAAAGACCCGTCCACGCTGGTCAAGTCCGTCACCCGCAAGGAAGCCGACGCGATGATCGCGGACGGCACGATTTCCGGCGGCATGATCCCGAAAATCCGCAGCGCCGTGGACGCGCTCAACGCCGGGGTTAGAAAAGTCCACTTCGTCGATGGCCGCCTGCCGCACGCGCTGCTGTTGGAAATTTTCACCGACGGCGGCATCGGCACCGAAGTGGTGCGCTAACCGATCCGCGCCGCGATGTGGAACGCGGCGGCGAAGAAAACCAGCTGCACGCCACCGAGCGCGAGCAGGCGGTTGAAGGCCGGGCCCGGCGGAATCGTCATCACGCCCCAGATGATCCGCAGGCCGATGAGAAACACCGGAGCTCCCGCGATGGCCAGCGACGGGTGGCCGAAGGCGATCCAGCCGAGGCCGGCGAACACCGCGATTTTCACTTCCAGCCAGATGACCGCCACCGCGAGTTTCGGGCCGAAGCGGACGGCCAGCGTGCGCTTGCCGGTGGTCGCGTCCTCCTCGCGGTCGCGCAGGTTGTTGATGGAAATGAGGACCGAGGACAGCATGCCGATCTGCAGTCCTAGCAGCAACGCCTCGCGCGGCCATTCGCCGGTCTGGATGAACACCGTGCCGGCCACCGCCACCAGCCCGAAGAAGCCGATCACGAACAGCTCGCCCATCCCGCGGTAGGCAAGCGGAAACGGCCCGCCGGTGTAGCCGTAGGCGAGAAACAGCGAGGGAATCCCGATGGCGACGATGGGCCAGCCGCGGGCTTGATAGAGCGCCACTCCGCAAAGCACCGCGACTCCGAGAAACAGCGTCGCCAGCCGCATCACCGTTTGCGGTTGCATCATCCCCGAGGCCGTGACCCGCGTCGGGCCGAGCCGGCGCTCGGTGTCCGCGCCTTTGCGGGCGTCGATCGCGTCGTTGAAAAAGTTCGTCGCGATCTGGATCGCCACCGCGCCGCCGAGCGTGCAGAGAGCTAGCAGGAAATCGAAAGAGCCGCTGAGTTTCCAGGCGAGCACACAGCCCGCCCACACCGGGACGACGGCGGCGGGCAAGGTCTTCGGGCGCGCCGCGAGGACGCAGGCTTTGAGGGTGGAAGCGGTCACGGGCGGAGTGAAACCCGGACCGCGCGCCGAATCGACATCATTTCCCGATTTACGCTTCGCGCGCCTGGATGGCGGTGATGGCGATGGTGTAAACGATGTCCTCCACCAGCGAGCCGCGCGACAAGTCGTTGACCGGGCGATTGAGGCCTTGGAGCACGGGGCCGATGCTGATGACGTTGGCGCTGCGCTGGACCGCTTTGTAGGTGGTGTTGCCGGTGTTGAGGTCGGGGAAAATGAAGACGGTCGCGCGTCCGGCGAGAGGACTATCAGGCGCTTTGGTGGCGGCGACGTCGGCGATGGCGGCGGCGTCGTATTGCAGCGGGCCGTCCAACAGAATGTCCGGCCGCTTGAGGTGGGCGATGCGGGTGGCTTCGCGGACCTTGTCCACGTCCGCGCCGTGGCCGGACTCGCCGGTGGAGTAACTGATCATCGCGACGCGGGCGGGAATGCCGATGTTGGTGGCGGACTCCGCGCTCTGGATGGCGATGTCGGCGAGCATTTCCGCGTCCGGGTCCGGGTTCACGGCGCAATCGCCATAGACGAGGACCTGGTCGGGAAGGCACATGAAAAAGATCGAGGAAACCACGCGGGCGCCCGGCTTGGTCTTGATGATCTGGAGCGCGGGGCGGATGGTGTTAGCGGAAGTGTGGAGCGCGCCGGAAACCAAGCCGTCCACCTCGCCGAGCGCGAGCATCACGGTGCCGAGCCAGACGTTGTCTTCCAGATAGTCGGCGGCGTCCTGGTGGGTCAGGCCTTTGTGGCGGCGCATCTCGACGAGGGGCTCGATGTATTTCGCCCGGACCTCCGCGGGGTCGATGATCTCGACCTCGTCCGGCAGGTGGACTTCCAGGCCGTTAGCGACCCGCAGGATTTCCTCGCGGTTTCCCAGCAAGACGCAGCGGGCGATGCCGCGCTTGGCGCAGAGCGCGGCGGCGCGGATGGTGCGCGGCTCGCTGCCTTCCGGCAGGACGATGCGCTTGTGCGCCTGCTTCGCGAGCTCGACGATGCGGTGGCAGAACGCCGCGGGCGACATCCGGGCTTCCACCGGTGCCGCGGATTTTTCCGCCAGCCAAACCACGTTGATATGGGAGGCGACGAAGTCCATCGAGCGGCGGACGCGCTCGATGTCGTCCGCGGGAACTTCCGTGCTCATCCGACTCAAGTTCGTGGCGGTGTGCCAGCTGTTGGTCTCGACCTTGAGCACGGGCAGTCCGGTTTCCAGCGCCGGCCGGCAAAGCTCGAGAATGCCCGGCGGGAGGTCGGTGTCGCCGGTTAGGACGATGCCGGCAAAGGTGGTTTTGTTCACCGCGGCCATGGCCACGGCGACGAAGACGTCCGCGCGGTCGGCGGGCGTGATGAGGATGTTTCCCGGTGAGAACGCGCTCAGCATGTTAGGGACGGTGCGGGCGAGGAGGGTGAATTTCTTCGCCCGGCGGGTCGCGATTTCACCCTCGTTGATCAGGGTCGCGCCGAGGTGGCGGGCGATGTCGATGGTGCGTGGCGCGGCGAGGTCGGCGCTCTCGGGAATGGCGCCGATGATGGGGAAATCGATGCGGGAAAACAGCGGGCAACGGGCGAGGACGGCGGTGCGGATTTCCTCCAGCGACTGGCCGAGGGATGCCGGCGCGTGGTTGATGATGCAGCCGAGAATGTTGCTGCCCTTGAGTCCGCCGAACTCGCGGATAGAAAGTTCCATGCGCGACTCGAAATCGGCGAAGTCCTCCGCCGAGTCGCCATGGAGCTTGCCGGTTAGGACGACATGGGCGCTGAGGGTTTGCGCCAGTTTGGCGTTCATGCTCGCGGCGCTGGGCCAGTCTTTGGAATGAACGATGCCCTCGACCACCATCACGTCCGCCCCGCTGTCGGATTCATGAAACAGGGCGACGACGCGTTCCATCAGTTGTTCTTCCTCCCCGGCGGAAATGAGCCGCGCGGCCTCTTCCTGCCGGATCGGATTGGCGGGCGTGAGCTGGGTGGTGGTGCGGATGAAATAAGTCGAACGCTCGGGTCCGTCGTCATGGTTGAACAACTGCCCGATGGGCTTGCAGAAACCGACGCGCACGCCGCGGACATCCAGCGCGCGGACCATTCCTAACGTCACGGTGGTGAGTCCGACATCGCTGCCGCTGGGTGCGAGAAACAAGGTGTAGGGAGTGTGCCGGTTCATCGGGATGGAGGATTGATCGAGTGGTCGAGAAAACGTGCCGCTTCACGGGCGATGACGAGTTCCTCGTTGGTGGGAATGACAAGGGCGAGCAGGCGGGAGTCCGGTCCGGTGATGCTGCCGCCGCTTTCCCGTCCGTGCTTGGCGTTGAGTTGCGCGTCGAGGACCGGGCCGAGGATTCGCAGGTGGGAAAGGGTTTTTTCCCGCACCGCGGCGGAGTTTTCGCCGATGCCACCGGTGAAGACGACCGCGTCGATGCGGTCGAGGCCGGCGGCGAGCGCGAGCAGGCCTTTGGCGAGCCGGTAACAGAAAACCTCGATCGCGAGCCGCGCGCGCGAGTGGCCTTGGTCGGCGGCTTCGGCGAGCTGGCGCATGTCGTTGCTGAGTCCGGAAAGTCCTAGCAGGCCGCTCTCGCGGTTGAGGATGGCGGTGATTTCATCGAGCGATTTCCCGAGGGCGGCGGCGAGAAACTGATGGAGATTGGGATCCACGTCGCCGCTGCGGGTGCCCATGACGAGGCCTTCCAAGGGAGTGAGGCCCATGGTGGTGTCCACGCTGAGGCCGCCCTTGACCGCGCAGGCGCTGCAGCCGTTGCCGAGGTGGGCGGTGATGAGCTGGAGGTCGGCGGGGTCCTTTCCTAGCAGCCGCGCGGCCTCGGCGGAAACGAAGCGGTGGCTGGTGCCGTGGAAGCCGTAGCGACGGACTTTGTGCTCCTCGTAAAACGCATGCGGAATGGCGTAAAGAAACGCGTGGCGGGGCATCGTCTGATGGAACGCGGTGTCGAACACCGCCACGTGCGGCAGCGCGGGAAAGCGCTCGATGGCGGCTTCGATGCCCGCGAGGTTCGCCGGATTGTGGAGCGGCGCAAGCGGCACGCAGTGGCGGATCGCGGCCAAGGCGGCGGGATTGATCCGGATGCTCCCGGAAAACGCCTCGCCGCCGTGGACCACCCGGTGCCCCACCGCGCCGATGCGTGAGCCGTCGATCTGGTCGATCACGGTGGCGATCGCCTGGGAGTGGCCGGCATTCGGAATCCCGTAAATTTCCTTCTCCCTGCCCACTCGTGAAAGATGCAGGACCGCGTCCGGGGTGCCGAGGGATTCGGCGAGTCCTTGCACCCGCACTTCCTCGGTCGAGTGGTCGATGAGCGAGAATTTCAGCGACGAGCTGCCGCTGTTCATGACGAGCACCTCGGTCGGTGAGTGGGTCGAATGGGACAACATGGCAGGGCAACGATACTGCTGCACCATGGAGATTCCCGATGGGCTTGCAACGCATTATCCGCCATTCAGGCGGCAGGACCGATCACTCGCGGCGACCTTACTGCGGCATCATGTAGGCCAGCAGCGTGCCGAGGCGCTCGCGCAGTTTGGAGCGCGTGACGATGGCGTCGATCAAGCCGTGCTCGAGCATGAACTCGGCGGTTTGGAAGCCGGGCGGCAAGTTTTGATGAGTCGTTTCCTTGACCACCCGCGGCCCGGCGAAGCCGATCATGCACTTGGGCTCGGCGAGGTTGATGTCGCCGATGGTCGCGAACGAGGCGGTCACGCCGCCGGTCGTCGGGTGGGTGAGCAGGGAAATGTAGGGCAGTTTCGCCTCGGACAAGCGGGCGAGCGCACCGCAGGTTTTCGCCATTTGCATCAGCGAAAGCATGCCTTCCTGCATCCGCGCGCCGGAGGAGGCGGAAACGATGATGACACCGCGCTTTTCGGCGATCGCCATCTCGATGGCGCGGGTGATTTTCTCACCGACCACCGAGCCCATCGAGCCGGCGAAGAACTTGAAATCCATCACCGCGATCATCGCGCGCTGGCCGTTGATGGTGAGGCGGCCGGAAATCACGGCGTCGTCGAGGCCGGTTTTTTCGCGGAGACCGGCGGTTTTCTCATCATAGCCCGCGAAGCCGAGCGGGTTGGCCGAGATCAGGCCGACTTCCGTTTCCTCGAAGGAATCCGGGTCGGCGAGCATCGTGATGCGCTCGCGGGAATCGACCAGGAAATGGTGGCTGCAATGCTGGCAGACTTGGAGGTTTTGCTTGAGCTCCAGGGTGTGGATCATCGCCCCGCAGTCGGGGCATTTCACCCACAGGCCTTCCGGCATGTCTTCACGTCGATCAAGGCTGCGCAGGCGGGGTTTGCTGAAAATGCCCATGGAATTGGAAAGTTGGTGGATGTTGCGAGTTGCCGTGGCAGTGGACTCGCGGGCGCGACGCTAGCCGCGGCGATGGCTGGCGACAATCCCCTTTTGAAAGATCTGCATCCCGCGGCAGGGATCTTTAAGATTGCTATTCCGCCGGAATGACAACAAAACCTGCCCCGGAAGTAGTAAACGTTTCCGTAGCAATCGATGAATACCCGCCGTTTTGTCAGTGGTTCGTCCGTCATCCTCGCGGGATGGCTCGGAGCAACGTTTTTCAACGAGGTGCCTGCCCAAAGGTATCCCAAGCTCGACAAAAAACCGGCCACCGCCGCCGTGGCCAGCGAGCCCGGCCTGCTGGTCGCGGAGGTAAAGCCGGTGGCATCGCCCGTTTCCGTTTCCCGCTAATTTCACACACTCATGGCCGAACAACCGATCATTTGCGACAACAAGCCGCTGGCCCTCGAAGTCGAGGCCGGGACTCATTGGTGGTGCTCCTGCGGACGCTCAAGCCACCCGCCGTTTTGCGACGGCTCCCACAAGGGCACCGGCCTGCAACCGGTAAAATACGAAGTGGCGGAGAAAAAAACCATCTGGTGGTGCCAGTGCAAACACACCGCCAACCCGCCGCTCTGCGACGGCGCGCACAAAAACCTGCCCAAGCCGGAATAACCGGGGCGCGGCGGGGTCTCAAATACCAGGAATTCGCCTCCAATCCTGGCAAGGCATCCAAAGATTTCATGGCTCGGATTTGTTCCTGGCAGCGCCTTCATCCCTTGGATTCATCAGGGCTCCATCTTCTTCTCAAGCGCATCCAGCCGCTCGGCCAGCTTCCGTCCATCCCGGAAACACCCCTCAATGTCTGTGATTTGGGACCCCGAAGCAGGCATTTGATGAGGCCGCGGTTGTGGGCGGTGTCGCCGATGTCATCGAGATGATCGTCGGTTTGGTCCGACTTCGCGCCAGCGATGGCGGTGAGATCTGTATCGAGATCATCGACGAAGTCGGTAACTCGCCGGCAATGGAACTGGCGCGCACGAAGTCGGTGAGGGCGATGCTGCCCACCGGAAATGCGGCGAGTCTGGGGATGGCGAAGCGGTTGATGCGCCCGAGGGCTTCGATCACGGCGTTGTCTTTATCGGTCATGGTGGGTGGGGAGCGGTTTTCAGCCGGAAACTCGGAAGAACCGCTGAAAATCAACAAGTTGAGGATCGGAAGCCGATGTGGACAGCACTCGGGCCGATGTTTCACGACCGGAGGGCAATGTGGACAGCACCCGAGACCGATGTGGACAGCGCCCGGGACCGACGTGGACGGCACCCGAGGCCGACGTGGACAGCACCGGAGGCGATGTTTCACGACCGGAGACCGATGTTTCCGGGCCGGAGACCGATGTGGACACTACCGGAGATCGATGTGGACACTACCGGAGATCGATGTGGAGAACGCCGGAGGACGATCTTTCGGGGCTCAATAGGTCTTCATCCACTCAACGAGATCCGCCACGTCCTGGGCGGACATGCCGAGTTGGTCGGCTCCGAGCATCAGCGAGCGGTCCATGTCCTTGCGGCCGGCGATCTGCTCTTTCGGAACCTTCTGGGTGAATCCGCCGGTGGAGGTGATGACGACCGGGTTTCCATCCGAGATGATGCGGCCGTCGATCCATTTGCCGTCTTTGAGTTGGATCGCGGTGCCCTCGAAGCCGTGGGAAATGTCGAATGACGGCTCGACGATGCTGCGGGCGACGATTTCCGGCGGCTGGCGGCTGCCGAATCCCTTGAGTGCGGGGCCGTATTCGGGGCCGGCCTCGCCGATTTTATGACACATGATGCAGCGGCCAGCGACGGTCTTGCCACGCGAGGCATCGCCCTTGAGCGCCATCACGTCGGCGACGGAGAACTGGGTGCTTTTCGGTTTTTCCGGGACGGTGATTTCGACGAGGGCCACGGGTTTTTCGATCAATCCGCGTTTTTCCATCTCGGATTTTAAATCGAAGGACGTCCACTCGCCTTCGCTGCGGTTGACCAGCCACCATAGGGCTTGGTCGCGGACGGCGGAGTCTTGGGCGGCGAGGTCCATCAGCGCTTCGGCGGACGGCTTGGACTTGATGAAGGCGATGGAATCCACCGCGAGCTTGCGCTGGTCCGGGGTGAGATTCGTAGCGGCAGCGCGGATTTTCAGTGACGGCACGGCGGCCTCCGGCATCAGCCGCCAAGTGAGGCGGGCGAAGGTGTCCGACCAGTTTGCAGGCTCGCCGGGTTGCATTTTCCGACCGATGGCTTTCCAAAGTTCCTCGGTGTGGTGACCGGCTCCGAGGCCGAGCGATTCCAAATAGGCGCGGTCCTTGCCATCGTAGCTAGTGGCAACATTGACGAGAATTTCGCGGGCTTGCTCGAAGCTGCGATAGCGCATGGCCAGCGCTGCTTCGGCGCGAATTTCCGGGGCGGCGTCGGTGGAGAGCTTGAGGGCGTAGGGCAGCGCGTCGATTTTCCCGTCGGTGCGACGAATCGCGCGGAAGGCGGTGAGGCGGTCGGCGGCGTCGGATCCGGCGATGAGGGAATCGAGTTTCGCGCGGCCTTTTTCGCCGAGGTAGGGCAACAGCCAAATGGCGCGAGAGGCGACGAAGGGGTTGGAATCTTTGAGGATTTTCGCGACTCCGTCGTAAGCAGCGGGGCCGGCGGATGTCAGTTTCTGGTAGCCGAGCGAGCGGACGTTGACCGCCGGGGATTGCAGGGCGAGCGCGGCTCCGGCGAGCGTGGTGAGGTCGATTTTCGGCACGGCGGATTTGAATCCCTTCGGCGCGATCCGGTAGATGATGCCGGAAGCGGCCTCGTCTTGGGTGTCATGCCCTCCGACCCGCGGGTCGGTCCAGTCGGCGACGTAGAGCGCGCCATCCGGGCCGACGCAGATGTCGGACGGGCGGAAGTTGAAGCGGGCCTTGTCGGCGTCAGCCATCTCGCCGTGTTTTTTCGCGCCGCCGGTGAAGTCGGCTCCGTCGAATTGTTTTTCCGGATTGGTGGTGAGGAAATCAGTGCGCTCCAGCTTGAATCCCGCGCCGTCCATGGCGGGCTGGTAGCCGAAAATCACGTTCCGCGCGGCCTCGCAGGAGAGCAGCGTTCCGGCGAATTTCTCGCCCAGCGCGCCGTTTTCATAGAATGCGATCCCGGTCGGCGAGCCGCCGCCGTAAACGTCGCCCGAGGGCATGGTGCCGGGGTTTTCCTGACGCCAATGGGCGGTCGGCGTGTCCTGGCCCGGGCGTTGGTCGGCTTGCCAGCTGCGGGTGCCGTCGTTGGAGTAAAAGCCCGCGTTGCCGTGCTCAAGCACGTGGCTGGTGCGGCAGGCCGGCGGGTCGTCGTTGTCATTCTGGAAGACGTAGCCGCGCGATGTGATGGTCTGCTCGTAGGAATTCCGGTAGCCGTTGCCGATGATTTCCGCGTGGGTGCCGTCCGGGTTCATCCGCACGGTGAAGCCGCCGACGTAGACGAATCCGTCGCCGCTGGTTTCGCCGGACGCCGACTTGGTATCCATCGGCCACTCGCCGCCGCCGCTTTTATAATAGGTGCTGCCGATGGGGAATTTCTTGCCGGATTGGTCCGTGAAAATGCCGCCAGTATTGCCCTGGTTGAAATACCATTTTCCGTCCGGCCCGGCGGTGAGGGAATGCAGTGAGTGGTCGTGGTTTTTCCCGTTGAAGCCGGTGAGCAGGACCTCCCGGGTGTCGCCGGACGCGGGGTCGAATTTCCCGTCGTGGTTCACATCGGTGAGCTTGAGTAAATTCGGCGGCTGGGAAACGACGACGACATTGTCAAAAACCGCGATGCCGAGCGGCGAAACCAGCTCCGGATCCTGCCAGAAGACCTTCGAACTGTCGGATTTCCCGTCGCCATCCGTGTCCTCGAGAATCACGATCCGGTCGCCCGCGGGCTGCCGCGAAGCCTTGCCGCGATAGGCGACGCCTTCCGCCACCCAGACGCGGCCGAGGTGGTCGATGTCGATGTTCGTCGGGTTAAAAAGCGCGGGCGAGGCGGCCCATGGTGTGATTTCCAATCCTTCCGGCAGGACGAATGAGCCGAGCGGCATCGCAGGCGGTTCCTGATTGGGGGACCAAGCGTGGGCGGATGGCAGCGTCGCGAGGATGAGAAATCGATGGAGAAACTTCATGAGCGGACGCTATTACGGAAAGCCAGGTCATGCGCTATCACCATTTTCAGCCCCGCTTTGACAAGCCACAGTGCGGAGGCTATCCCAAGCGGATGCGATCGCTGATCAAGCACGTCCTCAAACGCACCGAGCCTACCGACGACCTGCACGTCGCCGGCTGGGTCCGCACCCGCCGGGATTCCAAGGCGTTTTCCTTCCTCGAACTCAACGACGGCACCTGCCTCGGAAACCTCCAGATCGTCGCCGATGCCGGCATCCCCGGCTACGAGTCCATTTCCAAAATGAACACCGGCGCCTCCGTCGAGGTCCGCGGGAAATTGATCCCCTCGCCCGCCGCCGGGCAGGCGTGGGAAATGCAGGCGAGCTCGCTGAAACTGCTAGGCGAGGTGCCCGAGGATTATCCGCTCCAGAAAAAAGGCCACAGTCCGGAATTCCTCCGCTCCATCGCCCACCTCCGCCCGCGCACGAATCTCTACGGCGCGGTCTTCCGCATGCGCAGCCGGATGGCGTATGCCGTGCACAAGTTTTTCCAGGAGCGCGATTTCATCTACGTCCACACGCCCATCATCACCGCCAGCGATTGCGAGGGTGCCGGGGAAATGTTCCGCGTCACCACCCTGCCGGACGACAAGATTGGAAAGGCCGAGGAAGACTTCTTCGGCAAGCGCGCCTATCTCACCGTTAGTGGCCAGCTCGAGGGGGAAACCTTCGCCTGCGCGCTTTCCAACATCTATACCTTCGGTCCCACCTTCCGCGCGGAAAACTCGAACACCTCGCGCCACGCCGCCGAGTTCTGGATGATCGAGCCGGAAGTCGCGTTCTGCGATCTGGAGGGCGACATGAATCTAGCGGAAGCCTTGGTGAAATACCTCGTCAAGGAGGCGCTGGAAAACAGCGAGGGCGACCTGGCGATTTTCGAAAAGTTCGTGGACAAGGGCCTGCGCGGGCGGCTCGAGTTCGTCGCCAGCCGCCCGTTCGAGCGCATCACCTACACCAAGGCGGTCGAGCTTCTGCTAGCAAGCGGCAAGACCTTCGAATACCCCGTGGAATACGGCCTCAACCTCCAGTCCGAACACGAGCGCTGGCTCACCGAAGAGCATTTCAAACAACCGGTCACCGTCTTCAACTACCCGAAGGAAATCAAACCGTTCTACATGCGCCTCAACGACGACGGCAAGACCGTCACCGCCATGGACGTGCTCGTGCCCGGCATCGGCGAGATCATCGGCGGCAGCCAGCGCGAGGAGCGGCTGGACGTTTTGTTGGAAAACTTCGCCAAGCACGGCCTCGATCCGGAAGCCTACGATTGGTATGTGGACCTCCGGAAATACGGCAGCGTCCCGCACGCCGGCTTCGGCCTCGGCTTCGAGCGCATGCTCATGTTCGTCACCGGCATGTCGAACATCCGCGACGTCATCCCCTTCGCGCGGACTCCCGGACACTGCGAATTTTAACTGCCCATGATTCTCATCGAACAAAAGCCGCTCATCGCCCGCTACCGCCTCAAGGCGCGCGGCTTCATGAACTCCATCTCCAACAGACGGGACTTCGAAGGCGCGCTGATCCAAATCGACGGCGGTTACGGCTGCATCCATCCATGGCCCGAGCTCGGCGATCCCACGCTGGAAAAATGCCTCGCCGATCTAGCGGGTGCTCGCCGCTGGCCCATCGTCCGCCGCGCCATCCGCTGCGCCGAGTATGACAAGGCCGCGCGGGATTTCGAAAACTCGCTGTTCGAGGAAATGGAAGTGCCCGCAAGCCACGCCACCCTCGCCAAGGCCGACGTCGCGGAAATCGCCATCGCTGTGGAAGCCGGATTCACCGCCATCAAACTCAAAACCGGCCGCGACCTAGCCGCCGAATCAAAGTTCCTCGAAGCCATGGCCGCCGAGTTCCCCGCTCTCAAATGGCGCCTGGATTTCAACGAATCCCTCACGCCCGAACAAGCCGCCGATTTCCTGCTAGCCCTCACCGAGAAAACCCGCGCCGCCATCGACTTTGTCGAAGACCCCTGCCCGTTTTCCGAAACCTCCTGGAACGACCTCCGCCGCAAAACCCGCGTCAAGCTCGCGGTCGACCGCGAGGCCGCGCCGCTTTCCGCCGCCGCGCAGGTCATGGTCATCAAGCCCGCCATCGACGAGCCGTTCCTGCTAGGAGAGGCGGCGATCAGCCACAACCAGCGCGTCGTCATGACCAGCTACATGGACCACCCCGTCGGCCAGGCATTCGCGGCGTGGGAAGCCGCGCGGTTGGAACTCCAGTTCCCCGGACTCGTCGGCATGTGCGGATTACAAACGCATCACCTTTTTGAGCCCAACGAATTCACCGAAGCCCTCGGTCCGTGGTCGCCGGAATTCAAAATTCCCGACGGCCTCGGCCTCGGCTTCGACGACCTTCTCGCAGCCCAGCCATGGACGCGTCTTTACTAACGAGCGCGGAGTTCTGGAACGAGCCGGCATCTTTGAGCCCGGAACTCACCGGGCACGTCCTGTTCGAAACCTCCGGCAGCTCCGGCAGGCCCAAGTCAGTCGCCATTTCCAAACCCGCGCTGCTCGCCTCGGCCGCCGCAGTGAACCGGCATCTAGCTGTCACTCCGGCATCCTGTTGGGGACTCGTCCTGCCGCTCCACCATGTCGGTGGCTTCGGCGTCGCGGCCAGGGCCTACGAAGCGGGATGTAAGTTACAACAATTCGCCCAACGCTGGGAACCCGGCATATTCCGCGATTGGCTCGAAACCTCCGGCGTCACCCACACCTCGCTGGTCCCCACCCAAGTCCACGACCTGGTCAAGGCAGGACTAACCTCCCCAACAAATTTACAAGCCTTCGTCGTCGGCGGCGGCCACCTGGAACCCGCCACCGGCCAGGCCGCGCGCGATCTCGGCTGGCCGGTGCTCACCAGCTACGGCATGACCGAGGCTTCCTCGCAAATCGCCACGCAGACTCTCGCTTCGCTCGCACATCCCTATCAATCCGCGCCCATTCCCCTGTTGCCGATCTGGGAGGCTCGCGTTTCCTCCGACGGCCTGCTCGAAATCTCGGGCCCCGCGCTCTTTTCCGGCTATGTCACCGGCGGGAAATTCACTCCCCGCGAAACCAACTGGCATGCCACGTCCGACCGCGTGCTTCTGGAAAACCGCACCATCACTCCGCTCGGCCGCGCCGACACCCTCGTGAAAATCCTCGGCGAGCTCGTCGATCCCGAGGCTATCGAGCGCGAACTGATTTCCCTATCCGAAGGCCAGCTAATCCCCGGCACCTTCGCCGTCATCACCATCCCCGACGAGCGGGCCGGTAGCGCACTCGTCCCGGTTTTCGAAACATCGGTTAGCCGGCAAGTCATCGACTCCACGCTTGCTCTTTACGAAAAACAAGCCCCCGGTTTCCGCAGACTCCGCCCCGCCGCCGTCATCGCGGATTTCCCCCGTAGTGAGTTAGGCAAGCTCCGCAGAAACGAGCTAGCGGTGATGGTTCGGCTCCAAACGGGTTGACTCTCTATCTATTAACTCACCACGATGCTATGGAATCCCCCATAGACCATGCGTCTGTAATTGAAGAGCGGGTTGGCGCCCGCTAGATCCGGAAATGAGGTCATCTCATTTGCCTCCATATCGTCGCCCACGGCCTCGACGTATTCCAGCGCACCGTGCTCTTTCCAGATCGCGGCGGCCTCAGGAGCCTCATCGAAGCGCGTCAGCATCACGCGCTTCGCGCCAAGGGCGGATTCGTAGAATTCAAAGGCCTCCTCGCAGCGTCCGCCGAAGAAGAGGCAAGGTTCAAGGATTGGCTTTTTCATGGTTGTGATATAGCCCCCATCACCCGCTGACTAAAGCGCGCTCCGCTCGGCACGCTTGAGCAGGACCTGATAGCGATTTTCCAACATCACGGCGCGTTCCTCGTCACCCGCGGCCCGGTAGTAGCCGCAGATCATCTTGTAAATCGAAGACTCGGTTTTCGCGCGAAACCAATCCTTCGTTCCGGTTTCCACCACGCGCTTGAAGGCCAGCTCGATGTCGCGCGCCGCCTTGTGGGCGAGCTCCGGGTCCTCTTTGAGGAAGCCAAAGTAATCATCGGCCATCATTTTGAAGCCGGTGATGCTGCCGCCATATTTCCGCAGGGCGCTGTCGTAGAGATTGCTGATATCCTTGTTGGCGGTTCCGCCGCCCCGCTTGTGAATCAGAGCGGCCTCGCGCTTGAGCGACTCGGCGACGAGATCCATTTGCTCACCGGAATTGCGTTCGATCCGGCGGCGCTCCCGCCCGAGCATCCTCGAAGCGTCACCCCCTTCACCGTAGGGGAAAACATATTCGTTCTCCGCCTCCGCCGCCAGCGCCGCCATCCGCGGGTTATCTTTGAATTCCTGACGCATCGCCTTGGCGAACGACTGCCATTCCTCCAGATTTCCCGGCTTGGCGGGCTCACCGGTGAGCTTTGTTTGTTTCTGAAGCGACGCATACAAAGCGGCCCACGTTTCGGTGAACGAGGGGCCGAGTTGATTTGCCAGCCGCACGGTCACGGCGTGATCGTCGTCCTTGCCGGTGGCCCCGAAGTAGTCGGCTAACCAAAGATGACGCATCACGGATAGGGTCGTCACCGGGCTTTGGTGGGCGCGGTCGCTCCATAGCTGCACTTCCTGCTCGGTGATCGAGCCGCCGGTCTGAGGATGCCCGGTCATGCCCTTGGAAACCCCGCCGATCCTGCCGACGCCGGTGGTCCATTCGTCTGACTGGATCTTGATTCCCACCCAGGCGTGGCCGCCCAGATCGGTTTCTCCACCGAAGGTCATTGCCGGAATCCCCTGGGCACGGGCGCCGCTAACAAACCCTTCTCGTTCTTCTCGATAAACCACATGAAGCGCGGCAAGGCGCCGACGGTGACCTGCCCGGCGTAAGGCCCCGCGACGGGATTGGAAATCGCAACCTCCTGGTCGAACACCACCGCGCAGGCCAGCGCGAGCGGGAAATATTTCTCCATCATGCCGGTTGTGTTCGGCCAGGCGTCGATGAGGAATTTCAACACCTTCCCGCCGTCGTCCTCTGGCTTGATCGTCAGCAGGAACTCTTCCATCGCCGGGGTGTTATAACAAAGCCAGGTGAGCATCTCGCCGGAGTAGCTGTCGCCAACCAGCCCTGAAATTTCCTCTTCCGACAAGCGGCCAAGCAGTTTCCAGCGGAGGAAAGCCTGGTAGAAAACAGGTTCTTTCCAGACAGCATCGAACCGGTTCAAGCCCTGGCCCTTCGCCAGCTCCTCCAACCCGGGCTCCATGGACCTCGCGAGCAAGCCTCGATAGGCATTCCACGCCTTGCCCTCGATGGCTCGCCTGAAGAGATCCTTGTCGCGTCGGATCGCGTGCTCTCGCCGGGAATCCAGATCCGTGAGGACGAGCTGAGGCTCTTTGTCTAGCAAGTCGGCCTCGTTCGGATTGGCGACGACGGCCTCCTTCGGCACGGGCGCCTCGGTCGGCGGCGGAAGCGGAGTTGCCGGTGTCGCCCCCGCTGGCCGGGGATCACTTGCTCTTCTGCCACCGCCGGAGGTGCCGCATCAGGTTGGTTCGCGGGTTTCGGCACGGCTTCACGCACGATCACAACTGGTGCTTTCGGTGCTTGTCGCGATAATTCCAAACCCACGAAAACCGCACCGATGACAACCACGCCAATCGTCAGCGATCGCAACTGGCCCGCCCTCTCATTCCCACGCGCCGACTGGGTCGCCACAGTTTGATCGCGAGCTGCCAGAACCGGCTCCGGGCGTTTTACCGGCGCTGGAGGTTTCTCCGCCGGATGAATTTCTCGCTTCATGATAGAGCGGCCAAATGATGCCGGAGTCGGACTTCCTGCTCGTGAAAAGTAAGGCGAAGTCAGCCACCTTGCAATCCAGTTTACCGCCCGGGTTTGCTGGATGCTTCCGGGCCATGAGGACGTGCGGATCGAACTCCCCCGCTTGGCGATGAACTAAAAATATTGTTCGAAGCGCCCCGCTGGTAGAGTGCCCGATCTGGGTGGGTTTTAGGGGAAAATTGCCCTTGCGGTGAAACATCGAGACCTCGTTGACGAAATCTCCGGTGAAAACGTTAAGTTTTCCGGTATCGGCGAGGAATTCGCCGGTCCCGTTGGGGACAGATTGGCAATTGTTGAGGAAAGGCGGGACGGCGTTGAGGAAATTGATTCGGAAAACGACGAAATCCCGGACTCCGTTGGCGAAAACGGGTGTCCGTTGAGGAAACCGGAGGTGCCGTTGAGGAAAATGATGACTCCGTTGACGGGAATTTTGTCTCCGCCGAGGAAATCGCGCCTGCCCCCAAGATTATCGGGGCTCTTCAGGAGAAATTCAGCGCGTCCATGTCGAAGACGACGGTGACGTCTTCGGGCAGCGGGGTTTTCGCTAGAATCTGTTGGACGTGGCGGGTGAGCGGGCGGGCGCGGTGGGAGCGCAGGGTGATTTGGAAACGGAACTGGCCGTGCGAGCGGATGAGCGGCGAGGGCAGCACTTCGCCGAGGGTGATGCCGGCGGGGAGGTTTTCCGCGAGGCGGAGGTGGAGGGTTTGCAGGGTGAACTCGGCGCGGCGCTCGTGGGTGGAGCGGCTTGTTAGCACGGCGCAGTGGGCGTAGGGCGGGAACGAGAACTCGCGGCGGAACTCCATTTCCTGCTCGGAGAAGCCGTCGAAGTCGTGCTTGCGCGCATACTGGATGGATGGCGAGTGCGGGGTGAAGGTTTGCACGATGACTTCGCCTGCTAGATCGCCGCGGCCGGCGCGGCCGGCGACCTGGGTGATGAGCTGGAAGGTGCGCTCGCCGGCGCGGAAGTCCGGCACGTGCAGGCCGAGGTCGGCGTTGAGGATGCCGACGAGGGTGACGTTGGGGAAATGCAGGCCCTTGGCGATCATCTGCGTTCCTATCAGGATGTCGATCTTGTGGGCCTTGAAGGCGGCGAGCGTGTCGCGCAGGGCGTTTTTCCGGCGCATGGCATCGGCGTCGATGCGGGCGAACTTGGCCTTCGGAAAAACCTTGGTGAGCACTTCCTCGACCTTTTGCGTGCCGTAGCCTTGGAGGAGAATGTTAGGATCGCGGCACTCGGGGCACTTGCGCGGGACGATGGATTGGTAGCCGCAAACGTGGCAGACGAGCCGCTCGTCGGTGCGGTGATAGGTGAGGGCGACGGCGCAGTGCGGACACTGGCAGACGTGGCCGCAGGCGGTGCATTGGAGCGATCTGGCAAACCCGCGCCGGTTGAGGAAGAGGATGGATTGCTCGCCCTTTTCGAGCCGCTGCTCAAGCGCGGCGCGGAGCTTGTCGGATAGAATGGCGGGGCTGCCCTTGTGCTTGGTTTGCTCCAGGCGCATGTCCACCACGCGGACGAGCGGCATGGAGGCGCCGTCGGCGCGCTCGTTGAGGCGGAGCAGGTCGTATTTGTCGGTTAGCGTGTTGTTCCAGGATTCGAGCGACGGCGTGGCGGAGCCTAACACGATGGCGCACGGCTCGAAGGCGGCACGCAGCACGGCGACGTCGCGGCCGTGGTAGCGCGGGACGTTTTCCTGCTTGTAGGTGTTTTCGTGCTCCTCATCCACGAGGATCAGCCCGAGGTCCGGCAGCGGCGCGAAGACGGCGGATCGCGCGCCGATGACGATGCGCGCGGCGCCCTTGCGGATGCGGTGCCACTCGTCGAAGCGCTCGCCCTGGGAGAGATTCGAGTGGAGCACGGCGACCTGGTCCTGCATGCCGGCGAAGCGGGATTTGAAGCGGCGGACGGTCTGGGGCGTCAGGGAGATTTCCGGGACGAGGACGAGCACGGTTTTCCCGAGGTCGAGCGCGCGTTGGGCGGCTTGCAGATAAACCTCGGTTTTGCCGGAGCCGGTCACGCCTAGCAGGAGAATGGGTTTCGCGGTGGTGGGATTCGCGACGGCGGCGAGCACGACATCGAGCGCGGCGGACTGGCCGGGGTTGAGTTCGAGCGGCTTGGATTCGAGGATTTCCTCGACGTTGTCGGCGTCCGGATCGCGGCGGACTTCCTCGGCGACGAGGCGGAGTAAACCCGCCTTCTCCATGGACTTGAGCGCGGCGGCATTGCCATCGCCGAGGTCGGCGACTGGCAGGCGCATTTCCGGGGCGTGGCTGAGAAGGGAGAGGATGGTGAACTGCCGCGGCGCGCGCTTTTCCAATTTCGTGAGCACGGCCGGCTCAGGCTTGGCGTCTAGCACGGCGACGCGGCGGGTTTTCGCGGAATTTTCCTCCGAGCGCACGCCCTCGGGCAGCACCGAGCGGATCACCGACTCGATGCTGGAGCCATAGTAATGGGCGATCCAGTCGGCGGTCCGCAGCAGGACCGGCGTGATCAGCGGCTCGGGGTCGATGAGGGATTCCAACTCTCGCAGGGCGAAATCCGCCTGCTCGGACTCGCCCGTGGAAAGCACGGTGCCGGTGGCGGATTTCCGCCGCAGCGGGATGCGGACGCGGCAGCCGGGACGCACGTGGAGCCCTGCCGGGATGGCATAGTCGAAGACGAGCTCCGAAGGTCCGTCGATCAGCACGCGGGCGTTCACTGCGGCGGAGCGTGGCTGCGGGAACGGGGCGGGCCAAGGTTCATTTTCAATTCAACAAAGTGTTCCAATGAACACTTTTTAATTGCGCCATGATTCCGAACCTGCCATTTTGCAAAAGTATCCAACCAAACAACGCCATGAATGACACCGTCCTAGAATCCTCCCCGTCCGCCACGGAACGCTCTTCCGAATACGCGATCTACAAGCCGAATTCCCGAGGCAGCGGCGGCGTGGTTCGTTTCGGTCTCAATCCCGCCAAGGGGGCCGTTTTTGTCGATGCCGCCGCGCAGTCCGGTGAAAAGCAGTTCGACTGGGAAAATAAAATCATCATGAAGTGGGGGCTGTCTGATCTGGGGGCCGTGCTCGCCGCATTGCAAGGCCGACAGGCTCAGGCGAAGCTTTTCCATCAGTCCGAGAAGGCGAACAGCGCGTTCGAGCTGAACTATCAGGATGATCCGGAGCGCGCGCCCTATCTCCTGAGTATTTCCCGCCAGACCACGGAGGATAAATCACTGCGCAAGGTGACCATCCCGCTCAGCCATGGCGAGGCGGCGGTCTTGGAAACCGCGTTGCGCGCCGCGATCACCCGACTTCTGGCCTGGTGAACATCACTGTTGAGTTCTCCCCGCTTCACGGATTTTACGCGTGGGGGATTCGTCCGTGGGGGGTTCGGGATCGCCGATTGCAACGGCCAGCTCCGCGGCCACTTCCTCGTGGACGCGGATCATTGCCGAGTAGGCGGCAAAGCTCTCGGGATTGTTGAAGTTGAATTGATCGCGAGCCCTGAGAGCACGCTCCAGAGGGCGGAGGGTGGCGACCATTTCCTGAACCCGGACCAGCAGTTCGCGGTCGCCTTTTTCCGCATAGCGAAAAAGCCGGTTCACCTCGCTTCGGCAGGATTCATGGGTGGGTCCGAGTTGGTTCACCTCGGATGGTTCGAAGCGGTTGTCTTCATCTTTCACGATCCAGTCGATGGGCTCGGTGGCACGGCGGAGCTCGAAGGCGAGCACGTCGCGGCGGACGAATGCGGGTCGATTTCCAGCGCCTTGGAGCGCGAGCATTTTGGCCGAGTAGTGATAGGCTGCGTCTTGGGTGATTTCCGCAAGGCGGCGGCGGACGAAGCTGTTAGCGAGGTATTGGCCGGTTGCTTGGGGGGCGGCTTTTTCGCGGATTTCCCGGAACTGTGCGGAGGCCTTTTCCACGGTCCCTTGGGGGATTTTTGCCGAAAAATCGAGGAGTTCTTGGAAGTTCGCGGCCAGAAGGATTTCGTAATCGAAAAAGAATCCCGGCTTTTCCAAAGCCAGCATCGAGGGCAGGTAAGTGGCGGCGGCGGAAGGGAGGACCAAGCGCCCCCCTTGACCCTGACCTAACGACTGGAGTTGCTCCCAGAATCCGGTTGGCAGCGTGAAGGCGCCGGTTTCATCGATCAGGCCGATGATCGTGGCGGCCGGCTCGCGGCCGGAAATCGCGGAGCTCGCGAGAACGGCGGCGGCGGCGCTGATCGCCAAGCGTTTGTTAGGCGGCGGCGACGCCAAGGCATCGCTGGTGATGATGACACGGCCGCCCGCAGGCAGGCTTCCGTGTTGTTTTTTAAGGACTTTAAGAAGCGCGACACTCAGTAGCCCGAGCCGGCGCTCGTGATCCGTGGAGCCGACAATGATTGAAAAGGGTTGCTCTACACCTCCTTCCGCGGGGACCATTTCAGCGGACATCTGGAGTGGTGCGGGGCTGAGAATCCATTTTGCGGACTCGATCTTGCCGACTTTTTTCCAAAGCGGTGCGAATACCACGGCTTCGGAAAGCAGGATGCCGGGCTTGGCGATGGAAGGTTCTTCGGGTGGTGTGGATTTGACCTCGACCACAGGCTCGTAGGCGGCGATTTCAGGGATCCATCCCTTCCATGCGCCGTGTTCTTCGGCGGCGCCCAAGCCTTCCGTCCGCGGATTTTCGGGATCCGAAATAAGCATGACGTCCATCAGGCAGGCGGCAAGCGCTTGGCCATGGGTCCCGGCCGCCGGCGTCTCCAACCACGTTAGACAATGCCGGACCCGCTCCCGGCATTTCGCCACTTCCGCCGGATCGGCGGCTGTTGGATCATGACCTTTTTGGAATCTGTCGATAAGCTCCCGCGTATTGCTGTTAGCCGGATCGAGCGCGGCCGAGAGCGCGAGCATCTGAGCCGCGGCCCGGCGGTTTGCGGCCGTTTGGAAATCCAGTCCCTCCGCGAGTGTCGCGAGCTGCCGGGACAGGCCCGCCATCGCCTCGGCATCCAGCGGGACCCGGTCGCGCCGGAACGCCACAGGTCCTTCGGCAGGCGGCGCGAAATTTTCCGCCCAAAGGCAGGTCGCTGCGGCCAGCAACAATCCCGCGACTCGCAACAGATGGAATTTTCCCGGATGCATCCTGCTGGATTAAGCAAATCCCCGCGCCGCCTCACAAGCGAACATTGCAGGAAAGAATACGGACGGTCCGTGGCAACCTTGATTGCGTTTTTGTTCGCCCCGGCGTCTTCCCGCTTGGCCTGGCGCGTTCTTGTGGCAAGTTATCTTCATGGAAGACGACGATTCAGCGGCATTGGGTAAAGGATTGGTTTTCAGGGAATTCGGGAATCCCAAGGATGCCCTCGAGTTCGAGGGAGCCTGCTTGATGTCGCAAGCACTTGATCCCGGGGATGTCTTGGTTCGCATTCTTGCAGCACCGGTGAATCCGGCGGATCTGAATATCATCGAAGGCACTTACGGGGTGAGGCCGCCGTTGCCGGCGACGCCGGGGATCGAAGGTTGCGGGGTGGTGGAGATGAGCAATTCCGCGGATTTCGAGGAAGGCGACCGGGTGATTTTCCTGCGCCGGGCATCGACCTGGGCGTCGCACACGACGGTTCCCGGCGAGAGTCTTTTCAAATTGCCAGCGGGCATCGACCCGCTCCAAGCGGCGATGCTCAAGGTGAATCCGGCGACGGCGTGGCGCTTGTTGCATGGCTTCGGCGAGGTGGAAAAAGGCGGGTGGATCGTGCAGAACGCGGGCAACTCCGCGGTCTGCCGCTGCGTGATCCAGCTCGCGCGCGATCTCGGCATTCGCACGATTTCCTTCGTCAGGCGGCCCGAGGTGATCGAGGAACTTCGCGGTCTCGGCGCGGACCAGGTTTTCCTCGATGACGAAACGGGTTATGCCGCCGCGAAAGAGGTTCTCGGCGGTGCCAATGCCGCGCTCGCCTTCAACGCCGTGGGCGGCGAGAGCGCGCTGCGCCTGATGAAATTGCTGCGCGAAAGCGGCAGCCACATCACTTACGGCGCGATGGGCCGCAAGCCGGTGACGGTTCCTAACGGGCTTCTGATTTTCCGCGACATCCAGGTGCGCGGCCTGTGGGTGAGCCGCTGGATCGAGAACGCGCCGCGCGACGAGGTGCAGGGAGTTTATGAAAATCTAGCCGCCCGCGTGACCGCCGGGAAACTCGTGCAGCCGGTCGATTCCACCTATCCGCTCGAAGCGTATCGTGACGCGCTTGCCCGTCTTGAAGCGCCCGAGCGCTCGGGGAAAGTGCTGTTCGTGCCGTGAGCGGATTCATTCCGCCAGAGTCCGCCGCCACGTGTCGGGCGCTTGTCCGTAGGCTTTTTTGAACGCGTTCGAGAGGTGGAAGCCGGAGCTGAATCCGACGCGCGCCGCGATGTCGTCGAGCTTGGCGTCGCTGGACGCGAGCAGCCGCCGGGCGCGTGTGAGGCGCAGGTGGATGACGTATTTCCAGGGCGCGAATCCGGTCCGAGCGCGGAACGCGCGGCGGAAGTGCGAGTAGGCCACGCCGAGTTTCACCGCGAGCTCCTCGACGTTGACCGGCTCGGCATGGTGCTCGTTGAGGAATCGCTCCGCGTCATCGACCGCGCGCTGGATGCGAGACGGGCGGACGCCGCTCCGGGCGGTTCGTGCGCACAGAGCGAGCACCCGCAGCGCGGCGGCGGATAGCTCGGGCTGGGAACTGGATCCTATCAAGACTTGCCGGTGGATGGCGTCGAGAGCTTCCTCCAGCCCGGCATCGATCGCGCCCGGATAGAGGATGGAGGCCGGTGGAAATGTCCCTGCCGACAGCAGTCCATCCACCACCGGGCCTTGGACTTCGATCCAGCTTTCCGTCCAGCCGGTTTGTGGATCGGGGCGGTAGCGATGCCAAGTGGCGGGCAGCAGCAGAAACACCATGCCCGCGCGCACGCGGCGGCGGCCGGTCGCGCGGGTTTCCAGCCAGCCCGCGCCTTCGGAAACGAGCACGATTTGAAGCGCGTCGAGCACCCGCCCGTGAGACCAGTTGAGTTGATGGTCGTGCGGATGGGAAGCGGGTGGGTACAAGGTTCCTGCCCGGATGCGGGTGTGTCCGGCCGCCGTCACGCCGAGGCCCCAGAGTTCGATGTCCGGCGTGGCGGGAAAGTAGCGGAAATAGTCGCTGGCAGGTGAGGTCATTTTCCGTATGCGAATGATCAATAGTCCTATTTCCAAAGCGCTGGCCATCCGATAGTTTCCGGGGATGAAAAACACTCCAGTTCGCGTTGGGCTTTTTGGGATCGGCTTGGACACTTATTGGCCGCAGTTCGCGGGCTTGAAGGAGAGGCTGGAAGGTTATCTCGGCGAGGTGAGCGCGAAACTTGACCGGCCGGGCGTGGAAATCGTCAACCTCGGGCTGATCGATTCGCCGGAAAAAGCGATGGACGCGGGGCACCAATTCCGCCGTGAGGACGTGGACATCATTTTCCTCCACGTCACCACTTACGCGCTTTCCTCCACGGTGTTGCCGGTCGTCCGCCGGGCGAAGGTTCCGGTGATCATCCTGAATCTAGCACCCGAGGCGGCGATCGATTACGCGAAGTTCAACAAAATGGGCGACCGCACGGCGATGACCGGCGAGTGGCTGGCGCATTGCTCGGCGTGTCCGGTGCCTGAAATCGCCAATGTCTTCAAACGCGCGCGCATCCCGTTCGAGCAAATCACCGGCATGCTGCACGACGATCCTGAGTGTTGGGACGAGGTGGACGCATGGATCGAAGCCGCCCGCGTCGCCCATGTGATGTCGCACAACCGCCTCGGTCTGATGGGTCATTATTACAATGGCATGCTCGACATTTATTCCGACACCACGCTCCAGTGTGCGACCTTCGGCGGGCATCTCGAAATCGTGGAGGTCGACGAGCTCGCGGCGATGCGGCGTGATGTTAGCGATGAGGACATCGCCGCGCGGGTGGGGCTTTTCCGAGAGCAGTTCGATGTGCAGGACGATTGCTCGCAGGAGGAACTGGAGCGGGCGGCTCGGACTTCCGTGGCGCTGGACCGCCTGGTCGCGGAGCACGATCTCGGCTCGCTGGCTTATTACTACATGGGCACTGGCAACGTGGACAACGAGGACGCCATCAGCTCGATCATTCTCGGGAATTCCCTGCTAACCGCCCGCGGCGTCCCGGTCGCCGGGGAATACGAAGTGAAGAACGCGCAGGCGATGAAGATCATGGACAGCTTCGGCGCGGGCGGTTCTTTCACCGAATATTATGCCATGGATTGGAAGGAGGACGTGGTGCTCATGGGCCACGACGGACCCGGCCACATCGCCATCGCGGAGGGGAAAACCAAGGTGCGGCCGCTCGATGTCTATCACGGCAAGGTCGGCCGCGGCTTGTCCGTCGAGATGTCGGTGAAGCACGGGCCGGTCACGCTGCTCTCGGTCGTCGAGACCGAGGACGGGCGGCTCAAGCTGCTGGTCGCCGAGGGCGAATCCGTCCCCGGCCCGGTGCTGGAAATCGGCAACACCAACAGCCGCTACAAGTTCAGCATCGGCGCCCGGCGCTTCACCAACGACTGGAACGCCCAAGGCCCGGCGCACCATTGCGCGGTCGGGGTGGGGAATCTGGCCCGGAAAATCGAAAAACTCGGCCGCTTGCTCGGAGTCGAGACGGTTCAAATCTGCTGATGTTTGGGGGAGCCGCCTCCGCCCTTGCGCGATTCAGCTTTGATCGCTAAACGTCCGCCCGCATGGCCACGATTAATTCCAATTTCCTCAAGCTCAAAGCCGGTTACCTGTTCCCTGAAATCGCCCGCCGGGTGCGCGTTTACACCGAGCAAAACCCGGACAAAGCCGCCCGCATCATCCGTTGCGGCATCGGCGACGTGACCGAGCCGCTGCCGCCCGCGGTGGTCAAGGCGATGCACGAAGGCGTCGATGAAATGGCTGACCGCGCCACCTTCAAGGGCTACGGCCCGGAGCAGGGTTATGAGTTTCTCCGCCAAGCGATCGTGGACAACCAGTTCGCCGACCTCGGCATTTCCGCGGACGAGGTTTTCATCTCGGACGGCTCCAAGTGCGACACCGGCAACATCCTCGACATCTTCGGAAAAGGAAACGTCATCGCCATCACCGATCCCGTCTATCCGGTTTACGTCGATACCAACGTGATGGCCGGCAACACCGGCGACGCGGATGAAAAAGGCGCCTACGCCGGCTTGCTTTATCTCCCCTGCAACGCCGCGAACAAATTCGTCGCCGACGTTCCCACCAAAAAAGCCGACCTCATTTACCTCTGTTTCCCGAACAACCCGACCGGAGCCGTCGCCACCCGCGCGCAACTCGAGGCCTGGGTGAAATACGCGAAGGCAAACGACGCGATCATCCTCTTCGACGCCGCTTACGAGGCGTTCATCCAGGACCCGGAAATCCCGCGTTCCATCTTTGAAATCGAAGGCGCGCGCGATTGCGCCATCGAATTCCGCAGCTTCTCGAAAAACGGCGGCTTCACCGGCGTCCGTTGCGCCTACATCGTCATCCCGAAAACCGTTAGCGGCAAGTCCGACACCGGCGAGCGCATCCCGCTCCACCAGCTCTGGTCGCGCCGCCACAGCACCAAGTTCAACGGTGCCAGCTACCCGGTCCAAAAGGCCGCTGCCGCCGTGTTTTCTCCCGAAGGAAAAGCCCAGGTCTCCGCGCTCATCGAACACTACATGGGCAACGCCAAGCTCCTCCGCGAGGCCGCCGCCGCTGCCGGACTCCCCGTCTTCGGCGGTGAAAACGCGCCCTACGTCTGGGTCGGCTGCCCGGCCGGCCTCAGCTCGTGGGACATGTTTGATAAAATGCTCGGCGAGGCCCAGGTCGTCATTACCCCCGGTTCCGGCTTCGGTTCCGCGGGCGAAGGCTATTTCCGCATCTCCGCCTTCAACTCGCGGGCGAACGTGGAAGAAGTCTGCCGCCGCTTGAAAGCGCTGGTGGCTTGATGATCGGCTGGCGCGGCGGAATTTTTAAAATTTCCACCGCGGACAGCAATTATCTTGCAAATCCGAGCCCCGGACGCTTTCTTCCGCGCTCAACCATCAACCTAGGACGGCCCGGCCCTTGTTTATTTGAAGAAGCTGGACCCATCCCCTACGACCATGAGCACTAAAGAAATCGACCTCAAAGCATATCAACTCCACGAAGGAGACACCGGCAGCGCCCCGTATCAAGTGGCCCTCCTCACCGCTCGGATTTTCCATCTGACGGACCACCTGAACATCCACAAGAAGGACTTCTCGTCCCGCCGTGGCCTTCTCACCTTGGTTTCCCAGCGCCGCAAGTTGCTGGATTACATCAAAAAGGGTTCCGAGGAGAAGTATCAGCAGATCATTGCCAGCCTCGGACTCCGCCGCTAAACCACTCTCCGCAAGACAGCCACTGGACAAACCCAGTGGCTGTTTCGCGAAACGGCCCGGGCACCAAAATTCCGCCCGAGTCGCCGGACAATTCCCTCCGCCGCCCGCCAATATGCGAGCCGCGGATTTTTGTCCGAAACCGATGAATGCCCGTTCCGCACCCCGCTGGACGGGCCGTACGCACTGAAAAAAGAAAACAAATACTGATTATGAACATCCATACACTTACGGCCGACGTCGGCACCAACCCGATGACGTTCGAAACCGGCAAAATTGCCAAACTCGCCGATGGCGCCGTCACCGTCCGCTGCGGCGACACCATCATCCTCGTCACCGCCGTTTCCTCCACGAAAGTGAAGCCCGGCCAGACTTGGTTCCCACTTTCCGTGGAATATAAGGAAAAAGCCACCGCTGCCGGCGTCTTCCCAGGCGGCTACTTCAAACGCGAAGGCCGCCCGACCGAAAAGGAAATCCTCACCTGCCGCATGACGGACCGCCCACTGCGTCCGCTGTTCCCGAAAGGTTACCTCTACGAAACCCAGATCGTCGCCATCCTCCTCAGCGCCGATGGCGTGAATGACTCCGACATCCTCGCGATGAACGGCGCGTCCGCCGCCCTCTGCCTTTCCGACATCCCGTTCGCCGGCCCGATCGGTGCGGTGCGCGTCGGCCGTGTGAACGGACAATTCCTCATCAACCCGACCCACGACGAGCGCGCTGACAGCGACCTTGACCTGATCTACGTCGGCGACAAGACCAACGTCATCATGATCGAAGGCCAAGCCGACGAAATCCCGGAAGACGAATTCATCAAGGCTCTCCATTTCGCCCAAGAAGCCGTCGCCAAACTGGTGGCAGCCCAGGAAGAACTGGTGAAACTCGCCGGCAAGGAAAAGCGTTCCTACGAACTCACCCTCGCCAAGGAAAACCTCCTCGAAATCGCCTACGAAATCGCCGGCGACCGCATCGAGTCCGCAATCTACGCGCCTTCGAAAACCGAGCGCGCCAAGAAAGTCGGCGCTCTCCGCGACGAAGTGGAAGCCGCCATCAAGTCGCGCGCTCCCGAGGCCACCGACTTCGACGTCGAGCAAGCCTTCGAATACCTCCAAAAGAAGGCATTCCGCATCTCCATCATGGAAAAAGGCGTTCGCGCCGACGGCCGCAGCATCGGTGACCTCCGCACTCTCTATGGAGAAGTCGGCACCCTTCCACGCGTTCACGGTTCCGCCATTTTCTCCCGCGGAGAAACCCAGGCGCTCGCCATCACCACCCTCGCCCCAGCTGACGAAAAGCAACATTTCGACAACTACGCCGGTGGCGAAGATGAGAAGCGCTTCATCCTCCACTACAACTTCCCTCCATTCTCCGTCGGCGAATGCGGACGCATGGGTGGCATCAACCGCCGCGAAATCGGCCACGGTTCGCTCGCCGAGCGCTCCATCGAGCCCGTCATCCCTGACGAATCCGTCTTCCCCTACGCCATCCGCGTTTCCTCGGAAGTCATGGAATCCAACGGTTCCACCTCGATGGCCTCCGTTTGCGCAGGCACCATGGCTCTCCTCGACGCCGGTGTCCCGCTCATCCGCCCGGTCGGTGGTATCTCCGTCGGTCTCGTCACCGAGAACAACGAAGACGGCTCCATGAAATCCCACAAAATGCTGTTGGACATCATCGGCTCCGAAGACTTCTACGGCGACATGGACTTCAAGCTCTGCGGCACCAGCGAAGGTGTCACCGGCTATCAGCTCGACCTCAAGCTCGCCGGCCTCCCGCTCGCCATGCTTGAAGAAGCGATCCACATCGCCAAGGCCGGCCGCACCAAGATCATCGAAAAGATGGCCGAGTCGATCATCGAGCCGAAGCCGCTCAGCCCGCACGCCCCGCGCATCGTTTCCGTCAAAATCCCGGCAGACCGCATCGGCGAGCTCATTGGGCCAGGCGGCAAGAACATCAAGGGCATCCAGGCCGAGTCCGGCGCCGAGATCAACATCGAGGACGACGGCACCGTGCACATCTACGCTTCCAAGCAGGAAGGCCTCGATCGCGCCAAGGCGATGATCGACCGCATGTTCCAAGAAATCGAAGTGGGCAAGGTTTACACCGGCAAGGTCGTTTCCATCACCCAGTTCGGCGCCTTCATGGAAGTGCTCCCCGGCAAGGACGGACTCGTCCACGTCTCCGAACTCGCCGAAGGACGCACCGAAAACGTTGAAGACATCGTCAAAAAAGGCGACGTCATCACCGCCAAGTGCCTCGGAGTCGACGAAAAAGGCCGCGTGAAAATGTCCCGCCGCGCCTGGCTCCGCGACCAAAAAGCCGCTGAGGCAGAAGCCCAGCAGCCTGTCGCCGCTGAGTAATCCTCAGCCGCGATTCTAGCGAATCCATCATCAAACCGGCGTCCTCACAAGGGGCGCCGGTTTTTTTGTGGCGGCCCTGATTTTTAATCACCTGCACAAACAGGCTCCACCTATTGCAAATCTACAACATGCGCGTCGAACTCTGGCTCGCCGCCGCCTTTCACGCAATTTCACGATTCCCACGGTCTGGTGCTGGCCAAATGGAAATGAGCCTGCCACGCTGTGTGCATGTTCCGAAAAACTCTCCTGTTATTGCTCGCCGGACTTGTCGCTGGTTCGGTGCAACTGAGTGCTCAAGACGACGCGCCAGCTCCTGAGCCCGCGCCCAAGCCGGGCGACTCGGCCGGGCCGAACCGCTTCTGGCAGGCGACACTCGCCGGCGGCCACTACATGGTGGCGCTCGACCGGATTTCCGCGGTCAGCCGGCACAAATACCTGCTCGACGGGGCTGTGATCGTGGATGAAGTCACGGTGGACTCGCTGGGCCAGGCGCTCGCCCGGTTCTATTTTATCAGTCCGGTGACAGACGCCGCGCCGGGCAACGCGGTCGGCGAAATCGCGAAACGCGGGCGCGAACTGGTGGAAAAAGCCGCCGATCGCGCCGGCACCGACGCCCACAACATGGTCATCAAGAAATACCCGGACACCAGCCACGCCCGGACGATCGAATACCGCCTCCTCTCGGAGAAGGACCTATCCGCGCTCTACGCCAGCGTCCGCAATGCTTGGGAAACCGGGCGCGGCCGGCAGTTCAGCGCGAAGTGAGGATTTCCACGATCGCGGAAACTTGGTCGGCTCGGGGGATCGTCAGAACCACGGCGCGAAATTTGGAATTCTGGTTTTCTTCCGGAGTCGGGGGTTTTGCATCGGTGACGGTCCACGTGCCGGCGCTGCCTGCCCGGCGGAGGATGATTTCGCGACCGCCTTTTTTCAGAACGACCTCTTCCCCACGAATCTCGACCGCGGCGTCGGTGAAGGCCCACCAAACGACTTGGCCGGAGGGTTTCGTGATTTGATCCTCGATTCGCACGGCTCCGGTCAGGGCGTTGAATTTCGCACCGCGCACGATTTTTTCCGCGGCTCCGGCGTAGGCATCGGAAAGGTCGAAGGTCGCCTCCAACGCGTTGGAGCTGACCAGCGGGCAGGGTTTTGAGCGGGCGTTTTGAAGTTGCCCGTTGATTTCAAGAGTGTTGTGTGCGCGGTTCTGGAGCCGGAAATGCGAGCCCGTCGTCCTTGCCAGCCACCGCCGCGGCGGCCAAGGCGATGCCCGAGCCGCAGACTTGCGACCAGTTGTTGCCCGGCTTGGACCACCCGGAGTTCTTGTCGAAAATGGCTTTGGCGGGTTTGAGGGCTTTCTCGATGATGGCGCGTTCGCACATCGCGCGCTGCTCCGGCGTGAGAGTCTCGTAGAGCCAATCGTAACCGGTCGCCACCGCGCTGGCCATTTCCGCGGTGTCGAGGAAATGGGGCGGATTCCAGTCTTTCAGGGCGCAGGCGGCCTCCAGCTCGGCGATGGTCCGCAGCCGGAATTTCTCCTCGCCGCCCATCCGCCATGACCAGCCCGCAGTGCATGATGTTGTGCAGGGCGCGGCGGGACTCGAACAGCAGGCGCTTGCCGTCCGGAATCTCATAGCGGCAGGTCCGCGCTTTCAGGACCTGCTTGGCCTCGGCCATCGCGACGGCTTGCAGCTTTGCGGCCAGCGGATCTTTCGCGAGCTTGTCGCGAAATGCGCCTTCCGCGGATTTCGGCAGCCACAACCGGGGATGAGGTTTCTCCGCCAAGCCGCCAGCGCGAGAGTCGCCAGCCAGATTCCGCCGAATTCCCACATGGCCCGCATACGCCGAAAAGCGCCGGAGCCTTACAACCGCGAGAAGGCGGCCGTCGGCAGGGAAAATCATTTCGGCCTCCGCGCATCCTGTGATTGCGGCATGATTTGGCTCGATGAGGCTCTTCGGTTTATTGAGTCAGGCGACGAACTGGTTGAAATCCAATGATCAGCCGAATCACGTCGATGTGATGGGTTACGGCCGCCATCCCTCCCGCAGCCCGGGCGGTTTTCACAGCCTTATACACGGGGCGAGACCCATGCTTGAATTGCCCGTCATCCCGGCCTAGCGTCCGCGCGCCCATGAGTTCATTCGAAAGCAAAGTCCGCGAAGCCCTCGCCAATCCCCAAAACCAAGGCGAAATCCCCGACGCCGACGCCATGGGCACCGTCGGCTCGCCCGAGTGCGGCGACATGTTGCGGATGTGGCTGAAATTCACCGAAAAGGACGGCAAGCGCGTCATCGACCGCGCCTCGTTCCAGGCGTTCGGCTGCCAGACCGCGATCGCCGTGGCGTCGATGGCCACCGAGCTGCTGCGCGGAAAAACCGCGGACGAGGCCAAGCACCTCACCGCCAGCGAGTTGACCGGCGACCTCGGCCCGTTGCCGCCGATGAAAATCCATTGCGGCCAGTTGGTGGAAGGCGCTTTGCGAAATGCCTTGGACAACGACTCGCCCGGCGCCGCCGCCGTCGAAACCGGAACCATGGCACCGACTCTCGCCTCCTCGCTCCAACGGAAAGCAGGCGGCACCCTCCGCATCGTGCCGCTCGACTGATTGGCCGGGTTTTTTCCACGGCCGACGATAGAGATGCGGAAGCCGCGGCGTTTGCTACTTTTCCAGAACCCTTTATTCCGTGCTCGAGCTCCAAGAAGTCAGTTTCATCATCCGCAAAGACGGCGAGGACGTCCCGCTCGTGGACCGCGTCTCGATCCGCGTTCCGAAAGGCCACTTCATGGCCATCGTCGGCCCGTCCGGATGCGGCAAAACGACCTTGCTCAAAACCATCGCCGGGCTCAATCCCGAGTCGGCCGGCGCACTGTTCTGGGACTCGCGGAATCTCTCCAAAGACGGCGATTTCTCGCCTTCGGAAATCGGCTACGTCCCGCAGTTCTCCATCGCCTACGACCCGCTGACCGTTGATGAATCCGTCGAGGCCGCGACCCGCCTGCGCGTCCGCTGCCGCGACACCGCGGAGCTCGACCAGCGGATCGACCAAGTGCTCGAGGAAACCGGGCTCAGCCCGATCAGCGACCGCCAGGTGAAGGTGCTTTCCGGCGGCCAGAAGCGCCGGCTCGGGCTGGCGATGGAACTCGTTTCCGACCCGAAACTGCTGCTCTGCGACGAAGTCACCTCCGGCCTCGACCCGCGCTCGGAGCGCGAAATCGTCCGTTTGCTCCACGATCTCTCGCGCAAGGACGGCCGGGTCGTGCTCTCGGTCACCCACTCGCTGGCGCACCTCGAGCTCTATAATTCCATCCTCGTCCTGCATGAAGGCCGGGTCGCTTTCCACGGTCCGCCGGAGCGGCTGACCCACTATTTTTCCGTCACCGACACCGAGGAAGTCTATCCGCGGCTGGCGACCCAGCCGTCCGAGCGCTGGCACGACTCGTGGCAGAAACACCGCGATTCCTATCAGAAGATGATGGAGAAAACCCGCGCGCTGCTCGTCACCAGCGGCGATCTCCCCACCCCGGCTCCCGCGGAGGCGGAACTCACGGAAGCCCCGCGCCTCCCCGGATTTTTCAGCCAGTTCGCCACCTTGCTGTCGCGCCGCTGGCGGATCTTTTTCCGCGACCGCGGGCAGGTGTTTCTCCAGCTGGCCATCATCGTTTGTTTCCCGATCCTCGTCACGATTTTCAGCGACAAGGCCTCCGGCAACATCCGCCGCTTCTCCGACACGCGACAGAGCGAGAGGGCGGAAATCGAGGAGAAAATCCTGGTGTCTTCGGACCAGGCCAAGGTCGGCTCGGCCATCTCCGGGATCATCATGTTTCAAGTGGTGCTGCTGTCGCTGATGGGCTCGAACAATTCCGCGCGCGAGATCGCCGGCGAGCGGCCGATTTACGAAAAGGAGAAATTCGGCGGGCTGCGGCCCACCGCTTACCTCGCGTCGAAGGTCGCGTTTCTCGCCTGCTTGGTCATCGGGCAGTCGTTGTGGATGGCGTTTTTCGTGAATTTCTTCGGCACTTTCCGCGGCGATTTCATCCAGCACGCGGGCTTCCTGCTGTTGGTCAACGCGGCGATGACCGCCGTTTGCCTGGCCATTTCCTCGCTGATGCGGACGGCCGAGCAGGCGTCGCTGCTCTCGATCTATCTGGTGGGGTTCCAGCTGCCGCTGTCCGGCGCGGTGCTCGCGCTGCCGGAAAACATCGAGGCCTTCACCCGCCCGTTCATCTCGGCTTACTGGGCGTGGTCCGGCTCGGTGGAAGCCCTGCAACCGCAGGTTTACAACGCGGTGAAATCAGTCATCGACACCAGCTTGTCCGCGCAGGAAATCTGCTTTTACGCCCTCGGCGCGCACATCGCCGTGGCGCTCATCGCCACCTGGGCCGGCGCGCGCAGGCCGCAATGGGACTGAGCGGATTTTATCCCTCGATTTCAAGGATTTACCCATTAGCTTCACCCCTGAAACCCACCTCTAAATATGGCACGCCGCGCTAGTTCACATCTGCATCCCGGAATCATCATCGGTGCCATCGCCGCCATCGTCGTCGCGGTGGTCGCCGGCAAATCCCTGATCGGGAAAAAAACCGCGACCTTTGGCGATGTCGCCAAGCTGAGCGTGGACGAGCTGCTCGAAAACGGCAACAGCCTGCGCGGCAACGAATATGTCATCGAGGGCCAGATCGACGAGAAACTCCAGTGGACGACCAGCCGCGGGCAGTTCGTCAGCGTGAAGATCGAAGCGCCCGGCGGCGATGAGTTCGTCGGCATCGAGATTCCCCAGGATTTCAACAAGCTCAACATCGACACCAAGCAGAAATACGCCTTCCGCGTGAAATTTCGGCAAGGCGGCATCCCCGTGGCCACCGGCGTGAACCGCCTCTAACTTGAAATTTCCCGTCTCATGAAATCCCGCCTTCTGCTTCCGCTCTGCCTCGCCGGTCTGGCCCACGCCCAGGTTTACACGCCGCCGCCGGCCGCGAAACCCGCGCCCGCCGCGACAACGCCCACCGACACCGCGCCCGCCGCCGAGAAAAAGCCACCCTCCGCCGGCCCGCTCGGCCAGGAAATCCCGATGCTCGACCCCGCCGCCGAGACCATCACCGTGGGTGGGGTGGCGATTCCGCTCGGCGACAACCGCCTGCTCAAGGCGCGCTTCGAGAAATACCTCAACCAGCCGCCGGAGAGCGACGAGGCCGCCGCCAAATACCGCGAGACGATCGCTAACATCCTCGCCGCCATTTCGCCTTTCCGCAGCGGCGGCCCGGATCTCTACGCCGCTTTCACCCAGCTCCCGGGCGCCTCCGCCTATCCGGGCGACGCCAACCTCTGCGGCTCGCTCGCCGAGTCCATTTACATGGCCATGCTCGCCAAGCAGGACGTGAACGGGCTCAAGAAACTCAATCTATCCATCGAGGAAGAGAAGAAGGCGATCATCCTGGAAGGCGATTGGAAAGCCCGCCACGAGCGCGACAAGGACTTGGGAGAAACCAAGGACGTCAAAGAGAAGAAGGGCAAGTCCCAGCCCGCGATCAATCCCGGCGCCGGCGTGAACTCGCTCAAATACGCCGACACGCTCCGCCGGATCACGGAAATCGAAGCGCTCAAGAAAGCCAACATCGTCCGCACCGAAGCGGGAACCCTCCGGACCAAGGCGCAATACCAAGTCAGCATGATCCAGTGGTTCGTGCAGCGCCGCTACGAGCACGTGCTGATGGCCGCCCGCTTTTATAACCAGATCTGGAAGGACGGCGACGCCACTCTCCGCGTGGACAAGGACTCCGACGTCTCCAAGTTGTTTTCCGAATCCGTCGGAGTCAGCCCGACCGTGGCTTCCCTCGACTCGCTTTCTAACGAAGCCATCCGCGAGACCGCGAAATACATCGAGGCGTTCGATCTCATGCTCTCGCGGGACGAGCTGCACAACGCCTCGCAGCGTCTGATGGAAGCCTACGCGCTCGGCGAATACCTCGCGCCGGTGGCGACTCTTTCCTTGGAGAAAAAACGCCGCGTCGCCGAATACGTCCGCGATTTGCACGAGCTCTACGGCACGCTCCAAGCGCACGACTATACCAAGACCATGGAGCTGGCAGAGCGCTTGAAAAGTTCCGCCAAGGATTTCCCCTCGTCCAAGGTGGACAGCGCCATCGCCGCTTACACGCTCGCCTCGGACCTCGCGATCGAGGAGGCCAAGGGCCATTTGCTCGCCAAGGAAAGCGACAAGGCCGCCGCGAAAATCCAAGCCGCCGCCGAGATCTGGCCGACCAATCCGAAGCTCAAGGAGTTCCGGAATCTCGTCAGCAACTCCGGCGGACTCGTCATGATCCGCAACGATTTCGACCGCTTGCTCAGCGAGGGCAACTTCCGCGAGGTCGCCCGCCGCCAGTATGAAATCGCCCCGGCCATCCAAGGCGACGCGACGCGCGAGGACGCTTTCAAACAGATCATGACCAGCCTGACGAAGATCGAAACCGCGCTCGGCAAGGCATCGGAATTCAGCAAGATGGGCCAGGACTACGCGGCGTGGGAACAGCTCGCCAAGATGCGCGAGGATTTCCCGGATGATCCGAAACTCGGCCGGGAGTTAGAACTGCTCGCCCCCAAGGTGGCGGATTTCACCCGCGCGCTCGACAAGGCGCGGCAGTTTGAAAACCGCACGCCCAAACAGATCGGCTCCGCGCTTTCATGGTATCTGAAGGCCCGCAGCATCTATCCGCAAAGCAACCTCGCCGACGCCGGTGCCAAGCGCCTCACCGACGAGATCCTGCCGCCCGACGACGCCGGCACGGCCGCCAAGGAGTGAATCCGGTTTCAGCTCTCGAAGTAGGTGTAGCCTGATAGGCCCTCGCGGAAGAGATCGAGGATTTCGCGGCGCTCTTTCGGCGAGATGCGGCCTTCGGCGACGGCCTTTTCGGCGAAGTTGCGGAAGCGGGTGACGAGCTCCTTGGGGTCGAACTCGACGTAGCTGAGCACGTCGGCGACGGTGTCGCCCTCGACCTCGTGGGTGTAAACCGGCTTGCCCTTTTCCAAGTGGACGCCGACGACGTTGGTGTCGCCTAGCAGGTTGTGGAGGTCGCCGAGGGTTTCCTGATAGGCCCCGACGAGGAACACGGCGAGGTAGTAGGGTTCGCCTTGTTTGAAGTCGTGGAGCGGGAGGATTTTCGCGACGTCCTCCTTGTCGATGAAGCGGTCGATCTTGCCGTCGCAGTCGCAGGTGATGTCGGCGAGCACGGCGCGGTGGCGCGGTTTTTCGTCCAGGCGGTGAATCGGCATGACCGGGAAGACCTGGTCGATGGCCCAGGAATCAGGCAGGGATTGGAACAGCGAGAAATTCCCGTAGTAGAAATCGACGAGGGTGGAGGACAGCTCGCGGAGGTCTTCCGGGATGTCGTCGAGCTCTGCGATGAGGTTGGAAATGCGGGTGAGGATGTGCCAGAACCACGCTTCTGCCAGACCGCGCTCGCGGAGGGTGGCGGCGCCGTAGAAGAACTGGGCGCGCATCTGGTCGCGGTAATACATCGCGTCGTTGAAGCACTCCTGGAGGTTCTTCTTATGGATGACCTTGTTGACCTCGATGATGTTCATGAGGTTCTGCGGGGCGTTTTCCGGAATCGGCGGGGCTTCCTCGCTGGTCTGGGCGCTGGTGACGTCGAGGATGTTGAAAACGAGCACCGAGTAGTAGGCGACGACGGCGCGGCCGGACTCGGAGATGAGGTTGGGGTGGGCGACGCCGGCCTTGTCACAAATCTGTGAGACGACCTCGACGATGTCGGTGCAGTATTCCGCGACGGAGTAGTTGCAGGACGAGTGGAAGTTGGTGTGGGAGCCGTCGTAATCGACCGCCATGCCGCCGCCGATGTCGAGCACGCCCATGGGCGCGCCTTCCTTGACGAGGTCGCAATACATTCTCACCGCCTCGGTCGCGCCTTCGCGGATGGCGGCGATGTTAGGAATCTGCGAGCCTTGGTGATAATGGAGCATTTTCAAGCAGCCGATGTAGCCGGCTTGCTTGAGGTGATCGACCACGGCGATGACCTGCGAGGCGTTGAGGCCGAAGACGGATTTGTCGCCGGCGCTGTCCTGCCAGTGGCCGGAGCCCTTGGTGGAAAGGCGGACGCGGACGCCGAGATTGGGGAGGACGCCGATTTTGCGCGAGCGTTCGAGGATGAGGTCGAGCTCGCTGGGCATTTCCAGCACGAGCATGACGCGGAGGCCCATTTTCTGGGCTTGGAGCGCGAGGTCGATGAATTCCTCGTCCTTGTAGCCGTTGCAAACGAGGTAGGCCTCGGGGTCGTGCATGTGGGCGAGCGCGGCGATGAGCTCGGGCTTGGAGCCGGCTTCGAGGCCGTAATGGTATTTTTTGCCGAACTCGGCGATTTCCTCGATGACCTGGCGCTGCTGGTTGACCTTGATCGGATAGACGCCGCGGTATTCGCCGCGGTATTTGGTTTCCTTGATGGCCTTGTTGAACGACTCGTTGATTTCCGCGATGCGGGAGTGGAGGAGGTCGCGGAAACGGAGGAGCACGGGCAGGTGGGTGCCGCGGTCGCGGAGGCCGTCGATGACCTCGAAGAGCGAGACCTCGGCCTGGGCCTCGTCGTCCTCAAGGCGGACGGTGACGTGGCCTTGCTTATTGACCCCGAAGAAGCTGTGGCCCCAGGTCTCGACGCCGTAGAGCTCGGCGGATTTCTCGGGCGTCCAGGCGATTTCGGATTTGCGCTTGGCGGGCTTGGTCGGTGCGGAAGTGATGGCGGGAGGTGTCATGGAATGAGAAGGGGCGCTTGAATTTGCTAACGAACGGGTGGGTTCCAACCGGGAAATTCGGTCCGGAGTTTCTGACCGTATTTTTCAGCTTCGACGCGGTCGCCTTGTTGTTCAAGGGCTTGGATGAGCTTCCAAAGCGCGAGCGGCTTGAGCTCTTTGTCGTCGTGGAACTCGACGACGATGAGGTATTTTCCGGCGGCGGTCTTGGCGTCGCCGGCCGTGAGTTCGAGATCACCGACGAGGATGTTGAGGCCGGCGCTGGTGTGGCCTTGCGGGCGGAGGGCGAGCGCTTCGTCGGCGGCCTTGCGGGCTTCTTCGGGGCGCTTGAGGGCGAGCAGGGCGCGGCCGCGGTCGAGCAGGCCGTCGGCTTTCCAGCCGGAATTGTCCTCGATGGCGAGCACGTTGTTGGCCGCGGTGAGCGCGCCCTCGGGATCGCCGGCCCCGAGGCGGGCCTTGGCGAGGTAGCGCCAGACTTCCTTGGGGGTTTCGCGGGGTTCCTTGGGATTGGAAACGAGGGCGAGCGACTTGGCGGCGGAGGAGTAATCACCGGCGTTGTAGGATTGCATGCCGGACCACTGGATCGCCTGGTCGGGGATGTCGGCGTCATATTTTCCTTCGATGGCGAGGTTGATCTCGGCGGCGAGTTTCTGAGGATCTTGGGAGGCGAAGTAGCCGAGGATGAGGAGAAGTCCGGCGTGTTTGGCGTAAGCGTCCGGGCGGAGGGTGCGGGCCTTTTCGAGGTAGGCGACGGCGTCCTTGGCGACATTGGTTTTCACGAGTCCCCAGCCGATCCAGTAGTTGGCCTCGGCTTGCAGGTTGTCGCTGAGGTTTTTGACGTTTTTGAGGAGCCCTTGGTAGCGGACGATCATGTCCGGGATGTTGCTCTCGGCGCGGCGGAGGCGGGCGGACTCGAGCCAGCCGAACGAGTTGAGATCCTCCGGGATTCCGGCGGCGGTCAGGCGGTCGTAATCGGCGATGGCTTTGGCGGGCTCGGCGCTCTGGGCATAAGCGGTGGCGCGCTTGGCGATGGCGGAGGGGACCCGGGAATCGGTGGGATATTTGTTGATGAAGTCGCTGAACGAGCGGATCGCGCCTTGGGCGTCGCCGGCCTCGGCGAGGCACCAGCCGCGCTGATAGAGCAGGCCGGGGCGGTTTTTCTCGCTGATGACAGAGGCGTTGATCTCGCTGTAAACCTTGGCGGCGCCGGCGACGTCTTTGTTGGAGAACAAGGTTTCCGCCTTCATCATCAGGGCGGTATGGATGCGGGGATCGAGCGGGCGGGACTTGCTGTAGAGTTGCAGGAACGCGTCCACTTGGTCGGGCAGGTGGCGGCCTTCGATTTGGAAAAAGCACAGCAGCCGGTAGTAGGAGGCTTGGAAGGCGGTGTCGGCCTCGGGCTGAACCAAGCGCTCGACTTCGCGGAAAAGCTGGAGCGCTTCGCTTGGCAGTTGCAGGCGCATGTAGGCGCGGCCGGCGATCATCAGGCGGTCGGCTTCCTTGTCACCGAGGGCCTTGGTGGTGCTGCGGCGGAAGATGTCGGTGACTTCGCGGTATTCTTTTTTGGCGAACAAATTGGCCATCAGCGCGGTCTGGGCGTCCGGGCTGAAGTCCTCCATGCCGGGCGTGCGAAGGATGAGCTGGAGGTATTTGTCGGCGACGTCGGTCTTGCCGAGCTTGGTGGCGGTGAGCGACGCGTGCAGTGCCGCCTCGCCGCGGATTTTCGCGGAGGAGGGTCCGGCGATGACTTCTTCAAAAAGCGCGAGGGCTTCCGGGCCCTTGCCGGTCTTGAGTGACAGGTGGCCGAGCGCGACTTTGGCTTGCGCGGCATACAAACCGCTGCCGGGGTTTTCGACGATTTTTCGGAACGCGCTGATGGCCTCGCGATCGCGGCCGAGCAGGCGATAGCAGTTTCCGGCGAGGTAGGAGCCGCGGACTTGCTCTTCGGGTTTGGCGGAGTTCGCGGCGAAGCGCTCGAACATGGGCGCGGCGAAGGCGTATTCCGACTTGTTATAGTGGTCCGCGGCGAGCGTGTAGGCGGCGGCGGCGGCCCACTTGCCCTTGCCGTAGCGGTTGAGCAAGGTGCTGAAGCAGCGTTTCCCGTCGTCGATCTGGCCGGACTGGTAGTAGCTGTTTCCCAGGTACCACCAGGCCATTTCGGCGTTGGGATGGTTGGGAAAGGCGGTGAGGTATTCGGAAAATATCTGGGCGGCGCGCTGGAAGTAATCGACGCGGTTTTGCTGGGTGGTGCTCGCCTGGGCGGAGTCGTAGAGGTTTTTGCCGCGCAGGAAGAAGTCGTTGGAGGCATCCGGGCTCAGCGCGGGATCGACGGCCTCGGCCCGGGGGATCTGGGCGACGACCGGACTGACGACGAGGATGAGAAGGGCGAGCGCGCGTTTCAAGATGCGGGGAGCGTGGTCCGTTTCGGGACGTTTGCCAAGTGAATCACTTGTCGGGTTCCGGGCGTTGGGTCGCGAAGGAAATGTTCCAAATCCCGGCTTTCTGGCAGGTGTCGATCACTTCGACGATGCGTTGATAGGCGACGCCGCCATCGCCGCGGATCCGCACCGGCTGGTTCTCGAATTGCTTGGCGATGGCGGAAAGCTTGTCGAACAACTGCTGGCGGTCCACGGCGAGGCCCTCGACGCGGATCACGCCGTCGGCGAGCACGTTGATGATGATTTCCCCGCGGACGCGCTCGGGTTCCGCGCCTTCCTGGGCGGTGGGGACGGAGACGTTGAGCTCGGTCTCGGATTTGCTGAACTGCCAGCTGATGATGAAAAAGCTCAGCAGCAGGAGCAGGATGTCGATCATCGGTGCCAACTGGATGGCAATCGCTGGCGGCTGGCGATTGGAGAATTTCATCCCTGTGTCAATTAGATGCCGTGCAGGTCGGGACGTTCCGCGGAGAGCGGGGAGGCGACGGGCATGGCGTAGTCTTCGCGGGCGCGTTGGACCGGACTTGCGTAGGGCTGGACCGGTTGGCGCTCCAGTTGCGCGTGCAGGAGGATGACGAAGTGGGTGCAGGCCGCTTCGAGTTCGGAAACGTATTTTTGCACCCGGCCGCGGAAGATCGAGTAGAAGGCGAGCGCCGGAATGCTGATGGCGAGGCCGCCGGCGGTGGCGATGAGTGCTTTGGAAACGCCCTCGGCCAATCCCATTTCGCGCACGCCCTGGACTTGGCCCGAGTAGATTTGCATGAAGGCCTCGATCATCCCGAACACGGTTCCGAGCAAGCCGACCATCGGGGCGATCGCGCCGATGTCGGCGAGATAGGTGATGCGGGAGGTGAGCATGCCGGCTTGGTGGGAGCCTTCGGTCTGGGCGACTTCGCGGACGTTTTCGAACGGGGTGCCCGGATTGGCCGCCATGAAATCGAGGGTTTTCTGGGTGACGCGGGCCATGCACTCGTTGCGGCGGTGGCTGAGGGCGCTCAGGCCGAGGAAGTCGCGTTTGCGGATCATCGTCTCGGCGCTGTTCATGAAGCGGTCGCTGACGATGGCGTTGCGGCGGACCGTCAGGAGGAAAATGAGGATCAACACGACGGTGATGACCGACATCAGGCCGAGCGGATACATCATGATGCCGCCCTTCGCGAGGATTTCGAGGAAGTTCATTTCCTTGACGGCCGGGGCCGGAGTCTCAGCGGCGGCGGTGGCGACGAGGGCGGAGCATAGAAACCCCGCGACTGATAAATGGCAGCACTTCATGAAGATGGTGGGGAGTTTATTGATGCAAGGAGTGAAGGCAAGCCCGGGCCCGGGAGTGGGCGTTTTACGCTAGGAATCGGGCGATCCTTACATTTTTGATGCCACCGTCGGGCTCAGATGCCGGATTTTTCCTTGTTGCTGCCGCCGCTGGACTTGAGGAAACGATAATAGACTTCCAACATCAGGGTGCAGAGCGCGGTGCGGTAAACCTCGGTATCACCATGCATCTCGCGTTTGGTAGCTTTCCATGAGCCTTCCGGATTTTGGTTGTTGAGCAGTTGGTCGCGGAAGAGATCGTTGTAAAATTTCCAATCGTCGCCGCCCGCCTGCATCATGGCTTGGGATTCATAATAATGGGCGTAAAGGTCGGAGTCCTCGGTGTTCCAATCGAACTTGGAGTTTTGCCTGATGTATTTCACGCCCTTGCGGGCTTCCGAAAGACCTCCCTTGCCCCACATCTGATGGCAAAGCACGCCCGCACCGGTCAGCGCGAAATACTTGCCGCCGCCAGCAATGGAGTTCGGACCATTATAGCCAAAACCTCCATTCTCATTCTGCATTTCGCCCAGATATCTAAGACCTTTGCTGACGGCTGAGTTCAGCCCTTTGTATTTAATGTTGGTGTGGCTGCATGCCTTGAGTGCTTGGAGCTGCCACCCGACGACTGAAGTGTCGGTGTGGCCATTTTCCGTAGCATAAAGGTACGACCAGCCGCCATTCTTGTGTTGGTTGTCGATGATGAACTGGCCGGCTTTTTCCGTGACTTCCATCAGGTTGGGGACTTCGATTTTCCCCTCTTTGCAGAACGTGGCAGCCTCTCCCAGGGCGTAGGTGGCGATGCCGTGCTCGTAACACCAGCTAGTGACAGTGAAGTTACCGGCCAGTTTCCCGTCGTTTTTCATCCCGAGATTCACCAAATAAACAATTCCCTTCATGCAAGAATCCCCAAATTCCTCAGAGGCCGGGGTTTCGCAGTGGCCGAAATAGGCAAGCAGCACCAAACCCGTCATGGCTGGACTTCTTCCTGGCCAGGAACCATCGGGCTTTTGCTGGCTTTTCAGCCAGCGAAGCGACTTGAGAACCGCCTCTTCACAAGCCGGGGTGCCGCCGTATTCCTTGAGGCGGGCGAGACGGTCTTCCTTGGAGCAACGCTTGCGCATGGTTTCCGGGATCAGTCCGAAGAGTTTGCCCGCGCCGCCGCCCATGCCGAGTCCGCCGCCCATGCCGGCGCCTTTGCCGAATCCCGCGCCCGTGCCGGAGCCACCGAGCCCGCCGGACATGCCGCCGCCGCTGAGCGAGCTGAGCGTGGACATTTCACCGAAGGTGTCGCCCTGCTCGGGGATGGCGTAGGAGGACGACGCGCCTTCGGCGAAGACCCGCTTGGAGTTGGTGGTCGGGGTGATTTGCGCGCGCTTTTTCTGCTGCACCTTGTGCTCGGCGCCGCGCTCGCCACCGCCGCCGCCGGGGGGCATGAAATCGACTTTTTTCTCGGGCTCCTTGATGATCTGGAACACCCAGAACCCGCCGATGACGAGCAGGACGACGTGGAACAGCGCCGCGATCAGGAGCGAGCCGCCGCCGATCTTGGCCCAGAATCCCTGCTTCTTTTCCTCAACGTGGATGAGGTTTCCTTCGCTATCGTAAATTTCCATGGTGGCAGTGGATGAGTCGTTGTGCAGGCTGACGGATTGGGATCACTCCGAGCTTCCGGCTTGAAAGCTGACGTTTGAGATTTTCGCGCGGCTCAGGGCGTCGAGAACATCAACCACCCTTTCATAGCGCGCAAGGTCGTTGGCGTAAATGGTCACCAGCACTTCGGATTTCGAGGCGTCGCTGCTTTCCCGCAGTTGGTTCAGGTTGCTGGCGAATTCCGGCAGTAGCTTGGCCTCCGGGGTGTCGAGCGGGTCGTCATTGAGATAGACTTGGCCGTCGTCCTCGATGCGGACGGCGATTTCGTCCGGAGTGACGATCCCTTCCTTGAGTTCCACCGTGCCGGGCAGCTTGGTGACATGGGCGTTTTCCACCTGGATGTCACTGGCTTGGACGATGAAGAAAAGCAGGATGACGAAGACCACGTCGATCATCGGCGCGATCTGGAAGCCGAGGTTGACTTCGGCGTTGGCCTTCCGGCGGTGACGGCGGTTTCGTTTCATGGGCGGGTCACTTGTTGGAGGAGGCGAAGGCGATGTCGGCGATGCCGGCTTCCCCGATGAGGTTCATGATTCGCTGGATCTCGCCGGCGGGCACGGCGGCGTCGCCGCGGACCACGATGCGGAGCTTGTCGTCGCGCTTGTGACTTTCCTGGAGGATGGGAACGACGTCGGGCCAGTTGTTATATTCGCGGTCGTCCACGACGAGGATGCCCTTGTTGGATTTGGCGTCGAAACGGACGTTCACGGCCATTTCGTGCTTGGCCATTTCCGGCTCGCGCGCCTTCGCGTTGGGCGACACTGGCAGGACGATGTTCTTGTCCACTTTGAGCACCTCGGCGGAGGTGATCATGACGAAGAACACGAGCAGCACGAGCAGCACGTCGATCATCGGAGCGATCTGGAACTCAGGTTCCCCGTCTCCACCACCACCACCACCGGCCATAGGATCAGTTAATTAAAGGGTTGTTAATAAAGAGGCGGAGCGAGGCTCAGCCTTCGGGGGCTTGGACCCAGTTCGGCAAGGCCGCGTAGGTCTCTTCCTGGCCGACGTCGGCGTCCTTCAGGTAATCGTAAGGCGCGTTGCGGAACAGGTGTTCGGTTTCTTCGTGAAGATGATGGACCGCTCCCTGCAATTTGTTGCGCAGGAAATAGAAGGCCATGAACGCGGGGATGGCGACCAGCAGTCCGGTGGCGGTGGCGACGAGCACCTCGCCGATGTGGCCGGCGAGTTCGCCCACGCCGCTGGAAAGTCCGGCGGTGCCGAGGCTGCCGAAGGCTCCCTTCATCCCGCCGACGGTTCCGAGCAGTCCGATCATCGGCGCGCAAACCCCGATAACTGACAGATAGTTGATGCGGGTTTGGAGGGTGGAGTTCACTTTTTCAACGGTGGAGTAGAGCGCGTCCTCGGTGGCTTCCTTGCCGTAGCCGACGGAGCCGAGACCGGCGCGCATCACTTCGGCGAAGGGGCTGAAGCTCGCTTTCATCGCTTGATAGGCGCCCACGTAGTCGCCGGCGCGGAACAGGTCCTGCGCCATGGTGACGTCTTCCTGTGGCGTCATTTTCTTGCTGTTGGTGCGCAACCAGATGTCGATGATCAGCCAGACCATGCCGATGGAGAACAACAACAAGAGGTGCATGACCCAACCGCCTTCGAGGTAGGTGTCGATGAGGGTTTTCTTGGTGACGCCGGCTTTGGCTTCAGCTCCGAAGGCAGTCATCGGAAGCAACACGAGAGCGGCGTAGACGCCCTTTTGGATGGTGTTTTTCATGGTGTGTGTGGTGTGATTTTGAATGGGAAAAGGAGACGGGGAAATCATTTCAAGCTTTCTAGCCGCTTGCGGGCTTCCTCGGCGACCAAGGTTCCGGTCGCCTCCCGGAGGGACGAGTTGAGAAGGGCGACGGCTTCCTCGCGGCGGTCGAGGGTGACGAGGAATTCCGCGGCCCTGAGCTCGGCGACGCTGTTGAGAACCATGCCGCCTGACGGATAGATGCAGGGAACCATGAGATAGGCTTCGAGGGCGGCGGCATTCTGTTGGAGGGCTTTGGCCGGGTCCGGGTCGCGCTTCAGTTCGCTGAGAAGGTTGCCGCGGTAGAAGGCCGCGTAGGCACAGACATCGGCTGGCAGGTTGTCGGTGGTGAGGTCGCCGAGGGCGACTTGGCGGTCCTCGGCGCTGGTGGAAGCGGGGAGGAGCAGGGCCTTGCCGAGCGAAACGAAGGGATCGATGCCTTGGGCGGGCGTGGCGTCGGAGATTTCCTTGCCGATCTCGACGCACTTGGCGGAATTTCCGTTCACCGCGTGGGCGACGAGCGAGGCGCGGGCGGCGTCGAGCCAGAAATTCCCGGGAATCTTGGCGGTGATGCGTTGCGCGGCGACGATGGGTTCGAGCAGCTTGAGCGCGTCGGCCGGTTTGCCCATCAGCAACAGGGCGATCCCCGGATTGAGCTCGGCGGGTTTCTCACCGAACACGTGGTCGGCCATGGCGAGCGGGAAGGACTGCCCGGGAGTGAAACTCTCGAAGGCGGCGGTGATGGTGAGCTTGTCACCTTGCAGCGCCACGGAGGAAATCGGCACCGAGCGGCCGTTCTGGAAGACGATGCGGATCGGTTCCGCAGCGCTTGCCCATGACAGTGGCAAGGTGGCGGCCGCGCATGCCAGCAGGGCTGACCGGAATGTGTGCGAGGGAAGCATCATGGGTGGGGAAAATTACTTGGCTAACTCGACGGCCTTCTTGGCGCGCGCGGTGTTCTTGAGTTTCGGGTTGGCGGCGAGCGCCTTGAGCGTTTCGTCGGCGAGGGTGGTGTCACCCAGGTCGGTCGCGGTTTCATAGGCCTGCCAGTAGGCTTCGGCGCAGACGTCGGGGACGCTTTGATAGGCGATGTAAACCCGCTGGTAAGTGCCGTGGGCTTTCTTGAGCAACTCGGCCTTGGCGTCCGCACCCGCGGCCTTGTCGGCTTGCGTGCGGTAGATCCGGGCCAAAATGAGATAGGCTTTCCCCGCCGATTCGCCGCGGAACATTTTGTCGCCGACGACCTCGAGGGCGAGCTTCTCGGCGGGCTCGAACTGGCCGAGCGCGGCGAGCGCCTCGAGTTTGCCGAGGGTGGTTTCCTTGAAGCGGGACATGCCGGGATTGGTGTCCAAGGCGGTTTCGAAAATTTTCAACGCCGCATCCGGCTGCTTGCGCGCCATGGCGATGTAGCCCAGACCGACGGGGCCGGCGTCGGCGAACATGCCGTCCTTGTAGCGCTCGACGAGCCGTTTGAACATGGCTTCCGCCTCGTCCAGGCTGCCGAGCTTGAGCAGAATGTCGCCGGAGACGGAGAGCAGCGCGGGGCTGAGGACCGACGGGTCCTTGGCGTTGATGGTGGCGATGCCTTTCAGATAGAGATCCGAGCGGTCGGCGCGCTTTAACAGTTGGGCGAGGCGGGCGCGGGCGTAGTAGAGCCGGGCGTTGGTGGTCGCGTTTTCCTGGGTGCCGATCGCTTTGTTGAGGATGTCGACGAGCTGTTTGTCCAGGGCGTCGATGTCGACCTCCGCCGCTTTCTTGCGCGGGACGAGGGTTTTGACCATCTCGTCGATGAGGAACTCGACTTGCTCGGCGGACGGGTTGGCGACTCGGGATTTGAGGGCGTTGGCGAGCATTTCGGCCGCTTCCGCGCCTTTGCCTTCGCGGGCTTTCATTTTGGCGACCCACGAGGCGGAAAGCAGGGCCAGCGAGCTGTCCGGCTTGCGTTGGAGAAACTCGCTGTGGAGCGCGGCGATGGCGGCGTAGTCCTTGTTGCCGGAGAGCATCGTGGTGGCGGAATCCAGCGCGTATTGAATCACGTCGTCGGAACTATCAGACCAAACGGCGTTCTTGTAGGCGTCGAGCGCGAGCTTTTGGAACTTCACCAGCTCGTCGGGCTTGTCGGAGGTTTTTTTCTTATAAGTGTCGGCAAGCAGGCAATACATCGAGCCCGCGGAGGTGTCGTCGGGATGCTGGCCGAGGAAGTTGGACAGGTCCTTGATGATCTTGTCGGACTGGTCCACGTCCTTGTCATTGAAGTCGATGAACGAGAGCCGGTAGCGCATGTCGCCGGCGTAGCGGCCGTCCGGGAATTTGGAGAGGTATTCTTTGCAGGACTTGAGGGTTTCCTTGTAATTGTTCGTCAGGAAATTCGACATCGCCACGTAGTACATGGCGTTTTCCGCCAGCGGGCTGTTGGGGAAGTTCTTGAGGAACTTGGTGAAAATGGGAGTGGCTTCCTTGAAGTTGCCCTCTTGGAAAATCGCCAGTCCTTGGAAGAAGGTGTAGCGGTCGAGACTCTCGGACTGGGGGAACTTGGTTTCGAGACTGCGATAGAACTTGCCGACTTCGGGCCAGTTTCCGCTCTGGACGAGCACCTCGCCGGCGAGCGTGCCGACTTGCTCGACATTGTCGGCATCGGGATATTTCCGCAGGTAGGCGTCGCAGAGGACTTTGATCTCGGGGATGTTCTTGAGCTTGTTGAGAATGACGATTTCCGCGTAAGCGGCGGCTTTGGCGTCGGGCGCGGAGGCGTATTTGTTGCGGAGCGTGCGGAAGCAGACCAGGGCTTCCTCGTGGCGGTCAAGGTAGTAGAGGCAGCGGCCGCGGCGCATCAGCAGGGCGGCGTCCAGATCGGCCTTTTCCTCGACGGCGACCAGCGCTTTCTCGGCCAATTCGATGGCGGGCTTGAGATTGCCGACCAATTCGGAAGCGGAGGAGCGTTGGCCGAGCGGCTTGGTCTTTTCCAGTTCGACGCGGGCTTCGAGGATTTTCAAATCCTTGCGCTGGGCATCCAGAGCGGTTTTCTGGATCTCCACGATCTGGCTGCGCGGCGGGACGGACCGGTAAATCACGAGCGCCGACTCGTAGGCTTGGGCTCCCACCAGTTCGTCGCCACGGACGATGACCTGGTTGGCATACCAAGCGAGCGCGTCGCGCACTCCAGCCTGGTTGCTCAGGCGGTCCAGATAGAGAATGAGGTCTTCGATTTTGCCGATGTCGGCGAGCAGCCCGATGACTTCCACCGCGGCGGTGGTCTGTTGGGGCGAGCGGATGTCCGAGCCCATCAGGCTCTTGAAAACGACGAGGGCTTCCTCGCGTTTGCCGAGGTCGTTATACACCTGGCCGAGCCAGAGACCGGCTTCCGAGCGGAATTTCGGGTCTTGCGCGGCGAGCTTGAGCGCCTCGATGGCGCGCTCTTTTTTCTCCGGCGTGGCTTGATCGATGCACGCGCGGCCGACCCCCAGATAGCTGCGGCTGGCGTATTCGCCTTTGGGAAATCTTTTCAAATAGTCGGTGAATCCGGCTTCGGCCTCGACCGGCTTGGCGGCCAGCAGGTTTCCCAGACCGATATTGAAATAAAGGAGCTCCAAGGGCGCATCCTTGTTAGGACCGAGGGCTTTGAGCAGTTCTTCGATTTTGGCGACTGCTGTGAGATAATCTTTTGCTGCAAAAGCGGCTTCGGCCTCGCCGAAGAGGCGGTTCAAAGTCGCCGGGGCGACAGGCGCCGCCGGAGCGGCCGGAGGTTCCTGGGCTTCCACGCGGGATACCGGGATGACGCCGAGGAGGGAACAAGCCAAAAGCGCGGACCATCGCGCGGAAATTTGACGGGATTTTCTGTGGTTTTTTAGCGTCATACAGACAGTCGTCAAAAGGGAGACCACGGCCATAGACGTGTCAAGCCGGATTATTTCCGGCTTGATTAGGGACGCGCTACCCGAGTGCGAGGTCGAGCGCGTGAATCGCGTGGTCGATCTCGCCGAGGTGAGTGGCGAGCGGCGGCATGAGGACGATGGTGTCCAAAATCGGCCGGGTGAGCAGGCCGTGGGCGCGGGCGGCGAGGCAGATCGCCTCGCCGAAACGCTCGCCGGGCGGGAATTTCCCGCCATCCGGACGGCGGAGCTCGATGCCGGCGATGAAGCCGCATTGGCGGATTTCGTGAACCAGCGGGTGGCGGGATTTCAAATCCGCGAGGCCGGTGGCGAGGCGGGCGATTTTTTCCGGCAGCTGACTGAGGGTTTTTTCCTGCTCGAAAACGTCGAGGCTGGCCAGGGCCGCGGCGCAGCCTAACGGATTCGCGGTGTAGCTATGGCCGTAGTAAAAGGCGCGGTCCGCGGCACCGAGGAAGGCGTCGTAGATTTTCCCGCTGGTGAGCGTGGCGGCGAGCGGCAAATAACCGCCGGTGAGACCCTTGGCGAGGCAGAGGAAATCCGGGACCACGGCCTCGCGCTGGCAGGCGAACATTTCCCCGCTGCGGCCGAAGCCGGTCATGACTTCGTCGAGGATGAGATGGACGCCGTTTTCATCACACCACTGCCGCAGCTCGGCGAGCATGCCGGCAGGCCACGGGCGCATCTCGTTGACTCCTTGGATCAGCGGCTCGATGACGACGCCGGCGATGGTTTGAGCGGAAATTTCGCGAAGCTCGTCCATCGATCCGACGTGCTGGACGGGATATCCGCTGCCGCGGAAACGTTCGAAAAACCGCCCCACCCCGCCGAGCGAGGCCGCACCGAGGGTGTCGCCGTGGTAGCCGTTGGAAAAAGCGACGAAGCCGCTGCGCGCGGCTTGGCCGGTTTGCTGGCGGTATTGCACGGCCATTTTCAAAGCGCACTCGACGGCGGTCGAGCCGTCGTCGGAGAAAAAAACGCGCTCCAATGTCCGCTCCGGGAAAAACCCGCAAAGCCGTTCCGCCAGCTCGCCCGCTAACGGATGGGTGAAGCCGAGAAACGACGTGTGCGCGACTTTCCCCAGCTGCTCCTGGATCGCCGCGTTGATCGCCGGGTGGGCGTGGCCGTGGATGTTAGTCCAGATTGAGGAGTTGCCATCCAGATAGCGCCGCCCCTCGGAATCCCACAACCACGAGCCCGCGCCGCGGACTAACACCAGCGGCTCGTGGCCGCGCCCACACCACTCGGCCTGCCGCGTGAACGGATGCCAGCAGTGGGCTTGATCGCCCTCGATCCATCGGCGGGTATCCTCTCGCATGCCGCGAGAATGGAGATCGCGCGGCCGACTTCAACCCGCAATCGGCATGTGACCAATAGGTCGCCAGAAATTGCTTGAACTCATCTGTGATAAATGTTGAATTAGCGACCCTTGCGAAAGTCCGCGCGTCATGGCGTGCGGGTGGAAACAGGGAAAACAAAATTCCGGATTCACGGCAAGCGCCGCCCCCCAGCGCTTGCCGTGAGCGGGTAGTCTCCCCCCAAAACAGTCGGCGGAGGTTGCGGGGTCCCCCTTCAACCTCCGCCGACTCGGCGGGTGAGGGACTCGGATTTCTGAATACAAACGATGGTTGCTACGCGATCACGTCATGGCTCATGGCCGGAAATGGGATACATCTTGTGTGTCGCTGCTGTCACATCCCCCCCAAAGTGACGCGGACCACGGCACACTCCCCCCAAAACAAGTCGGCGGATGTTGTAGGTTCCCCCTTCAACATCCGCCGATGACGTTTTAAGGCCGATCCTCAGTGGAAATCATGCGACCGCGCGGCGTGCTCCGGCTCGATCCCGGACAGCGGCTCGATGTGGAATACATAGACAGTGGGCTGGTCGCCCTCGGAGCGCTGGAGAATGCCCTCCACCCGGAGAAACGGCTCGCTGGTGATCACGCCCCGCAGGCGGTGAAACGTGGTTTTCGGGACGAAGAGATTGGCGATGCCGGTCTCGTCTTCGAGGGAAATGAAACAATGTCCCTTGGCGGTGCCGGGCCGCTGGCGGCAGATCGCCATGCCGGCGACGGTGACGGGAATGCCGTGCGGGAGGTTTTGTAAATCGCTGGCGCGGAGAATGTTGCGGGTGCCTTGATTTTCCCGCCAGAGAAATATCGGGTGCGGGCCGGTGCTGGCTCCTTGCGTGGCGAAGTCGGCCGACAAGCGCTCCGCCGCCGACATGACCGGCAGAATCCCGTGCCGGACCGGGCGGCGCGGCAGGAGCAAATCATCATGCAAGGGCAGCTCGACTTGCCACAAGGCTTCGCGCCGGTGGCTGATTTCCGGCAGCCCGTTCAAGGCGCCGGCCTGGGCGAGCGCGCGTTTTTCCTTCGCGCCCGGCCGCACCCGCGCGAGGAAATCCTCCAGCGAGGAAAACTCCGATTTCTCCCTTTCGCCGGTGATCCGGCCCGTCGTCGCGGCGGACAAGCCTTTGATGCGGTGCAGGCCGAGGCGCAGGGTGCCGGCGCTTTCCACTTCCGTTAGTTCGTTGCTCCGGATGCAGGAAACCGGCCTGATGCGGACGCCGTGGCGTTGCGCGTCCTGCAGCAGCGTGTTGACCGAGTAGAAACCCATCGGCTGGTGGTTGACGAGTCCGGCGTAGAATTCCGCCGGGTGGTGGACCTTGAGCCAGCAACTCGCGTAGGCGATGAGCGCGAAGGAAATGGCGTGGCTCTCCGGAAATCCGTAAAGCGCGAATGAGCCGATAGACGCGACGATTTTCTCCTGCACCTCGGCCGCGACTCCGCGCTCGCCCATCCGCAGGCGGAGCTTGGCGGTGACGCTTTCCATGCGGTCGTCGCTGCGCTTGAAGGCCATCGCCCGCCGGAGCTCGTCGGCCTCCGCGCCGCTGAATCCGGCCACCGCCATCGCCATCCGCAGCACTTGTTCCTGGAACAACGGGACGCCTAACGTGCGCGCCAGGATTTCCTCGCAGGCGGGGTGGATGCAGTCGATTTTCTCGCGGCCGTTGCGCCGGTTCAGGTAGGGATGGACGAGGTCGCCCACGATCGGGCCGGGCCGGATGATGGCCACCTGGATGGCGAGATCGTAAAACGTCCGCGGCCGCATGACCGGCAAGGTGGCCATCTGCGCGCGGCTTTCCACTTGGAAAGTGCCGATGGTGTCGGCGCGGGAAAGCATCTCGAAGACCGCCGGATCGTCCATCGGGATCGCCGCCAGATCGAGCGGCTGGCCGAGGCGGGAGCGGATTTCCAAGGCGTGCTCGAGCGCGGCTAACATGCCGAGTCCGAGCAGGTCGATTTTCACCATCCCCATGTCCTCGCAGTCGTCCTTGTCCCACTGGACGACGGTGCGCCCCGGCATGGTGGCGGGTTGCAACGGCACCACCGCGTCGAGCCCGTGGTCGCAGACGATCATCCCGCCGGAGTGCTGGCCGAGGTGGCGCGGCATCCCGAGCACGGCATGATAGAGATGGCAAAGCGCCGGCAGCCGCGGGTGCGACGGCGGCAAAATCCCCGCGACGCGCTCCTCGAACGCCGCCTTTCCGCCCTCGGAAGCAGACGCGCTGCCGGAAAACCGCTCCGCCACCGAGGGCGGGAAACCGAGCACCTTGCTCATTTCCCGGAACGCGGATTTCGGGCGGTAAGTGATGACGTTGGCGGTCATCGCCGCGTTGCGCGCGCCGTATTTTTTGAAAACGTGCTGGATCACCTCCTCGCGGCGCTCGCCGGAGGGGAAGTCGATGTCGATGTCCGGCCAGCTCTTGCGGTTTTCGGATAGAAACCGCTCGAACAACAGCCCGCCGCCGACCGGATCGACGGCGGTGATGCCCAGCGCGTAACAGACCACCGAGTTCGCCGCCGAGCCGCGCCCCTGGCAGAGGATGCCGCGCCCGCGGGCGAACTCGACGAGGTCGTGGACGATGAGGAAATAACCGGGAAATCCCAAGCGGTGGATCATCGCCAGCTCGTGCTCCAACTGGCTTTTCACCCGCTCGCTGCAAATCCCGTAACGCCGCGACGCGCCGGCGTAGGCGTGGCGGCGCAGCAGCGTCGTCTGCTCGGTGAGCGAAAGCGGATTCCCCCGGCCGTCCGGGAAATCCGGGAAGCGGTAGTCGAGGTTTTCCAAGGTGAAGCCGATGCGGTCCGCGAGGCGCAGCGTGTTTCCAACAGCTTCTGGCAGGTCGGAAAACAGCGCGGCCATTTCGCGCGGGGATTTCAAATGCCGCTCGCCGTTGGGCGCGAGCAGGCGGCCCGCGCGGTCGAGCGGCAGGTGGTGGCGGAGACAGGCGAAGGCGTCCGCCAGCCGGCGGTCGCCGCGCGTCGCGTGCAGCGGCGCGTTGCTGGCTAACAGCGGCAGCCGGAGATGCGCTGCCAGATCGACGAGCTCGCGGTTCAGCCGGCCGTCATCCCGCAGGCCGTGGCGGTGGATTTCCACATAGACGTTGCCGCGGCCGAAAAGCCCGGTCAAACGCTCGGCGGCGCGCAGCGCGCCCTGACGGTCGTTCGCTAACAAGGGTCGGCAGACCGGTCCGTCGCGGTCGCCGGTGAGGGCGAGCAGATGGTTTCCTGTTGGAGAAATCCCGTGATCTCCGCCCGGCAGCAGGTGGCGGTCCGTGAGATGCCGCGACAGCGCCCGGTAGCCGTCGCGCGAGGCGCAGAGCACCGGAAAGCGCGTCCCGTCCGGCAGGTCGAGCAGGCTGCCGACCACCGCGCGGACGCCGCATTCCTTGGCCGCGTGGTGGGCGCGGGCGGAGCCGTAAAAGCCCGCCCGGTCGGTGATGGCGATGGTGCCGTAGCCGAGTTCCGCGGCGCGGCGGACCATGGCTTCCGGCTGGCTCGCGCCTAGCAGGAACGAGAAGGCGGAATGCGCGTGCAGCTCTGCGAACTCCGGTTTCATCGGTAAATCCCCTCGAGTGTCCAGCGGTCCGGCGTTTGAAAAACGAGCCGCAACAGATGGCGGCTCGCCAGCTGGACGTCCCACTCCAGCCGCTGCCACGCTCCGGCCGGTTCCCACCACGCGCCGGACGCGGGGAAGGGGCCGCGGCGGTCGGTGATCTCGCCCGGGTGCGGGCCGTTGAGCAACGCCATCGGCCACGGTTGGCGGCCGCGCGATTCGTAGGCCACCGCGATTTCGCGGGGCGGGCGGAACCGGTGCAAAGGTAGCGGACAGTCCGGATAGGTCGGCGGAGCGGAAACGGCCGCCGGGTGGAGTGTGAAAGAGTCCGGGCGAAATGACTCCGCCGGCACCGGGATGCCGACGCGGCCCGGGCCTAGCAGCGCTTCGAGTTTCGCCAGCGTTTCCGCCCAGCGCTCCGGCTGCGGCAGGTGCCGGCCGAACCATTCACGCTGCGCCGCCGTGGCGAAGCTCGTCTCGGCATCAAGCTGCAACGCCGCCACCGCCGCGTCGGGCCGCAGCGATTCCAACAAGGTTTGCAGCGGTGCTAACATCCCCTCGACCGCGGCCTGCGGCTCGGGCAGCCGGATCCGCCGCGCCAGCTCGCAGCCGGATTCCAGGATGAGTCGGAAATCCAGGCTGCTCGCGGCCAAATGGCGTGACGCGAGCCGGCCGGCGAGGGTGTGCAGCAGCCGTTTGAGGGCGAAAACCACGGGCTCGAGCGAGACCACGGCGTCCTCGAAATCGAACGCCTGCGCGAAGGATTCCGGCGGCCGGTGGAGCCGCAGCAGGCGGCAGGATTTGCCGTGGAGAAGGTCGTGCCATTTCCCCGGTTCCGGACCCACCCGCTCGACCAGCGCTTGCCGCGGCAGTTTCATGAAATCCCCCAGCGTCCGCAGCCCCCACAAATCCAGCAGCGCGAGCGCAGCGGAATCCAGCGAGATCGAACCGAGCGCGCCGAGCGGCAACGGCGCGAGATCCGCCGGAGAAACGATGCGTCCCCGCGTGGCCTCGTGCCGGGCTGCCAGGTTGGCGAGGTCGGGCGTGTCCGCACGGGCGTGATGGATTTCCGCGCCAGCCAGCGACAACCCGTCCAACGCCGCGCACACCGGCGCCGTCCGGCATGATAGATCGAGCGTCACGCAATCCGCCGCCGTCATCTCGACATCCGCGGTGAGCGATTCGCCGAGGAAAACGAGCTCGTCCCGCAAGGCGGTTTCCGCCGCCAAATCGCGCGGGATCACCCGCAGGTCCGGGCAGCGGACGAGCGCCCGGTTGAGCGGCCAGCCGGGCCCGATGCCCGCCGTCCGCGCGGCTTGGTTGATAGAAAGCAGCGGCAGTTTTTCCTGCGGGTCGCGCGGCCCGCGCACGGCGAGGATGGCGCAGGGGAAATCCCGCGCCGCGGGCTGACTCCGCAAGGCGGCGGCGACCGGGAAATCCGGGAGATGGAGCGCGGCGAACATGGTGGTCAGGTGGCGCGGCGGATTTTTTCCGGGACGGCCTGCAGGCGCTCTAGCAGCTCGCCGCGCGGGCGGTCGAAATCCTCCAGCGAAAGCCCGGCGGAGAGCGACAGCCGCAGGCTCGCGCACGGCACCAGCGGGAAGGCGGCCAGCACGACCAGCCGCCCGCCGGTGCGTTCGACCGTTTGTTTCAGCCGCCACCAGGCCGCCGCCGGAAGCGAGTTGAGATCGCGCCGCGCCACGCCGGTCGCGTCTAGCAACACGAACGGCACGTTGCCGTCATGGACGAGCAAATCCGCCGCCTTGAGCATGTCCAGCGCCGAGTCGCAACGGACCCACAGCAGCTTCGAGCAAGCCGCGCCGGTGAAGGAACCGGGATCAAAGGCGTCCGCGCCATCGACGAGCACCAGCTCCGGGTGCGGGCTCGTCTCCGCGGGCTCGCCAAGCAGCCCGGCCACCAGCAGGGCGACGCCCGCGCCGGGTCCCGCAGGCACCACTTCCGAGATGGCCCCGAGGGGAAAAGCCTCGGCGCGGAAAGGTTTTCCCTGCGGCGCGGGCGACACCGGCTCCGGCCGCAAGCCATGGGCTTGCGGGAACTTGTCGCGCAATTGCTGTCGTAAAATCTCCACTGCCGGCGAGGCCATGGCGGGACGTTAAGAGCATTTTTTGAATGTTCAAGCGAACACTCACATGCGCGCGTTTCAGACGCCCCGCATGCGCATGCCGCAGCGCCTGATTGTGTCTTTGCGATAAGCGCGCGCGGCAGTAAACTCCAGCATGGAAATCCCCGAGCGGCTGGAACTCGAACTGCGCGACGGCGTGCCGGTCATCGCCCGGCCGTTGATTCCGGAGGACCGCCCGGCGCTGGCGGAGGCTTACCGGCGGCTTTCGCCGGAGGCGCGCTACAATCGCTTCTGGACCCACACCGGCGAGGTCGTGGGCGATAAAATGCTCGACCGCGTGCTCCGGCAATGTCCCGAAACCCACGTGACTTGGACCGTACTCGATCCCAGCCGCGAATTCAGTCCGCTGGGCGGCACGAGCTGGTGGCGGGAGGCCGCCCATCCCGCCGAAGCGGAAATTTCGCTCATCGTGCTGGACGCCGATCAAGGTCGCGGCATCGGCACCTTGCTGCTCGCGCTGATGTGGCTAACCGCTTTCCGGGCGGGCGCGGAGTCGATGGTCGGTTACGTGCTGGCGGAAAACCGGCAGGCGGCGGGCTGGATGCGCGACTGCGGCGCGAGCGGCGAATGGGACGGCTACAAGCTGATTTACCGCTGGAATCTGCACGATCTCGACGCGCTTCCGGAAACACGGGCGGCTGCGGAACTCGCCGGCTGGCTCGCGCGGCTGGGGCCGCTGATTCAGGAGTGAGCCCATCGTGACGATTTTGCAGAAATTTGCGGCGGGCTGGCACGTATGCAGTCGGCCATGGATTCAACCTCAGCACCGGGATTCGGACGGCGGATGCTTTTGGGCGGCGCGCTCGATTTGATGCGGCCCCCGGAAGCGCATCCGGAGCGGTGGAGCCGGGGAAGTTAGAAACTTCACCCCGCGTGGTTGAGGAAATCGAGAATCCCGGCGGCGGCTTTTTCGGAAATGCCGGGGAGCTTGGCAAGCTCGCCGGCCGCGGCTTTTTTCAAGCGCGCGACGCTGCCGAATTTCTCCAACAGGAGGCGCTTTTTGTTCGCCGACATGCCGGGGCAGTCGTCGAGCAGGCTTTCTTTCATGCGGCGGCGGTAGAGCAGCGAGTTGTAGCCGTTGGCGAAGCGGTGGGCCTCGTCGCGGATGCGCTGGAGCAGCTTGAGCGCGCCGCGGTCGTGCGGGATGCGGATGGATTCGCTGCGGCCGGGGACGAAGATCTCCTCGTGCTGCTTGGCCAAGCCGACGACCGGCAGGTCGTGCAGGCCGAGGGCTTGCAGCTCCCTGACGGCCATGCCGAGCTGGCCTTTTCCGCCGTCCACGATGACGAGGTCCGGCAGGAGGATTTTCGCGCGGCCTTCGCGGGCGAGGCGGCGCAGGGCGTCTGTTGGGTTTTCCTGGGAGAACGCGGCGTCGGGGTTGGCGGCGTTGTTTTCCAACAGGATGCGCGAGTAGCGGCGGCGGATGACCTCGGCCATGGAGGCGAAGTCGTCCTGGCCTGTGACGCTGCGGATGCGGTAGCGGCGGTAGTTTTTGTTGTCCGGCTTGCCGTCGGTGAAGCGCACCATCGATGCGACGATGTGGTTGGACGAGACGTTGGAGATGTCGAAGCACTCCATGACGCGCGGCGGTCCGGCGAGGTGGAGGTGCTCGCCGAGTTCCGCCAGATCCTCGGCGGGCTGGACCGTGGTCTGGATGCCGAGGCCGCGGCTGAACTGGCGGGACGGGCGGAGGGTTTTTTCCAGGTTCTGGAGGATGTCGCGGAGCTTGGCGGCTTTTTCGAAATCCAGTTGGCCGGCGGCGGCGGTCATTTCCTCGCGCAGGGAGTCGAAGACCTCGCGCTTGCCCTTGCCATCTAACACGCGGCAGACCTCCTCGATTTTCGCGAAGTATTCCTCGCGGCTGATGCGGGCGATGCACGGGGCCGAGCAGTTGCGGATGACGTCGGCGTTGCAGTGTTTGTAGTCCGTCTCGCCGGGCTGGTGGGTGCGGCAGACGCGCAGGCCGAAGCTGCGGTTGAGCCATTCGAGCGTGCCTAGCAGCGCGGCGGAGTGTGGAAACGGCCCGAAGTAACGGCAGCCGTCGTCCTTCTTCATCCGCGTGGTCACGAAGCGCGGCCAAGGATCGGCGAGCCGGATTTTGACGAAGTAGAATCGCTTGTCGTCGCGGAGGGCGAGGTTGTAGCGGGGCAGGTAGTCCTTGATGAGCTTGGATTCGAGCACCAGCGACTCCTCCTCGTTGCGGACGGTGTGGAACTCGAAATCGTGGATCGAGTCGATGAGCGCGCGGGTTTTCACGTCCGCGCGCATTTTCTGGGAGGCCATGAAATAGGACGAGACGCGGCGTTTCAAATCCAGCGCCTTGCCGACGTAGATGACCAGGCCGAGACGGTCCTTCATCAGGTAAACCCCCGGTCGGTGGGGCACCTCGCGGAGCTTGGCTTTGAAATCGGGCGTGGACATACGGGCTGAGTGCTCCCCATCGAATGGTCGGAATCGAAAAGATCAACCGAAATTCCCGGAGGCTTGGATCTGCACAAAAAATGATTCCACGCCCTTGCGTCGCACAAGAATTTGTTCAATCTCTTCCCATGGGCAAGGCGGAGAAGCTGAAGGCGAAAATCATGAACCCGGACCAAGTCCACAACGTGACCTTCGCCGAAGCCGTTTCCGTTCTTGAGCGTGCCGGATTCGTCTGGGACCTCGGGACCGGCAGCCATCAGGTTTACCGCCACCCGGACGGCCGCCGGATTACCCTGCCGAAACATGGCAACCTCATCAAACCGATCTACGTCAGCCAAATTCGCGGCCTTCTCCACTAAATCACCATCTCATGAAATACCTCGTCAAAATCCACTGGTCTGAAGAGGACCAGGCTTACATCGCTAGCGTGCCCGCACTTCCCGGCTGCATCAGCCATGGAGACACTTATCCCGAAGCCGCCGCCATGATCGAGGATGCGGCCGACGCCTGGTTGGCCAGCGCGGCCAAACACAACGACCCCATTCCCGAGCCGGACCTCGCCGCCGAGGAGATCTCCCGCCTCGCGCCACTGCTCAACCTCTCCAAACTTGCCCGCCTCTCGGGGGTGAATTCCCACACCCTCGCCAGCAAACTGCGGCGCGGCACCCGCTTCACCGAAGACGAGTCCCGCCGCATCCTTGACGCGCTGCATGGCGTGTGAACATCCTAACTCCTCACAACTCCCCGCACCCGAACATCGCTTCCCAGTTGTTGGAAATCGGTTTCTTCCAAACGCAGCGACTCTTTCAGCCCCGCGCCGGCGAGGCCGGGCGAGGGGCCGCCGCAGAGGAGGGGCGCGTAATAGACGACGACTTCATCGACCAGGCCGGCCTCGAACATCGCGGCGGAAAACACGCCGCCGGCTTCGATCATCACCGAGAGCACGCCTTGCTCGCGGGCGAGGTTGCGCAGGATTTCCGCGAGGTCGCCGCGCGGGCGGATGAGGGTGCGCTCCATCGATTCGTCGAGCGACAAGGTTTCCGGGAAATCTGAAACGACGACGCGCCACGGTTGCTGGCGCCCGGCTAACAACTCCGGGACGCGGATGGTCAGGGCGGGCTGGTCGCGGCGGACGGTCTCGCCGCTGGTGAGGATGGCGTCCACGGTGGCGCGGAGTTTCTGGACGTCGGCGCGGGCGGGCTCGCCTGTTAGCCACTGGCCTTCGCCAGGCGGGCGGGTGATGCGGCCGTCGAGGCTCATCGCGGATTTCCAGATGACCCATGGTAATCCCGTGTCGCGGACTTTGAAAAACGGCCGGAGGAGTTTCTCCGCTTCCTCGCGGCAGACGCCGGAAAGAACGTCGATGCCGGCGGCTCGCAGCAAGGCGTCGGCGCGTCCGGCGTGGTCGGGATTGCGGTCCACGACGGCGTAAACCACGCGGGCGATTCCCGCGTCGATCAAGCCCTGCGTGCATGGCGGCGTGCGGCCGTGGGTGGAGCAGGGTTCGAGCGTGATGTAAATGGTCGCGCCGCGGACATCCTTGTTAGCAGCGTCTGCCAGAGCCTCGCGCTCGGCGTGCGGCCGGCCGGCGGCGCGGTGCCAGCCTTTTCCCAGCAACTCGCCGCTTTTCACGATCACCGCGCCGACGGGCGGGTTCGGCGCGGTTTTGCCGACACCGTTGCGCGCCTCGTCCAGCGCGAGATTCATCCAGTGCTCGTCTGTCATGCCGGCGGGTTGGAGATTTGGACTTGGATGGGCTGGTCCGTGGTGAGGTGCATGTCGCGCTGCGGGAACGGAATGCCGACTCCCGCTTCGGTGAAACATTTCTGAATCATCAGGCGCAAGTCGCTGGTGACGATTATGGGGCTGGTGCTGCCGCCGAGGTCCAACCAGAAATAGAGGCTGAAAATCAGCGCGTTGTCGCCGAAGTCCTCGAAGATGGCGAAGGGCGCGGGATGCTTGCAGATCAATCCGTGGCGGGCGGCCGCCTCGGTTAGAATCTCCATCACGGTCTGCGACTCGGTGCCGTAAGCCACTCCGACGCGGAGGCTGCGGCGCATTTTGGAACTGGAAAGCGTCCAGTTGGTCACCCGGTTTTCGAGAAACAGCGAGTTGGGAATCATCGTCTCCACATCGTCCGCACCGCGAATGACCGATGAGCGGGTGTTGACCTCGACGACCGTGCCGATGATGCCGTCCACGTCGAGGATGTCGCCGACGCGGACCTTGCGCTCGGCGAGCACGATGATGCCGCTGATGAAATTCTTGATCAGCGTCTGGGTGCCGAAGCCCAAACCGATGGCGAGCGCGCCACCGAAGAAGGCGAAAACGGTGAGCGGGATTTTTAAAAACGACAGCGTCCCGATGGCCAGGCACACGCCGACCGCGATCATCAGCCAGTTGCGCAGCGTCTTGGCCTGGGCCTCGGCGATGTGGCCGCGGGTGACGAGGCTGGTCTGGATGCGGCGGACGATTTTGGAGGCGATCCAATAACCGATGAGGAAAAACAACAGCGCCCGCAGCAACATGCCGAGCGTGACGGGGATCTTGCCGGTGAGCGTCTCGCCGTCGATCTCCACCTTTTCCTCGAAGGTCATCACTTCGAAGGCCCAGATTTTTTTCACGGTTTCCCAAGCCTTGCCGCTGATGGCGGAGATCCGGTCGGAAAGGTCGGCCTCGCCGGGCTTGGGTGAGTGCTCCTCGATCCAGCGTTTGACCAGCCGGCGTTGCGCGACCACCGCCTGCTCGACGCGCTGGAGCATGGCGAGTTTTTCGCTGGCGGTGGCGCGCTGTTCGTTGACCAGCGTGTAGCGGGGATCGTCCGAGGAAATCGACGCGGCGCGGGATTCGAGTTTCCTGAGGTCCGCGCCGCAGGTGGAAATGTCGTTGCCGATCACGTTTTCCCAAGCGCTGAGCCGTTCATGGAAAAGCTTGATCGAGCCAATCGACTTGGTGCGTTCCTCGAAATTGGCGGCGTAGGTCAGCGTCTTGCGGTCCTGCTGCGCCTTCCAAGCCACGTTTTCCAGTTGGATGAGGGTTTCGAGGCTCTCGATCATCGACTGGATTCCGTCGATACGGTTCTCGGCGACTTCGACGCGGAACTTCGCCATCTGCAACCCTTCCAGCTCCTTGTCAGGAGTGGCCGAGGCGAGCAGGGCGTCGAGCGCGGCCTGCGCCTGGCTGCGGATGGTCGTGGCCGCCTTCAGCCGCTTGGAAAGCTCGCGGATTTCCTTCTGCGCTTCATTTTTCCGCTCGTCGGAGATTTTGGAAATCCGCGCGATGTCGTCCTCGCTGAGGCTGGCGTTGGTGCGGGCGATCTTCACCTTGCGGTCGAGCAGGGCGAGATCGATTTTGGCCGCGGCGATGAGGTCGTTGAGACTGCCGCGGGCGTTCTGCATCATGCCGGCACGGGCGGCGAGCAGGCGGGCTTTGGTGCGCGCGGCCTCCAGCCGCCACTTGGCGGCATCGGACTTGCTGTCGTCGGCGTTTTGCAAGGCGACGATCCGTTCGCTGACGGCTTCTTCCGCAGCCTTGGTTTCCCCGACGGTGCCGGAGAGGATGCTTTCGAGGTTGGAAAGCGAGGATTCGTTGGACGTGAGCTTCACCTTGATCGCGTCGCGCTCGTTGAGCAGCTCGTCGATCATGAGCAGCGAGTAGGGAGGAGCTTCCTTGAAGCCGATCCATCCGGCATCTTCGGCGCGGGAGGCTTCGAGCGTCTTGCGGGCGTCCGCGGTGGCGTTGAAATTTTTGATCGAGCGGGTGGCGGTGAGCGCCATCTGTTCGAGATCGCGGCGGCGGTCGTCGAGTTCCGCCAGGGTGACGCCGACCGGGAGCGTGGCGTCGGCGCCGGGGGCGTCGAGTTTCGCGAGCACATCGCGGGCTTCCTGGTGCCATTGTTCGAGGCGTTTGCGGGCGTCTTCGGGTTTTTCGGCGGCGGCGGCAGGTTTCGCGGGTTCCTCGTTGGCCACCGCTTTTTTCAACGCGCCGAGCTGGGCGTGGGCGGCGGCGGGGAAACCTGCGGCGAGGATACAACCGGCGGCAATCCAGCAGCGCGCACAGGATTTCAGGAATGGAAACTTCATGAAGTGGATGGAATTACTCGGGCTTGATGATCGGCTGGCCGGCCTTTTCCCAAGCGAGGATGCCGCCATCGAGATCACGGACGTCGGCGAATCCCAGTTTGACGAGGGCGGCGGCGGCTTCCGCGCTGCGGCGGCCGCTGCGGCAGTAAACCAGCACCGGCTTGCCCGAATCGAGTTCTTTCGCCGCACGGGTGGCGAAATCCACCTTCCTCTCGCGATACACCGAGTGGATTTAGAGGGAATCGTGGAGCCGCTCAAGGGGCTGGGGCCGTTGTAAAATCGCATTCCACTCCTCCCTTGCAATCATCCTCCGCAAGTGGCAGATTCCCCGCCGTTGTCCCATGAAAAAAAACCCCACCACCCAGCCGGATCCGCTGGATCAAATGTCCGAGGAATACCGGAAGATCCGCTCGAATCAGCCAGCGCTTTCGTCGGCGGAAATGCGCGGACAACTGGAGAGGAACCGTTTGAAATACGCCGAACAATCGCAATCATCCAGCGAGCCGCACTCGTCCGATGGGCTGAAAAAAGCGGGCTGACCGTGAGTCCTTCCCTGTGGGAGGGAAAGGCAGTAGTCGGCGGCTCCGAGCACGATATCTGGGAAATGGATGGCGAGGTTTGGAAAGTCACCCGTCCGGATCGTTTCGGTTGGACTGTCCTTCCGGGAGAAGACGGAGTTCCACATATCGCCGAGGCCACGCCTCTCGAATATCTCGAACGCTGGCAAAACGCGAACCGCCTGCTTGGCGACAACGCGATCCTCCGGGGCGTATCGGAAACCGATGAAGGCGTTCAGGTTGTCATCTCGCATCCATTCATCGAAGGACCGTATCCGGAAAAGCGCGACATCATCGACGAGCTTTGCAAACGCGGATTCATTTTGGTGCCGAAGTTTTTCATCGGCTCCGAATCGGATTCGTCATTTTACAACGAGGCTAAGCGGATCGGGATATTTGACGCGACCTGCGACAATTTCATCCTCAGCCAAGGTGTGCCGATCCCGGTGGATGTGGTGATTGTTGAAGTCGGTCCCCTGCTGCGACTTCAATTACTTTGAAGAATCCCCCTCAGGCAGGGCAGGCTTGACGATCGGCTGGCCGGCCTTTTCCCAAGCGAGGATGCCGCCATCCAAGCTGCGGACGTCGGCGAATCCCAGTTTGACGAGGGCGGCGGCGGCTTCCGCGCTGCGGCGGCCGCTGCGGCAGTAAACCAGCACCGGCTTGCCCGAATCGAGTTCTTTCGCCGCACGGGCGGCGAAATCCTTGTCCGTCCACGGGATCAAAACCGCCTTGGCGAGGTGGTCGGTGGCGAATTCCTCCTGGGTCCGCACGTCGAGAATCCGCGCGCCGGGCGTGGCGGCCAGCCAAGTGGCTGCGGCTTCCGGTTTCATGGACACAGACTCTACTGCAGGCGCGGCGGCAAGGCTCCCGGCGAGGATGGCGAATGCGATGGCGAGTGTTTTCATAGCAGGCACCATCGACCCGAACCGTTGCTGGATCAAGTTTGAACCGCTGAGACGCAGAGGCCGCAAAGGAAGCACAAAGCCGGACTGATGGACTTTCTGTGAAAATTCTTCGCGATCCCCGTCAGACGTCGCCGCGGTGTTCCCCTCCACTGGATTTCGAACGTCATCTCGCCTCGGATGACCCAGAGTGAACTTTCCCTTTCCGGCCCCGCGGGCGAATGCTACCCTAGCGCCATGGATGCTCTCACCCTCGAACAGGAAGCGCTGAAACTCACCCCGCTGTCCCGCATCCGGCTGGCCGACTTGCTCTACACGAGTCTCGAAGTCGAGGCGGACCGCGAGTGGAACCGCAAGGCCATCGCCGAATGCGAATCCCGCTACGAGGCCTACAAAAGCGGGGAAATGGGGTCGAGTGAAGGGCTCGGGTTCCTTGACCGGATCGAATCCAAGACTCCAGGACCATGACGCTGCGCGTTCTGGACGCGGCTGAACGGGAAGTCGCTGACGCCTTCGATTACTACGAGTCCCAATCCGAGGGCCTGGGTCGCCGGATGACTGGGGAAATCCGGGAGCCGCTGGCGGGGATTCTCGATTTTCCGGAAGCCCATCCGATTTTCGATCCCGTCCACCGCAAGCGGAACCTCAAGAAATTCCCTTACGGCATTATCTTCAGGATCGAAGGAGAGGAAGTGGTCTTCGTCGCCTGTTCTCATCTTCGTTCGGATCCGGCCAAATGGAGGGAACTCCTCAAAACGCGCTGAGATGCGAGTGTGAAGCACCGTCCCAAGCGGACCGGCCGTTGTCGTGGTCGTCTTTCTTCCAGAACGTCACACGTCCCCGCGATGGTCTTTTTCCAACTGGATTCGATCCGCGAGGTTGCGGGCTTTCACGCTGTTGCGCTTGGCCCAGCGCTCGACGGCCATCTGCCGCTTCTCGGAACGCTTCTTCAACGCCGCGATCTCGGTCTCGAGGTTGAGGAAATTTTCATACCGCGCCGGATCGAGCGTGCCGGCTTCCACGGCGGCCCGGATCGCGCATTTCGCGTCCTTGCGGTGGCTGCAGTCGGAAAACTTACACTCGGCGGTGAGCGCCTCGACGTCGGCGAAACTGTCGCGAAGGGTGGCCTCGTCGGTCCACATCTGGATCTCGCGCATGCCGGGGTTGTCGATGAGCATGCCGCCGTTGCGCAGCGGCACGAGCTCGCGGGAAGTGGTGGTGTGGCGGCCCTTGCCGGTGATTTCGTTGCACTCGCTGGTCCACTGCCAATCCTCGCCGTAGAGTTGGTTGACGAGAGTGGATTTGCCGACACCGCTGGAGCCGACGATGCACATGGTGACGCCCTTTTTGATGTATTTCTTGAGCACCTTGAGGCCTTGGCCACTGACCGCGCTGGTGACGTGGACGCTCGCGCCGTCCCACAGCGCGGCGATTTCCGCGGCGGCGGCTTGGCTTTGCTCGATGGGGAAAAGGTCGGATTTGTTCACCAGCACCACCGCCTTCGCGCCGCTGCGGCCGATGAGCATGAAGTAGCGCTCCATCCGGCGGATGTTGAAATCCGGGCCGGCGTCGGTGACCACGGCGACCAGGTCGATGTTCGCGCCGATGACTTGCGCCTGGCTGCTGTTGCCGGGCATTTTCCGGGAAAAACACGTGCGCCGCGGCAGCATCGCACGGATCACGGACGGCTGGTTTTCATCGCCGAGCTCGACCATCACCCAGTCGCCCACGGCGGGCAAATCCGCGTCGCAAGCGGCCTCGTGCCAGACGCGGCCGCAGAGGATGACGTCGATTTCATCGCCGTCCGCGAGGAAAGCGCCGTAGTTGATGACCGTCTCGCGGATCAGCCGCGCAGGCACCCAGCCTTTTCCGGCTAAGGCCGCGCGGGCAGTTTCCAATTCGGGGTTCCAGCCGAGTTCCTTCAAATTCATTCGCCGGCAACGTAGCGCAACCAGCGCGGCTGTCGATTCCTGCGTTGGGGCGAATTCCCCGCTCACCCCCAGCGCTGCGCCCATTCCGCGGGCAGGCGCATGGGTTTGCCGGCGGGCATCTGGACGAGCGCGAGGGCTTGGCGCGCGGTGACCAGCAGCGCGCCGTCCGATTCGCGAACCATCTCAAACGCGCACCAAAACCGGGCGCGCGACATTTCATCGAGCCGCCCGCGGATCACCAGCCAGTCGCCGAGCTTGGCCGGCAGCTTGTAATCGACCTCGGTGCGGGTGACGACCGGATAAACCTGGGTGCCGGACATCGTCGGCAGGTCCATGCCCATTTGCGCGGCGAGCCGGGTGCGGCAGGTTTCGATCATCCGCAGATAGGCGAGATTATGCACGACGCCGCCGCAGTCGGTGTCGAAAAACATGACTTCTTCGCGGGTTTCCAGAGTCGGGACGCTGTCGGGCATGCGCCGATTTAGGCCCAGCCGGGCGAAATCCGCAACGCCCGCGGTTCGGGATTTTTCCTTGAGTTTGCAAAGACCCTCACCGAGTCTCCGCCCGCGGATGAGACTGCTAGTGACATGGCTGATGGTGATTTGCACGCTGGCCGGGCTCAACGCCCGCGTCCTCGCTGCCGACGCCGGCCGGTTCGCCGTCTGCGCCCCGGCGGCCGAGTCCTGCGGCCATGATCATCACCACGCGCCCGCACCCGAGGAACATCACCACGATGGCGACGACTGCCCGATGGATCACCACCATCACTCCGATTGCTGCGCGCAGGCACAGCCGCTGACGGTGGAAAACCATCCTAACCGCTTGCTCGGAATTCCCGACTCCTCGCTGCTAGGATTTCTCCGCGAGAGCGAGGTTGCGCCCGAGGCGCCGGTTCTCGGGTCGGAGAAACCGCCGTTGATCTGAGCGCCGCTTGATCGTGCTCCGGCGTGCCTGTGAGGCCCGCCGTCGTTCCCGCCCGGCACCGCTACGCCGGGCCGGACTCTGGCTTCAAATCCGCATTTCCACCGCGGTCATTCATTTCAACTATCATGTCCAAATTTCATCCACTGGCCGTGCTGGCGCTTGCCGCCATGGCCACCATCCCGCTCCGCGCGGAACCTAACGTCATCGTCTCGCTGACCTCGGTCGGCGACCGCATCCGCGCCCAGAACCCCGATCTCGCCGCCGCCCGCCTCCGCATCCAGGAAGCGCTCGGCCGCATGAACCAGTCCGGCCGCCTCGCGAATCCCCAGCTCGAGACCGCCGTCGAACAAAACTCCGGCTTCCGCGAGGGAAGGTTCGAGATCGGCGTTTCCCAGCGTTTTCCGCTCACCGGACGCCTGCGGCTGGAAAAGGACATCTCGCTCACCGAGCTGAAATCCGCCGAAGCCGAGGTCCGCGAAGTCGAGCGCCAGCTCACCGGCCACGCCCGCGCGGCCGTGGTGAAAATCCTCGCCACCCACCAGCGCCGCGAGCTCCTCCGCCAGCAATCCGCGGTCTCCGGCGAGTTCGCCAAATCTCTATCGAAAACCGCGGCGAAGGGCGAAGGCTCGCCGCTCGACGCCGGCCAGGCGAAGCTCGAAGCCTCCAGCTTCGCCCTGGAAATCCGCCAGCTCGACGCCGTGGAGGCCGCCCTGACCGGCGAGCTCAAGCCGCTGCTGGGAATGCGCCCCGGCGAGGCGCTCGGCATCGGCGGAACCCTGCCGGAACCGACGCCGCCACCCGCCGGAGCCGACCCCTCGCGCCGCCCGGACTTGCAAGCCGCCCAGCTCGCCGCGCTCGCCGCAGCGCAGGGAGTCGCGCTCGAACAATCCCGCCGCCACGACGACATGGAAGGCGGGATTTTCGCCGCCGCCGAGCGCGCGGAGGACGCCCCTAACGGCTACGACAACGAAGCCATCGTCGGCCTCCGCTTCAAAATCCCGCTGCCGCTGCGGAACAAGAACGAAGGCGCCATTCAGGAAGCCGAGGCGCGCCAACAGCGCAAGGAAATGGAAGCCACCGCCCTCGGCCGCAATATCCGCCTGCAAGCCGAAGCCGCCCGCGACGAGATGCGCGCCTGGGCGGAGATGATCGCCGAAATCAACAGCACCCTGCTCCCGCTCGCCGACGGGCAATCCGCGCTGGCGGAAACCGCCTATCGCAGCGGCCAGGGCGAAATCCAATCCGTCCTCCGCGCCCGCGAAAAACGCCTGCAACTCGCCGCCGCCCGCCTCGACGCCCTCCGCGAGTTCCACCTCGCCCGCGTCCGCCACGACACCGCACTCGCCAAACCCTGATTCTATCAATTTATGAAATTCCTATCTGTTTCCCTGCTTCTGATCACGTCCGCCATCGCGGCCGAAACCGCGCCCCGCAATGAACAAACCGTCGTGCTCGACGCCACCGGCGTGCAAAACCTCGGCATCGAAACCGTCGCCGTCGAGGAGTCCACCTTCGAGCGCGGCATCCCGGTGCTTGGTGAAATCGAACACACCTGTGAGAGCCACTCCGTCCTCTCCAGCCGCATCGCCGGCAAGATCATCGAAGTCGGCGTCCACAAGGGGGAGTTCGTGAAAAAAGGCGACGTCCTGCTCCGCGTGGAAAGCCGCCAGCCCGGCGATCCGCCGCCGGTGATCGAGCTCAAAGCCCCGGCCGACGGCCTCGTCACCCGCTCGGAAGGCCACCTCGGCGCGCCCGTCGAGCCCGACAAGGAGCTGATGGAAATCCTCGATCTATCCACCGTGTGGGCCGTCGCCCGCGTGCCGCAACACCAGGCCGCCCTGCTCGTCGAAGGGCTCGCCGCGCGGATCCGAGTCCCCGCGCTCGGCAAGGATGAATACGAGTCGGAATTCCTCCGCCTCGGCACCGGCGACGATCTCGCGAAGGGAACTCTCGAAGCCGTTTTCGAACTGCCCAATCCCGGCAACAAACTCCGTCCCGGCATGCGCGCCGAGATTTCCCTCATCGCCTCGAAACGCGACGGCGTCTTCAGCGTGCCGCGCGAGGCCCTGCAAGGCGACCGCTCGGACCGCTTCGTTTTCATCAAGGACTACGAGTTGGCAAACGCGTTCGTTAGGGTTCCCGTCACCGTCGGCGAGATCGGCGGCGACCGCGTCGAAATCACCGCCGGACTCATGCCGGGCGACGAGGTGGTCTTGAAAGGAGCCTACGCCCTTTCGTTCGCCGGCAAGGGCAGCGCCTCGCTCAAGGACGCGCTCGATGCCGCCCACGGCCATCCCCACAACGAGGACGGCACCGAGATGTCCAAGGAACAGATCGCCGCCGGGGAAGCCGGTCACGCCCACGATCACGGCGGTCATTCTAGCAATCATCTGACAATCTTCCTCGCCATCACCAGCGGCGTGCTGTTCCTGCTGTTGCTGGCCTCGCCCTTCATTTTCCGCGCCCGTTCCCAAGCCTGACGCCATGCTCAACCACCTCATCCGCTTCTCGCTGAAGAACCGCGCGCTGGTCATCGCCGTCGCGCTGCTGGTCATGCTGCTAGGACTTCGCACCGCCACGGAACTCCCCGTCGAAGTCCTCCCGGACATGACCAAGCCCACCGTCACCGTGCTGACCGAAGCGCCCGGCCTCGCCCCCGAGGAGGTCGAGACCCTCGTCACCCGCCCGCTGGAAAACGTCCTGCTAGGCGTCGGCGGGCTCGACCGCCTGCGCTCGAATTCCGACGTCGGCCTCTCGCTCGTCTTCGTCGAGTTCGCCTGGGGCACCGACATTTACAAGGCCCGCCAGCTCGTCCAGGAGCGCCTGCAAGCCGCGCGTCTGCCCGCGGGCGCGCGCTCCGGCATGACGCCCGTTTCCTCGCTGATGGGGGAAATCCTCCTCGTCGGCCTGCGCTCAAAGGACCACGCCGTCGCCCCGATGGACCTCCGCACCTTCGCCGAGTGGACCGTCGCCCGCCGCCTGCAAAGCATCCCCGGCGTGGCCGAAGTTCTCGCCATCGGCGGCGGCGTCAAGCAAGTCCATGTCGAGCCGGACCTCCTGAAAATGCAGGCCGAGGGCGTCTCGTTAGAGGAGTTGGAAAAGGCCGTCTCGCTCTCCGCGGGCAACGCCACCAGCGGCTACCTCCAGTCAGGCCCGCGCGAAATCATGGTCCGCAACCTCGCCATGACCGCCGACCCCGCGGACATCGCCGCCGCCATCGTCAAACAGGTGGACCAGCGCATGATCACCATCGGCGACGTCGCCACGGTGAAATTCGGCGTCGCCACCATGCGCGGCGACGCGGCGATCGCCTTCGAGGGCGACCAGCGGGAAACCGCCGGCGTGGTCCTCAGCATCGACAAGGCTCCCGGTTTCGACACGCTGGAACTAACCGCCAAAATCGAAAAGGCGCTCGAAGAACTCCGCCCCGGCCTGCCGCCCGGCGTCGAGGCCGGCATCCTTTTCCGGCAGGGCGATTTCATCGAGCACGCCGTCGGCAATCTCAAGGCAGCGATCCGCGACGGCGCGATCATGGTGACCATCATCCTCTTTCTTTTCCTCCTCAATGTCCGGACCACCCTGATCACCCTAACGGCCATCCCGCTGTCCTTCGCGATCACGTTCCTCACCTTCAAATGGTTCGGCACCGGGGTGAACAGCATGACGCTCGGCGGCATCGCCGTGGCCATCGGGATGGTGGTGGACGACGCCATCGTCGATGTGGAAAACGTCTTCCGCCGCCTGCGGGAAAACGCCGCGCGACCGGAGCCCAAGCCGCGCCTCGAAGTGATCGCCGCCGCGTCGAGCGAGGTGCGCTCCAGCATCCTCTACGCCACCATCCTGATCGTGCTCGTTTTCGTCCCGCTGCTAGGACTGGCGGGATTGGAAGGTCGGCTGTTCCGCCCCATCGCCATCGCCACGATTGTCAGCATGGCGGCATCGTTCATCGTTTCCCTAACGGTGATTCCGGTGCTTTGCTCGTTCCTGCTCAAGCCGAAGGAAGGCAAGCCGCACCGCGACGGGCCGCTGGTGAGAGCGCTGAAAGCCTTCACCCGCGCGACCTTCCTGCGCGCGGCCTTCGGCGCGCCGCTCGCCGTCATCGGCGCGGTTGTCCTGCTCGTCGTCGCGGCGGGCATGCTCTATCCGGGCATGGGCAAGGAATTCCTGCCGACCTTCAACGAGGGCAGCGCCACCATTTCCTTCGCCAGCGCGCCGGGCAGCTCGTTGAAACAGTCGAATGAAGTCGGGCAAAAAGCCGTCGAGCTGTTGTTGCAAATCCCCGAGGTCAAAACCGTCGGCCGCCGCGCCGGCCGCGCCGAGCGCGACGACCACGTCATGCCCGTTTCCGTGAATGAATTCGACGTCGAGTTCCGCGAAGGCGGCCGCGGGCGCGAGCAGGTTTTCGCGGAGATCCGCGAGAAACTCAAGGGGATCCCCGGCACCTTCGTCAACGTCGGCCAACCCATCGGCCACCGCCTCAGCCACATGCTCAGCGGCGTTTCCGCCAAGATCGCGGTGAAGATCCACGGGCCGGATCTCGACACCTTGCGCCGCCTCGGCACGCAGGTGAAGGACGCCGGCAAAAGCATCTCCGGGCTAACTGACGTGAACCTGGAAGCCCAAGTCCCGATCCCGCAGATCCGCATCGAGGTGAACCGCGCGCGCGCCCGCCTTGAAGGGCTCTCGCCGGGCGAAATCAACGGCCAGGCCTCCAGAATGTTAGGAGGCTCGGTGCTCGGCGAGCTCCGCGAGGGCGA
>CAMCCX010000002.1 GCA_945873305.1 Akkermansia muciniphila
GAGCGGGTTGTCGTTTTCATTGGTGGGCGAGTAAACCACGCCTCTTTCAATGATCGGAGAGTTGCCGTCACTGGTCACATTCCCCCCCAGATTTGCGGACGTACTGGTGATGCCGCTGCTGGTCGGCGTGGTCACGGCGGGAACTGTCACCGGAGGCTGTGCGAGCGTATAGAAGGACGAAACCGGCGAACTGTAGAAGATACCGACATCGGTCATCACATAGCCACGGAACGCGTATTGAGTGTTGCTAGCAAGGCCTGTCGCGGCGACCACAATCCAAGTCGGTTCGAGCTCCCCAGTCTTATCTACAATTCCTACAACTCCAGGCACTGTGTAGCTCAGCCTATTAGAATCTAAGCTTTTTACCAAGAACCTGCCATTTATGGTCTCTGCTTCAACTAATTCCCCAAATTCGTTCAGTTCTGTGTTCAGCAATCCAGAAATATTAGCGTATGCTGAGGTTCCAACGGCCAACTTGTGGTTCGCCACGGTAATAGTGACGGTTTGCAAGTTGACCGCGGCATCACTAACTACTACAACATTCGGCGACGGAACTCTGTTCACCCCCGGACCATCGACCGTTGGAAACGGATTGGTGGAGGAAACCGAATACACCACTCCCCGCTCATAGATTTCCGGCGCGGGTCCGGCCAACGGGTTGCCTTCCGTGAGCGGGTCATTCACGATCGTCGCGCCCAGCGTGGCGGAGTTGATCGTGATATTCTCGCTGGTGGGATCGACCACCGCGAGACTTGCAACCCAAGGATCCAGGCCTTGATCAAATTCCTGTTGGTTGGTGAGACCGTCCCCGTCGGGGTCCGCACTCGGACCCGAAACGGAATCGTCGCTCGAGGAACTCAAGGGGAACAACTCCTTCCGCCAGGAGGCGTAGCTGGTGTACATCTCGACTGGAACACGCACGGTGACAGACGAGAGATCCGCCGAAACCTGCCGGTTGGCATAGCGCAAGTATCTCATCACAATGTTACCATTGATCTTGAGCGGGAAAGTCTTGTCTGCAAGAGTCTTCCGGATTGTGCCATAAAACAGGTACATCGAGTTACTCAAATTGAGAGACAACGACGACGTGGCCGCGTTCACCCGGAATGTGTAGCTGATTTGCCCCAAGTTTTCATCTTCAAACGACACCTCGATGTAGTCTGCCGTGGAAGCCAAGCCTGTGTTGTAGAGATTGTCCCAAGTGATGTCAAAAGGCAGGTAGGGATCGAATTTCAATCTTCCGTTCACCCACTTTTGCTCAACGGTAGTGATGCCTTTCTCGTAAGACTTAAGCGATCTGACCAGCCAAGTCGGCTTTTTCTGGCCCACGGTAAGGGCACCATTGGGAACCAACCGGTGAGCCACTTGGATTGCAGCTTTCCCGATCGGAGCATTGACAATGGTTGGGAACTCCACCGTGTAGACTCCTGGCACGACCGAGCTCTCGAGGGCGTTGCAGTTTTGGGGATTCGGGAAATCCTTATCCAGATAGTAAAGTGAGAGTGGGTATTGCCGGTATTCCCCCGTTGTCTGGCCCGAAACCACATAGTAGTAATAAAACTGACTCGAGAAATCGCGGAATGAAACCGGCCGCTCGAAGTTGGAGTAAGGCGCGGCGCTCACCCGCACGGCAGAACCGGACCCGGGCTTCACCGAAACCGCCCGCGTGTCACTATCGAGAACGGAATCAGCAATCCCTAAAATACTTCCATCCGCGATCAGAATGGGATTGGGGCCGACAGGAGGAGGAGACGCATCTGGCGGAATTTCGACAAGAGGATCGCCTTCGAGAGGAACAGAATCGGGATCGTTCCAATCCGGACCAGAAGGGTGAGTAAGCTCGACGACGTCGGTGTGGCCGTCAGCATCACCATCCACATCCGGCACGCTTCCGTCCGCCAGAACCATCCGGTAACTTCCGTTCTGGAATGAAGCCGTCGTCGGACTGGTTTGAAGGATCTCCCGGTCGGTCATCAGATAGAGACGCGGCCCGCTGATCTGACTCGGTTCCCGCTGCAAGACTGACATCCATTCGCGCCACAAATCAGCGCTTTCAGGAGAATCAGGATATTGAGCAAAGGCACCGGCAGTCAGCCCAAGCGAAACCAACAGCAGTTTTAAGGCAAGTTTGGGCGCGAGAAATCCCTTCACACAAGAGGTGGCGGAGTGTTTCATCTTAGTTTTTTGATACCCATTGTGATGGGAATTGAATTCGCACTTGTCACAGCGGAGGAAGCACACCATCGCCAATCTGGCCGGCATCGGTCGCAGCCGGCAAGGACTGACCCGCGTCCGCTCCGCGCAGAGGGCGACCTGTGGCGTCGATGATCTGGGCAGTCACGAAGATGATGAGATTGCTCTTGATGCGGTTCTCGCCCTTCGATTGGAACAGGCGGCCGATGATTGGAATATCACCCAGAATCGGCACCTTGTCCTCAACATTCTGGACGTCTTCGCGCATCAGGCCGCCGACGGCCACGGTGTAGCCGTCATAGATGGTGAGCGCGGTGTTGACGCGGCGAACCGAGAACACCGGCATCTCGATGCGGTTTTCGGTGACGACGGTGGTCGTGGAGTTCCCCAAGGCATCGGTGCCGGACGTTTGGATCGGACTGCCGTAGTTGATGAAACCTTCGAATTCGACGATTTCCGGCACGAAGCGCAGATCGATGACGAAGTCGTTTTCGCCGATGGTCGGCTCGATTTCGAGCGTCACGCCGGTGTTGCGGGTTTCAAACGCGGTCGGCGTCGAGGGAGTGACCGGGAAGCTGCCGCCCGAGGAACCACCACCGACGATGGAAGTTCCAGTCGTCTGGCCGACGGAGTTTGGAAGTTCCGGGGGTTCGTATTCGGTTGGGTAGATAAATTCGCGGATGATTTCGATGGTCGCCTTCTGACCGGACTTGGCGGTCACCGAAGGAGCCGTCATCAAATCCGCGCCCTTTTTCTGGGAAAGTCCGCGCATCATCATCTGCATCTGCACATCCGAGAAAAGGCCGGTCAGCGACATGATGCCAGGAGCGACATTCGCCGTCTGGGCCGTCCGACTCGGATTATTCAGGATTGCGTCGATCGAATTGCGGTTCACGGCCGCATCACCCGACCGCAAGCCGCTGGTGACGATATTGGAAACCTGCTGTCCGCTGCTGGCAGGAATACCTGGAATGGTGGTGTAATTGACGGGATTGATGAAATCGCCCGCAGTCCGAGGAGTTCCGCTGCCCACGGTTCCGCCACTGCCGAAAATATTGCCATCGGGGTTGCCAAATGGACCGACGATCCAGTCGAAACCGAGCTCCTCGTTGTTTTCCTGGGCGATTTCGATGAACTTGGTGGTGATCTTGACCTGTTTTGGCTTGGTGTTGCTGATCGTTTGGACGAGCTGCTCCACTTTGTCGAGTTCGGTCGGGGTGTTGGTGACGAGCAGGACGCCCGAGTTGCTCAAGGTGGCGGAGCTGCCGTCACCGAAGATGATGCCCGCGCCCTTGAGGAGCTCGAGAATCGGCTTGCGAGCCGTCAAGGTGGCGGCACCGGTCTTGGTCTCGGCGAATGGATCGGCCGCGGCACCGCCGCCTTCGGCTCCGCCACTGCTGTCCAAAGCGGTGTTGAAATCCGGTGGCACGCGGAAGGTGCGGGTGAAGATGTCTTCACCGCCTTCGGTGAGCGGCACCAGGGTGACGGCGAAGTCATCCACTTTGGTACGGAGCTTGGTCTGATCGCAGATGTATTTGAGGGCAACGGCGAGAGGCACGTTGCGGATCCGCAGTTCGCGAACCCGGAGCGTCCCCGGATCGCTGGCGGCGAGCGGCAAGGCATCAGCACCTGCCGCTGGCAATCCGGCATCACCGGCCCCCGCAGCCGCGGCGCGCGGACGACGGATGACGAAGTTCACGCCTTTGCGGGCGGGATCGAGCTCGGTGGTGTCGAGCTCGGCGGCACGAAGGCGGAGGAAATCAATCGCCTCTTCAACCGTGGTGTCTTCGAAATCAATCCGCGGAATGATGATCCGCTTGAGCTTTTCGGTAATGTAGGCAACCCCCGAGCTGACGGCGTCCGAGCCGAACGAGGTCTGATCCACGAGAGGAGCTTCGGCGGGAACCGAAAGTTCCCACGCGGCGTCCACTTGGCTGAGAAGTTCGGCGCGGGTGTGGTCGTAAGCCGCACGATAGTAATCGGACTTGGCGGAGGCGATTTTCTCCAAGCCACGACGGGCGGCGGCGTTGTAGGAATCCAAGCGCAGGACGTTGTTGTATTCGCGCTTCGCGTCGTCGTATTTGCCGAGATTGTAATTTCCCTCCGCGGTGTAGAGACCGCGGCGCACCTTGTCGACGTTCTGGGTGTGCTCGAAAGTAAGGGCCGGGTTGGTGCGGATCGGGTCATCGAGATAACCGAGCTCCTGTTTGGCGCTGCCGTTTTCCGGATCGACGGCGAGCACACCTTCAAGCAGCGCGCGGGCTTCCGGATATTTGCCGACTTTGCGGTGCTGCATGGCAAGGGCGACGCTGGCGTCGCTCAAATGCGCGATGTAGCTCTGACGGCGGTCCGAAACCATCGGCGCGTCAGGAAGGCGGTCGAGCGCCTGCCGATATTTGTCAACCGCCTGCTGAAAATCGCCCTTGGCATAGGCTTCGCGACCTTCATTCAACAATGCGTCGCCTTGGGCGACCGCATCCTGGCGACGGATCATTTCGCGCTGGGCAAGGCCGCTGAGGCTGGAGCCGCCTTCGCCGGCGGTTGCCACCGTAACAGTTGCGGGCATGGACGATGCCACGGCCATCAACACGAGGGCGGTGTGACTGGATCGGTAAATTGGCGTTTTTTGCATGGTGAGATGGAGCTTTCTGGCGATGTTTTAGAGGTTTGGAAAGTGATTTGTTGAAAGATTCTATTCTGCGGCTGCAGCGAGGCCACCCTTGCCAATTTGGAACGTTTTAGTCTCCCCGGCGGGGTTGGTATATTCGACAGTCACGGACTCGGGAGTCACGATCTTGGCGAGGTAATCCTTCTTCGGGCTGTCGGGCGGAAGCGCGAATTTGGTGTTTTCCTCCACCTTAAACTCCTTGCCGTTGAGGCCGAGTGCTTCGAGCGAGAAAATGGCCGTGCGGTCATATTTCAGGTGCTCGTTCTTCCGCTCCTCCGAGAGCGGCGCGGGGATTTCATAGATGACGCCCTTTTTGTTGGGACGCTGGTCCTCAATCCGCACGATGGTGACTTCCATCTCGATGTTGATTTTCTTGTTAAGTTCCTTGCGGACTTCCGAGCCGAGGAGTTTGAAGCGGTTCATCATCGGCGGCTTTGCGAAGAAGAGTCCGTCGGGGGCGATCATGTCAGCCGCTCCGGTCTTGTTGATGCCGCCCTTGGTATCTTGATAGTTGAACGGGAAACTCCCATCCGATCCGTATCCCGGACGCAGCACCCAAGTGAGGCTTTCGTCCTTCACATACATCAGCTTGGCGATGAGGGAAGGAAGCGATTTGGCGCTGTTGGGGTCGGTCTTGGCGTTGAACTCCTCGAGGTTGGAGAAGCCATCCTGATCGGGATCGCGGTTCGGGGAATCCGCGAAACCGGGGTCGAGGCGATTTTCAATCCACCAGACGTTGGAAATCGGCGGGTGGACGGGCGCGTCCTTCAGCAGGTCGATCGGTTTTTCCGGCGAGAGGCTTGAGACAAACAGCGGAATGCCGGTGAACAGGTCCACGGGGCGGTCTCCGTCGAGCGCTTGGTTCCAAGTGCGGTCGAGTTTGAGGGAGGCCAAGGTTTTGGGGATCAAATCGGCGTCGCGGACGGCGGCGTTGTTGTTTCCCTGGCCCTTGAGGCCGGCGCCGAAATCTTGTTCGACATTTGAAAACTTGGAGTAACCCATGAAGGCGAGGCCAAGGGCCACCGCCACGGATCCGCCGAGGGCGGCTTTTTCGTAATTCTTTGCAAACCAGGACATGGTTGGGAGATGGGCGGTTGTCAGGGTTAAGGCAGTTTCTTCGCGGGAAGAAATTGGAGGACGTCGAGCCGGAGAAACACTTGGACCTGCTCGTTGCCAAGCACTTGCGCCAGAATCCGGCTGGAATCAGCGGCTTTGGGAGTTTCTGCCGCGGGAGCAGCCGCCGGCGCGGCCGCATCATCGCCAGGCAGCACGAATCCTCCGCCGAAGCTGTCCGCAGGAGCAGCCGTGGCGGCGGGCTTGTCAAACTTGGCATCGGAGGTCCGCGGCGGATCCTTTTTCTCGTTGGTGACGCGCAGCGAGCGGATCACGACGTATTGGTTCTCCGGGTTGGTGATGGAGGAAAGGAAGTCGCGGGCGGACTTCTCAGGTCCGACGAAGGTGATTTCCAAGGGAAACGGCCGTGCGGCGTCGGTGGCGGAAGGCGTGTAGCTCTTCCCTTCTTCTTCCGGCAAGGCGGGGCGATGGAGATTCTTGAGTTCGACAGCCTTCGCCTTGGCCAGCTCAAGCATGAGGCTTTTGATGGACGCGAGCTGATAGTCGAGAACGCCGGTCGTCTTGGCGGGAGCCAGCGCGGTTTTGTAGCCCTCAAAGCCGACGAAAAACGCTTCCGGAACGGCGGTGCCGACATCCTCGAAGGCTTTGCGCACTTCGGTGTTGGCGGCCAGCAGGCGGGTCGTGAACTCCTGCGGAGTGATGTCGGTGATTTCCTTCGGCCGGAAAGGCGCGAAGGCGGCTTGCAGGGTTTCGACCGATTGGCGGTAACCCTCGAGCGCCTTGCGCTTGGCGTCGCGGTTGGCGGCTTGCGGATAGAGCGCGAGCTTTTCAAAACCGGCAGCCTCGTCAGCGGCGACTTGGAATTTTTCCTGGGCTTGCGCGTAGCGGCCGGACCCCTGGGAGCCGAAGACAAACAGCAGGATGGCGCCAGCGAGGGTTCCTCCCCCGAGGGCGACGATGAACTTGTTATCCTTGATCCAACTCATATTTCAGATGGCAAATTGTGTGACGAGTCTTACTTGATCGCGACTTCGCGGGCCAAAGGCAGGGTGATTTCAAAGGGCAGGCCCAATTCGCCGGTCTTGCCCGCGACGGTGATGTTGAGGATTTGATCGTCGTTGAGAACGGTCTCGGCGCCTTTGGCATCCTTGATTTTGAAGCGGAAACCGGTGGATTTATCGCGGAGGTTTTTCAACAGCTCGGAAACCACGTTCTGGCTTCTGGCGGTCTCGCGCCAGAAGCCTTTGATCCGGACGGCGTTGGCGGTGGCCGTGGCGGGCGCGGCGGGTCCCGGCCGTTTGCCTTGGGTTGGCTCTTCCACGATTTTGAGCTCCACCAGCGACGAGCTGCCGTAGGTGGCGGTCATGAATTCGGGCTTCACGACGGACTTGCCGTTGGTGCTGGCGTCGGGCTTGCCGCTGGCGATTTTCGCGCCTGGCGGCGGTGGAACGTAGCCTTGAAGCGGCTCCAAATCCGTCACCCACACCGCGTCGCTGGCCAAGGCACCGCGGACTTCGGCCAGCAGATCCATCCAGAACACGTGGGCGGATTCCGCATCGGTGTAGCCGGTCGCAATCTGCCGGAGATTATCTTCCTTTTTCAAAAGCGGCTCGATTTCCGCTTTGAGAAGCGCGAGCGCTTCGTGCGATTCTTCCATGCTTTTGGCTTCTTCCGCGGCTTTGGAGGCGGCGATATTTTCGAAGGTCGCCCACAATGCCATGCCGCCCAACAACACGGCGGCCGCGGCGATCAGGAACGGCTTGCGCCGGTCCGCCGCCCGCGATTGCTCGACGACGTGGGGCACCAAATCGATGTTGATGGCGGATTTTCCGATCCCGCGCAGGCCGAGGCCGACGAGCTCGCCCATCAGGTGACCTTCGCTTTGGACGACGGACGGATCGACATTCTTGCCGATGGTGACGTTTCTGACCGGGTTGAAATACTCGACCGGGAGGTTGAGTTTCTCTTGGAAAAATTCGAGGGTGTAAGGGAGATTGGCTCCGCCACCGGCCAAAAGCACCCGCCGGGGCGCGCTCCCGCCGTGCTGGCTGCGGTAATAATTGGTGGTGCGGGCGATTTCCGCAGGAAGGCGGGTCAGGGCGTTGCGGATGACCATGGCGAGCGCCGCCACCGCTTCGTCCAATTGCTCGGTGTGGCCGCCACCCAAGGCGACGAGGCCGTTGGCGATTTTTTGGTGCTCGGCCTCCATGAACGGAATGCCGTATTCCTTGGCGATGGCCGCGGTGACCGCCGCGCCGCCGATGGCAACGCTGCGGGTGAAGAAACGGCGCCCTTCGATGTAGAGGAGATTGCTGGTTTTGGCACCGATATCGATCAACAGAATCGGTTCTTCGGGATTGCCGTAAGTGGCGCGGAACGCGTTGTAAATCGCCATCGGGGCGACATCGACTTCCGCGGTGGCGAGACCGCTGTCATTAACGGCGGCGTTGATTTCATCGAGCGCGTCGGCCTTGATGGCGACGATGACGACCTCCTTTTCGCTCGCGCCTTCGATCAGTTCGTAGTCCCAAACGACTTCCTGCAGCGGGAAAGGCACGTGCTGCTGGGCCTCGAAGGTGACCAGTTGCTCGATGTTGTCGTCTTGAAGCGGCGGGAGCTTGACGAAGCGGGTGAAAACCGACTGGCCGGAAATGGTGTAGCGGGCCTTGACCTTGCCGACTTTGAGGCGCTGGGCGAGATCGGCGATGGCCACCCGGGTTTGGGAAATTTTGGAAGCATCCAGGGCGGGATCCGCGACGATGGTCTCGGAGTCGTAAGCCGTGAGGGTCAAGCTGCCGCTTTTCGAAACTTCGAAAACGGCCATGCCGATGCGCTGGGATCCGATATTGAGTGCGACGGTCGTCTGATGATCAGCCATGATTCGGTAAAGATAGGAGAGAAGGCTTGGAGGGAGGGAAACGGAGGCCCCCCCGGTCAGCGGCGTTCCGCGCTGACTTCCGCGTAGCGGTCCCACCACATCGGCGCGAAGGGCGTTTCGGCCTTGTTGAGAAGCGGCACTTTGTCGCTGCGCGAAATTTTATCCGAAGCCATGCTCCACCAACCGACTTTGCCCTTGCTGGTTTCCTGAGCGACTTTCTCGCCGTTGACGAGCACTTCGTAGCCGACGTATTCGACGGCGGACTTGCCGGAGCGGTCGAGCCCGGTGAGTCGCTTGATCGACGACGGGGAAAGATAAACCGAGCAGTAAATGTCTTCCGACAGCGGCACGTTGACGTAGTCGATGTCCTTGGTGAGGAGCAGGAAAGTGCCGCTCTTTTCAGCGTTTTTCACCGCGATGTACCACTTCACGGTGACTTTGTCACAGGTCTTGCTGACAGGCTCGGGGCTGAGCGAGAGGTTGAGCTTGGTCTCGATTTCAAGCCAATCCTTGGGCTTGAAAGACTTGTTTTTGGCTCCCGCGAACTCCGGGGAAGGCAGATCGTCGAAGGAAGGTTTTTCGATGACCGCTTTGGCGGCTTGGCCGGATGCGCTTCCGATCGAGAGCAAGGCGACGAGAGCGAAGGCGGAAGCGGAGATCGAGAAGGATTTGCGTAGAAGAGCGTTCATGCGTTGTGGGTTTGAAGGAGCGTAGGGAGTTGGGTTTCGGGTTGACGAGAGAAAATGACGGATTCCGGAGAAAATTTCTTCTGCTGTAAACACATTTGCGGGTTGCCGCGTCCACAAGCGATTGACGAGCCGCGCTTTGCCACGCATCACTTCGCCATGGCACCTGTTGATTTTCTACTGGGAGACCCGCAGCCGAGGGTCGTCGGGAGCTTTGGCAGCTCGCTGGACCTGCGCGAGGCCTCCGCTTCAGCGGTCCGGGAATCCTGCGACATTGCGGAAATCCGGTTGGATCTGTTAACCGCGGAAGAGGCGGAAATCGACGCCTCGCAATGGAGTCATTTAGCGGGAATCCCCCTGCTTTTCACCGCGCGGCGGATCGAGGAGGGCGGCGCGCGGGCCATCGGGCCGGACGCGCGGATGCGCTTGCTAAGCAGCGCGCTGGACCAGGCGGCGGCGATCGACATCGAAGTGGCGAGCATCCGCGAGATGGGAGCCCTGCTGGAAGAACTCGCGGACCGGCAAATCCCGTGGATCGCCTCCTATCACGATTTCGAGCAGCTGCCAGAAACCGCCGCGCTGGAAGGCGCGGCGAGACAGGCGAGAGACGCCGGAGCCGCGGTTTTCAAGGCCGCCGCCAAGCTCGCCTCGCCGGCGGATCTCGTGCGGCTGGCGGATTTCCAACTGGCGGATCATGGCATCCCGGTCGCCACCATGGGCATGGGCCCGCTGGCACCGGTGTCGCGCCTGCTTTGCGCGCAATGCGGCAGTTTGCTCAACTACGGTTATCTCGGAACCACCGCGACCGCCCCCGGACAATGGGACAGCGGCTTGCTGAAAACCGCCATCTCGCGGCTGGTTCCGTTCCGCCTCTAGCCGATCACTTCCACCGGCGCGTCCGGCAGTGCTTTGAGAAACGCCTTGCCGTAGCGTTTCGTCAGGATGCGGTTGTCCAAAATACACACCAGCCCCTTGTCGCGCTCGGTCCGGATCAGGCGGCCGACGCCCTGGCGCATTTTCAAAATCGCCTCCGGCACCGAGTAGTCCATGAACGGATTTCCGCCCGCCGCCTCGATCGCCTCCAGCCGCGAGGCCGTGAGCGGATGGTCCGGCACCGCGAACGGCAGGCGCGTCACGATCACGTTAGACAAGGCCTCGCCCGGCACGTCCACGCCGGTCCAGAAACTATCCGTTCCGAACAAGACGCTGTGCACGTCGTTGCGGAATTCCTCGATCATCTTGTGCCGCGGCATGCCGTCGCCCTGCATGAAAACCCGCCAGCCTTGCGTACGGAAAAAGTGCTCCAGCCGCTGCGCCGCGTCACGCATCGTGCGGTAGCTGGTGAACAACACGAAGGCCCGCCCGTCGCTCTCTAACACGGACTGGCGGATTCCCTCCGCCAGCAGCTCGTCATAGCGCGGCGTCCCCGGATCGGGCACGGATTTGTAGATGCGGATCTTCATCTGCCGCTGATAGTCGAACGGGCTGCCGATGCACAGCGCCCGCGCGTTTTCCGCGCCCACCCGGCCTCGGAAATAACCGAGTTTCGGGTCGCCCACGCCGAGCGTCGCGCTCGTCAGCACCAGGCTTTTCTTGGCGGAAAACAACAACGGCCGCAGCTTGTCCGCCACGTTCACCGGCGCGGCGTGGAGGCTGAACTGCTGCTCGTCGCGGCCGCTTTTCTCCACCCAGTAAACGCTGTCGTCCGTCGCCTGATCGAGGAAAACCCCGATCGACCCGTGCGCCTCGCGCAGCCGCCGCGACGCGTCCTGCAACTCGGAGCGCGTCGTCTCCGACTCCTCGTCCGCCGCGAGATTGTCGATCTCCAGCCACAAGTTCCGCAACGGCTCGGCCAGTGTGTTAGGCACCACCTCCGTCTCGCGGATTCGGCACTCCTTCGAGAAATTCCCGAACTTCGCCACATCCCCGACCTGATGGAAAAACCGGTCCGCCGCGATCAGCGCGGACTCCACCGCCGTCAACGCCGACGCCCGGCGGAACGCTTTCAGCAGACCCTTGCGCGTCTTCGGGTGATAGAGCCGCTGCAGGTCGAAGCGCAGCCCGGACTGCGACACTCGCAGCCCGAGCTGGATCGCCGCCACCTGCTCGATGGTGTGAGCCTCGTCGAGCACCGCGAAATCGTTAGGAAACAGGAATCCGCCGGTCTTTTTCGCGTCATCCTCGTCCGAAGGCTCGTCGTCGGTATTGAGCAGCGCGAAAAACAAGGTGTGGTTCACCACGATCAGCTTCGCGTCCGCCGCCGCCTTGCGGGCTTCCTGGAAAAAACAATTTCCGCGAGGTCCGCAGTGGCGCGCCGTGCACAGGTGCGCCTCGCTGCACACTTGCAGCCAGACCTTCATCTGCGGCTGGAAATCCAAATCGCTCAGCGTTCCGTCGCGGGTTTTTTCCGCCCATTTGGCGATCGCCTCCAGCTCGTCGTTCTCGGTGTTGGTGAAGAGATCCGCCGATTGCTCGAAGGCGCGCCGCAGCCGCAGCGGGCACAAATAATTCTGCCGCCCCTTCAACAGCACCGCCGGAAGCTCCTCGCCGAGGACTTTCCGGACAATCGGAATATCCTTCCGCACCAGCTGCTCCTGCAAGTTGATCGTGTGCGTGGAAATGACGCCCTTGCGCCCCGTTTCCAGCGCGAACCGCGCGGCCGGCAGCAGATACGCCAGCGATTTCCCAACCCCGGTCCCGGCCTCCGCCACCAGCGGATTCGCGCCGATGAGTGCTTCCGCCACCGCCACCGCCAGCTCCTGCTGCTGCGGCCGGTATTCGAAATCCCGGGATTTCGCCAGCAGGCCTTTCCGTGAAAAAGCCTCCCGCACCGCATCGCTGAATCCGGGGATCGGTTGGCCTTCGGTCATGGAAATCATCTCCCGGTCATCGCATCCCGCATCGGCCGTTCTGCCAAGCCGCAACTTCGCGCCGCGCCGCCATAACGCGCTCGACACCCCTCCCCTGCCGCCTCCACTGTCTGCCGCCCGCGGCCGGTCCATGAATTTTTCCCGCAACCATCTCTTGCGCTTCCTGCTCCCCCTCGCGCTCGCCGCCGGGGGTGCCGCGGTCTGCGCGATGCTCGTCCCCGGAGAAACCGCCGCGGTCCAAGAGCAACTCGTCGGCTTCCCGGACTCCGATTTCCAAGCCCATCACGCGCGCCCCCTCATCCTCGCGGGACTCTGTTTTCTACCTGCGCTCGCCGCTTTCCTCCACGCCCTCGGCGGCACCTTGGACCGCTACATCACCCGCCAGTTCGCCGGGATTTTCGCCATCTGCCTCGGCGCGCTGCTGATGATCTGGCTGCTGATGGACATGGCCGACAAGATCGGCGAGTTCCGCGAAACGCAGGACGTCCTGACCACCATCGTCAAATTCTATTCCGCCCGCTCGCCCGCCGTGCTGCTCCTGTTACTGCCCTACAGCCTGCTGCTCGCGCTGCTCTATGCGCTCGGGAAACTTTCTGGCAGCCGCGAAATCATCGCCATGGTCCAAGCCGGCCGCAGCGTGATCCGGATCACCCTGCCGCTGATCCTCGCCGGCCTGCTGTTCAGCCTACTCGGACTCGGCCTCAATTACCAATGGGCACCCGCCGCCGAGAGCAACGTCGATAAAATCCTGGCCGAAGCCAGCGGCAAACAAGCCACCGAGGCCACCCACGTGCTCTATCGAAACGCCGCCAACCGCCGGCTTTGGATGATCGGCGCGTTTCCCGAGGACTATCAAAAAGGCGAGCCGCTGCGAGACGTCGAAGTCACCACCACCCGCGCCGACAAGACCTTGGAAAGCCGCCTCTACGCCAAGCGCGCCTTCTGGGACCGCGCCAGCCGCCGCTGGACCTTCGAAGAGGCCGTCACCGGAAATTACCCGCCCAAACAAGCGCCGGTTTTCGAAACCCACGCCGCCCCCGTCACCATCGACGCCTGGAGCGAAACCCCGTGGCAGCTCATCAAGCCCGGCCTCAGCGCCGACCTGCTCGGCATCCCCGACCTCACCAGCTGGCTCAAAGCCTGGTCCAAAAACGGCCAGTTCGCCGACCCGTCGCCCTACCTCACGCACTGGCACTACCGCTGGGCGCTGCCCTTCGCCTGCATCGTCACCGTGCTGCTCGCCACCCCGCTGGGCATCCACTTTTCCCGCCGCGGCCCCGGCGGCGGGATCTTCCTCGCCGTGGTCCTCTCCGCGCTGATGATGCTCTTCTCCAACATCTCCCTCGCGCTCGGGGAATCCGGCACCCTCCGCCCGGAGCACGCCGCCTGGTTCCCCAACATCGCATTCTCCCTGCTCGGACTCTACCTCTTCCACCGCCGGATCTCCGGCCAACCCATCTACCTGATTCTGCGCCGGCTCATACCCGGCAACGACTAACCACCCCGCTCCCATGGCTATTGCAGAACCCTGGCATGTCCGCTCCCGCGGCCGCGAATGCGCCGCCGCCCAGCGCCCCTTCGTCGATGGCGAAATCATCGTCACCGCCCTCTTCCCCGACCCCGAATCCAGCGGCTACCTCCGCCGCGACTACTGCGTGGATGGCTGGGCGACCTATCAGGAAACCGGCGACAAGCCCTTCTCATTCTGGCGCACCACCTACACCGCCGTCCAAAACAACGATGCCGCCATCGCCGCGGAAAAACTCAGCGCCGAGGAAATCCTCCAGCGCCTCGTCGAAGAAGACGAGGACCACACCGAAAACGCCCGCTTCATCCTCGCCGTCATGCTGGAGCGCCAGAAACTCCTCCGCGAGACCGACAGCCAGCGCACCCCCTCCGGCATCCTCCGCGTTTACGAACACCGCAAAACCGGCGAGGTCTTCATCGTCAAAGACCCCGACATCCCCCTCAGCCAAGTCGAAGCCGTCCAAAACGAAGTCTTCATCCTCCTCGAAAACAACGGCCGCACCCCGAGCCCCGAGGAAGCCGAAATTCCGGAACAACCCGAAGAAACGCCCGCGGAATCGACCGCCGAGGAAGCCGCTCCCGAAGCCTGATCCCAAAAACGAATGTGTCCCGGCTGTCTCGGCCGGTCTTCGGGCCTCCCGCTCCGGCTGGCAAAGTGCCCTGCAAAGTCCGTACGACCACGCCTCACACCAAGATATCCCGGCTGAGACAGCCGAGACACATTCCCTCCTCCGCACTCAGGACGACGGACCGATCTGGATGAAGAGTCGCTGCTCGGCTCCGGCTGGCAGGTCCGCGGTGGGAATCAGAATGGACGTCTCGGTGGCGGGCCAGTCGGCGGCTTTGAAAATCCCGACATCCGTCCAGCCGCCCAGATCGCCCGACACCCGGACTTGATAATCGCGGCCGGGGACGGTCTGGATGAGGGCGGATGCGCCAGCCGCCGCGGGAGCCACATGGAGTGTTTTCATCACGCTCGTCCGGTCCATCGGACTGGTGCCTGCCTGATATTCCGCGAGGTCGTTCATCCCGTCGCCATCACTATCCAGAGTGGCGGAGAGCGGGTTGAGGCCGGGAGCGAAGGCGAGTTCCCACGAATCCTTGAGTCCATCTCCATCCTCGTCCTCCTTGCCGCCGAAACCGAGTGTGATCGAGAACAGGTATTCCCGCTGGAAGTCGGGATCGAGCGGATAACGGAATGGAACCACCGGCGCTTGGCCGAGTTCCAGCGTGGCTCCCCGGTACTCGTCGTCATAGCGATAGAAGATGCGGTCCGCACCACCCGGGACGTCAGGCGGATAAATAAAGCTCACCGCGCCATTCCCCGCTCCGGGCGTCCCGTCCGGCCGGGAGTCCACAAACCCCGGGGCGATGGTTTCGCCGGGAGCCACCGCGATGATCGCGGGCGCGGCGGAGAAGGGCAGATCGTTGTTTCCGACGACATAGCTGGTTTGCGGATCGCCGATCGCAAGCAGGGTGAAATTTCCCGGACTGTTGATGCGGACGATGAAGGGCGTCAACGGATCGGTGACCCGCCCCGCATGAAAACGGAAGCGATCCACGCTGATGGTGAGCGTGGTGCTGCCGCTGTTGGTGAATGACTCGGCTAGATTGATGGCGAAGTTAGAATTCGCCCCGTCCTGAATGAGGTATCCCGGCTGTTCGAGCCGGTTGCCCAGTTGGAGCGAGGAAATGATGTAGCTGACCGCGAAGTGATAGTCGCGCGCCTGGCTGGCGATGAGGTTGGTCCCCGCGTTGGGAGCAAGTCCGAGCGCGACGGAACCGGCGTCAGATTCCGCAAGGCCGCCGCCGTGCCAGACCGAGGCGCCGCCATCGGTCCAAGCAATCACTTCCACGCCGCTCCCGCCGCTGCCGTTAGGATTGGCATCGATGAATCCGGGGGCGATCGACTCGCCCGGCAGCAAGGTGACGCTCATCGGAGTGTCGGAAAATGCGACATTGTTAGCGCCAACCGAATAACCGCTGCGGGTCCCGCCGATGGCGACGACGGTGAAATTTCCCGCGGTGCCGACTCTCACGACGAAAGGCGTGACCGGGTCTCCGGCGAGGTTCGTGTGGAACGAAAAGCGGTCCAGCAGCACGGTGACCGGGCTGGCCTCGTTGTTGGTGAAAACGGCGTTTTTCTGGACGACGATGTTCGCGTTCCAGAAGTCGCCGCCCACCGCGGCCGTCGGTGCGCCGGGGATGCCGAGATCGCCGCCGCCAAAGAAGCTCTGCGACTTGGTGCACGAGTCGGCGTTCATCGAGAGAATCCAGTTAGCCACCCTTGCGACGGAGGCGTAATCGACCGGACCGCGGGCGATCGGCGGCATCACGATGGCCGAGCCGTGCGCGCTCATGCGCTGGAAGAGCACGGAGTTGTCCAAACTGCCGGGCTTGATCACCGCGGGCGCGGGCAGGCCGAGACCCTCGATCAAAGGCCCGCAGACGAGCGACTGGTTCGTCAGCGGCGTGGTGAAACGGGCGTCGAAGAACGCGCGGGAACTCCCGTCCGGCTGATGGCAGTGCGAGCAGTTGCTGTCGAGGTAGGAGCGGACGTATTTCTCGTCGGATAGATCCGGATCGCGGATGTCGCCGGAAGTGATCACCCCGGCGAGGTCCGCGGCCTTGAGATTTCTCGGAATGAAACCGGCCGCACTGAACGATTCGATCTGGTTGGCGGTGACGCCGCCCGGATAGGTCAGGCTGCGGTTGAGCTGGCGGGTGCGGAATCCGAGCACCGGCCCGCTGCCTGCCTGATGGCACTGATTGCACTGGCTGCGCGACGGATAGAGATAGTCGGAGGTTTGTCCGTCGAGCGTCAGCGGCTCGGTGAGGCCGTCCTCGATCAGGTCCGCCTCGGCGCCGCCGGGACGCCATTTGTAGGTCACGCCGCCCCAGCCGTCGTTGCCGTGGACGAAGAGCCGCGTCTCAAGCGGCGCGTCGTTGTCCGGGCGGGCGAAGTGCTTGACGAACACGGTGCCGACCGGGAACTGCCAGGCTTGATTCTCGTTATAAGCGATTTGTTCGCCTGCCGTGTTAGGAACGCCGTCGTTGGGAATCATCACCCAGCGCTTCTTCGAAAGCCCGGACGACCAGAGCGGCATGTTGACGTCGTAGGGGACCATGCCTTGCGCGGGCGTGAGCGCGGCGAGGTCCGAGAAAACCCCGGTTTGGGAAAGCAGCGGCGGGTATTCCCAGGTCTCGCCGCTGACGGTGCCGGCGCGCTTGATCCGGGAAATCTTACCGCCGCCCGCGGAACCGACCCCAAACGAGCTGATGCCATTCCAGATCGTGCCCGCGCGGCCCTGGCCGATCTGCGTCACGGAAAGCGTGGTCTTGGTGACGGGATCGTATTCCAGCGCATAGTAGAGCTGGGTGCTGTTATCCCCGAAGATGTATTTTCCGGCGAGCTCGGGAATCGCCGTGCCGCGGTAAACATAGCCGCCGATGATGCAATTTCCCTGGGTGTGATCGAATTGATAGACCGGCCCGCGCTCGGTGCCTATCAGAGGCTCGGGCTTGGCGCGAATGCCGTCAGCGTCGCCCTCCTTATAGTTCCACTGGAAATTGAGGCCCGGCTGGTCCATCACGTCCACTTCCTCCCATTTCGCCGCGCCCACGTCGCCGATCCAGAAGCGGTCGCCCACCGCGTCATAAGTCATCCGGTGCGGCTCGCGCAGGCCGATGGCGTAGTATTCCTCGAGCGCTCCCGCCAAGCCACTCCATGGATTGTCATTCGGAATATAATAACCCTGGGTATAAGTGTGATCGATGGTGTTGACGTTGATTTCACCCGCCTGCAACGGTGGCTCGGCGGGCTGTTTGACGATCGGATGACTGACCGCACCTCCTTGCATGTCCACGTCCATCCGCCAGACGCCGGAGCGCGCGCGGTCGTCGATTTTCTGGGTGTGCGGGGTGGAATCGGCATTTTCAGTGCCCTCATCGCCCAGGCTCAGATAGAGGAAACCGTCGCCGCCAAAAACCAGTCCGCCGCCGTCGTGGCCCTTGGCGGTGTCGAACTGCTGGATCAGGATCAACTCGCTGGCAGGGTCGAAAGTCGAGGTCACGGAATTCCAAGTGAAGCGCGAGAGCCGGGCGTAATAAGGGTTGTTCGAATCAACCAACGCGTCCGGACTGTCGTTCGGATGATAGAGATAATAAACGTAGAGATAATTCTTGTCCGCGCTCTGCCCGAATTGCGGGTGGAAGGCGCAGCCGAGGATGCCGCCGTGTTTGTGGGTCGGGGCGCCCTGGTCCCAGTTCATGTACCAGACGCGGTCGCGGATATCGAGGGCGGTGACGAGTTGCGCGGGAGTCGCGGCGTCGTTGTCCGGCAGCCGGAAGATCCGGCCGTCCATTTCAGCGACCATGATTTCACTGGCAGATCCGGGCCATGGCAGGGCGGCGATCGGCGATTCCCAGCTCAAGTTAGGGAATGCGGCGACCGTATCCACCTCGGTGGGAACGATGGAGCGCGTGGGAAGTTTTCCATTTGAAAAGGGCGCGACGGGCTTGGCTCCACCGAAGCCGGCGACGCCCTCGGTGTAGGGGCGGAGCGAGATCGCGCTCGTCGTCGGGAAATCCGAGGGCACGGCAGCGCCCGGATCTTTTTGGGCGCACCATTTCAGCGCGCGGACCAGCGTTTCCTGAAACGCGGCGCAGCGCATGCCTTCGGGTGCCGCCTGGTCCGACCAGATGTGGCCGTAGGTCGAGGCGTAAACGCGGCCGGTTCCGTAAGCTACGGTCCACTCGACCGGATGCTGGAGCGCGGGCTGGCCTTCCGGATCAGGGTCGGTGGCGTACGACAGGATCGTCACTTTTCCCGCTAGATCCGGAGCGATCCCACGGGGGAAACGCACGACCTCCAAATCGGCGGCGAACCACGAGTCCGGCAGGCCCGCGTGGATCGGATGGACGGCGGGCAGGCCGTGGCGTTTGACCAGCACGTTGGCGCGGGCGCCGTGACCGGTGGACTGGCCGGAGCCGGGAGAATGAACGAACAGCGAGTCGTCCGGGTTCACCGTGAAGGCGGTGCCGGTAGTGGCATTGTGCCACGTGAGACCGACGATTTCCTGATATTCCTGCCAGTTGGTGAAGGCTTGGTTCGCCTCGTGAAACGCATAAAATCCGCCGCCGCCGTTGACGTAGGCGGCGAAGGCGGCTTGGACGGCGGCCGGCTAGGACGCGCCTCCGGCGGCGTTGCTGTAGCCCGAGAGGACGACGTCATAGCTGGAGAAATTGGGATTCCACGCCGCCCACTCCGGGCTGGCGTCATCCTGCGGCACGAGGGACACGTCCATTTCAAACGAGCCGTCGCGCGAGAGAATCGACCTGAAATTCTCGATACGCCGCTGCCAGTCATGATTGCTGGCTCCCTCGATGACGAGGACCTTGGTCGGGGCCGCGCCGCCTATTCCTGATAGGAAAAGGACGGCTAAAATCGACAAAGTGAAGTGTTTGGGGAGATTCATAAAACGGGGGGATTGACGCACAGCATCTGCCGTGCCGGGATGGTGTGGAGCGGAGACAGCCCGACACGATCTCGGAGAAAATCATAAACCCCGAGGATCGCGGTGCAAGATGTTGGAGCTACGCAATCGCGTAAGGCGCCTAACGCAAACCAGCCGCGATGTCCCCCGCAAGGCGGGAGAGCAGACGGGACTGGGCGGCGACCATCGCGGCGTAGCCGTCGGCCGCCAGCGGTTCGCGGCCCACGAAGGTGCGGGAGGCTTTCAACTTCCGGTCGGGCAGCGAATAAGCGCGCCAGCCCGCCTCGATGACCGCGTAGCCGTCCGCCTCGCTGTGGAGCTGGCGGATGTCGAGCGTGACCTGATAGTCGATTTCCTCGTCGCGCTGCCATGGATAGGTGCGGACGTTTCCGGTTTTCATCTCGCGGCCGAGGTTGGCGGCGGTGACGCGGGCGATGGACGCGGATAAATCGCCGGCCCAGCGGTTGTCCTCGGAGACGGCGAGCTGGTTAGGAGCTTGCTGGACCACCAGGTTCGGGCGGTCGATGTATTCCGCAAGGGTGACCGGTCCGACGCCGATGCCAATGCCGCCGCCCGAGGGCGCGGGGCCGTTGGCGGTTAGGACGTAGAAACTTTTACCGGGCTGCGCGCAACCGGAGATCAGCAGCGCGGCGAGGAGAATGAAGAATCGATTCATGGTGGAATGAAAATTTAGCGACCTGGCTTGGGGGCTTTGGGGATGGAATTACCCGACTTGTCCTTGCCGAAGATCAGCGAGTTAGGTTTTTCTTCGAGGGTGTTGGTCACCCCCTTGATGGATCTCAGGGCAGCGCGGAGTTCATCGAGAGTGCGGAGCAAATCGCCTTGGATCGCGCCGTCCGGGCCGACGCTGGAGACGGATTTTTCAAGCGCGCCCATCGTGCTTCTCAAGTCTGCGGGAAGGCTGGCGAATTCCTCGGAATCCAGCGTCTTGCGGGCGGCGGCGATGGTGGCGGTCGCCTCCTCGGCCAGCGTGTCGATTTTCTTCATGGTGTCCTCAAGCGGCAGGGCCTGAACCTTGTCGAGGATGGCGGTGAGCTTGGCTTCCAACTGGGCGAGACCCGAGGAAACCGTCGGAATGGACGGATAATCGCCGGTTTTCGTTATCTCGGCAGGCAGTGGCTCCTTGTAGTAATCAAGGTCCACGAACAGTGCGCCGGTGAGCAGGCTGCCGGTTTTCAAAGCGGCGCGCAGGCCTCGGGCGACGGCGTCCTTGAGGAACTCGTCGTCAGGCTTGCTGATTTTCTCGGCCGCTTCCCGCCGCAACAGGGAAGGATCGATTTCTACCAGCACGGGAATCCGCGAGTCGGCGGCGGACGTTAGGTAATCGAAGGAAATATCCGCGACGCGGCCGATGGGAATGCCACGAAATTCCACCGGGGCCGCCTTGACCAGCCCGCGGACCGATTGATCGAAGAGCAGGACGAACTTCATGGTGGGATTGAAGGTGGATTTGTTAGCCTCGTCCTCGTCGGAGAAAAGGGTGAAAGTCGCGCCATCGGTCGCAAGAGTCCCGGGAGCCACGCCTTCGGGCACGCCGAAGGTCGCGCCGCCGGAGACCATCGCCTGGAACGAAGGAGTCCGGACTTTGAAACCGTCCGCCCCGGCGCTGATGTCGATGCCGCTGGTGTTCCAGAAACGGGTGTTAGTCTTCACGAGAGAGCTGTATTCCTGTCTGACGAAGGCATCGTAGGTGACGCGTTGGCCTTCGGGATCGAGCTTACGGTTTTCAATCCGGCCGACTTCAAAGCCGCGATAATAAATCGGCGAGCCCGCCGTGAGCGAGCCCGCTTCCTCGGCGGTGAGGACGAGGCGACGCCCGGGGATGTCGCGATTGGTTGGCAGCGGCGTTTCCAAGCCTTTGAAGTGATTGATCTCGTCGCTGTCCGCGGGACCGGGATCGAGCTCGATGTAGGCGCCGGTGATCAGGGTTCCGAGGCCCGAGATATCCGTGGTGGAGACCCGCGGCCGCACGACCCAGAAATTCGACCCGCCGCGCAGCAAGCGGCCGGAATCCGGATTGAGCTCAAGCCGCACGACGACCGATTTCAAATCCTCCGCCAAAGTGACTTCTTTGACGAAACCGACCCGGACCGAACGGCAGCGGACTTCCGTTTTCTCCGCGCCGATTCCGTCCGCCGTGTCGAAGCGCACATACGCGACCGGGCCCTGCGCGCTGACGCTGCGGTAAATCATCCAGCCGCCGATCACGAGGGCCAGAATGGGAACCACCCAGACGATATTCCAACGTTGCGCGGCCCGCAATTCCGGTGTGGCGGCGGGTGGTGATGTCGTTTCCGGTTCGCTCAAGTGTCTGTTTTTTTAAGTGTTGATGAATCGAGTTCGAGCATTTCAAGCCGGTCCCACAAGAGTCGGGGATCGAAGCTCATCGCTGCGAACATCGTAAGCACGACCACCCCGCCGAATGCAAGCGCGCCGGGGCCGGGCGTGACGGTCATGTAATTCCCCAGCTGCACCAACGCCACCAAAATCCCCACCACGAAGATGTCCACCATCGACCAGCGGCCCATCAGCTCGGTGAACCAATACATTCTCCCAAGCATCGCGGGCGACGGGTGCAATTTCCCCGAAGCGGCCAGGCAAAGCCAACTGATGGAGATGATTTTGAGCAACGGAATCAAGATCGAAGCCGTCAAAATGACCAGCGCGATCGGGTAAGCCCCGCCTTTCCAAAAGTAAATGATCCCGCCGACGATCGTGTTGCTGGTCACCACCCCCAGCTCGACCATCGTCATCATCGGCAGGAAATTCGCCGGAATATAAAGCGCGGCGGCTGCCAGCATGAAAGCCATCGTGCGCCGGATGCTGTCCGGCTTCCGCAAGTGCAAATGCGAGCCGCAGCGCGGGCAACGCCCCAGACTGACGGGAGAAACCTTCCCGCACGTGTGACAGCCCGCCAATCCCCGCGCCGCCGCCCGTGGCAATGAACCACTCATCGTTTCGCCACCTCCAAGCGATCCCAAAGTTCATCCCGGTCGATGCCGGCGATGGCCGCCGCCATGCACAGCATCACCGCGCCAAAGGCCCAGAAACCGGGGCCGAAATGGACGTCAGCCAGCTTGTTGAGCTTCAGCAGACTGACCAATACTCCCAACAGGAACACTTCGATCATGTTCCAAGGCTCGGTCTTGTTCAGCCACTTGGCGACATGGATCGCTCCCGGCGCGATCCTTCCGAACAACAGCGGCGCACAAACATACAGCAGCCCTCCCGCCAGCGCCAAAGGCGTGACGATGGTGAAAAGCGCCAATGCCACGCCCAGCAAGGGACTGCCCTCCGCGATCAACGCCCTCGCCCCGGACGCGAGATTCAAAGTCGTCCGGATGCCCGCCGCATCCATCGTGAGAAACGGAAACCAGTTCACCACGAACATCAATAACAGCGCGGCGATGGAAAACGACGTCACCCGCGCCAGCGAGGCGGGTCGATTTTGATAGAGAACCGCGCCGCAGCAGCGACAACGGGCAGCCACCCCCTCCGCCAGCGGCGTGGCTTCGTGCAACGTGTCGCAAAAATGACAGACCGAATAATGCGGCCCGCCCGGCGGCTGCGGCCACGGATGCATGGCCCGCTTGGTTCTGGAAAACGATCTTCTCATCTTATCGAAGGGCCACCACCCGCTGGGCGAGTTCGCCCAAACCCTCCACACCACATTCCACAAAATCCCCCGCTTGCAAGTATTTCGGCGGGCTCATCCCCATTGCCACCCCGCTCGGTGTCCCGGTGGCGACCACATCCCCTGGCAGCAAAGTCATGAATCGGCTGACGTAACTGATCAACTGCCGGACGGAAAACGACATGTCCCCGGTCCAACTGTTCTGCCGCAGCTCCCCGTTCACCTTGCACCACAAGCGCAATTTCTGGGGATCGCCAATCTCGTCCGCCGTCACCAACCACGGCCCCATCGGGGCGAAGCTGTCGGCGCTCTTTCCCTTGGTCCACTGCCCGCCCATTTCCTTCTGAAAAGCCCGCTCCGAGAAATCACAAAATGTCGAGTAACCGGCGATGTAATCCATCGCCTCCCGCTCGTCCACATACGACGCCGTCCGCCCGATCACCACCGCGAGCTCCACCTCGTAATCCAGCTTCGTCGAGCCACGCGGAATGATCACATCGTCGGTCGGCCCGCTCCACGCGCTCGTCGCTTTCATGAAAATCGTCGGCTCCGTCGGAATCCCCTCACCCAGCTCCTTGGCATGCTCAAGGTAGTTTTTCCCGATGCAGACCAATTTTGAAGGACGCTCCACCGCCGGCCCCAACCTCACCACAGGATCCACCACAGCCCCTCCCGGACAACCGTCCGCCACCCACTCCGCAAGCGACTCGATCCCGCCCATCGCGAAAAAACCCTCGTCGTAGTCGTTGAATTCACCGCTCGCATCGATCAAGCGTCCGTCCGGCAGAAGAATTCCCGGCTCCTCGCGCCCCTCGTCACCGAACCGGATCAATTTCATGCGCGCTATGTAGCAAATGAGCCGGGATTGAGGAAAGCCAATCTTCGGGAAGTCCTCGGAGGCTAGAACCAAGCAAAAAAAGAAGCGGCCCGACTGATCATCACTCCAAGGAAAACCCATTAACCCGGGAGGCATCTCAGTCGGACCGCCTTGTCTTGCGACGGGGAGAACCTGGTATCTCCCCGCCCGACTGGCAAGAAATAAGTTTCAAAAAAATAAAAATTCCCGCCTCGGCCCCGCAAAAGCAGACTTCCGGCTCATCGAGAAAATCCACCAAGCCCGAATCCGGTGACAACGCCAACTCGCAAATCTGATTGAATATTCCGGGCACCCAGCGGGTCTCGCAAATTGCGGGGAGGGAAATTCCCTTGAAATGCCCCGCGTCTCGTTTACCAGTCTCCCGACCATCAACATCCCATGAAATCACTCGTTCTGTCACTCACCAGCGCCATCACGGCGATCGCCCTTTCCAATTGCGCCGCGCCAGCCGGCCCTAACACCCAACGCGGCGCCGCCACCGGAGCCTTGGGCGGCGCGCTCCTCGGCGGAATCATCGGCCACCAATCCGGCAACGCGCTCGAAGGCGCCGCCATCGGAGCCGCCGGTGGAGCTGTCGTGGGTGGCACTTATGGCAATGCCCGCGACCAAGAACAATACGGTCGCTACTGAAATCCGCTTCTTTCTCGAAACGGGACGTTCAATTTCTGAACGTCCCGTTTTTTTTGGATGAAAATTCATCCCTGCGCCTCTTAGCCTCACTCGCCCATGCAACGCCTCACCCATTTTCTCATCACCCTCGTCTTCAGCATATCCGCCGCGACGGGCCAGGCGCAACCCCTATCCTCCACCGCGAATCTGTTCTCCGAGGAAGCTTCCATCTCCCCCGGCAAGCCCTTCACCCTCGCCCTCAAGCTGGACCATCCCGCCAAGTGGCACAGCTACTACCAGAACAGCGGCGGCATCGAACAATCCCTCGCCATCAAATGGACCCTACCGCCAGGCTTCACCGCCGGCCCGATCCAGTGGTCGGTCCCCGAGGTCAAGGAAGGCTACTTCGGGAAAAGCTTCGTCTATCCAGGCAGCCCGATGTTCCTCATCGACATCACCGCCCCGGCTTCGCTTGAGATCGGCAAAACAATCACCCTCACTGCCGACGCATCCTGGCAGATCTGCGAGGAAAGCTGCCTTAACGAGCAAAAAACTTTCTCGCTGAATCTCCCCGTCGCGGCCGCTTCGCAAAAGGAGCCCGCGACTGCCGGGTTGTTTGAAAAAGCCCGGGCCAGCCAACCCGCACGACTCACAAACGCGAAAATTTCCGCGCGACCGGACGCAAGCGACGTCCTCCTTCGCGTTGAGCCCGCCCAAGCCATCGAAGACATTCCCACCGACTTCATCCCGGACCAACCCTTTATCAAATCGGCCGGTTCCGGCGGTTCGATCCAGCGCGACGGCAATGCGTGGCTGATCCGCCTGCCCCGCGCGACCAAGGACGCACTCGATAACGACATCCCGCAGGGAAATTCGCTCTCCGGCATTCTCACCGGTGCCCGCCCGGTCTTGATTCCAGAGACGGCTATCGAAAATCCCGCCCCCGCCGCTATCAGCGAGGCTCCCCGGCCCTTGCCGCTTTCCATGTTTCTCAAAATCTTCGGTGGCATGTTTCTGGGCGGACTCATCCTCAATCTCATGCCCTGCGTGTTTCCCGTCATCGGCCTTAAGATCATGGGCTTCGTCCAACAAGCCGGGCATGACCGGAAAAAAATCATGCTGCACGGCCTGGTCTTTGCCGCAGGCGTGCTGCTGTCCTTCTGGGTGCTCTCCCTCGCGCTCTTTCTGGGAGGAATCACCAGCTGGGGCAACCAGCTTCAAGATCCCCGCATCACCCTGGGAACGATTCTAATCATGCTGCTTTTGGGCATGAACTTGTTCGGCGTTTTCGAAATCGGCACCTCTGCCACGGGAATCGGCGGGAACCTGGTCCAAAAACAAGGCATCGCGGGCACATTCTTCTCGGGCGTGCTGGCCACGCTGATCGCCACTCCCTGCTCCGGCCCCTTTCTAGCAGTCGCTATCGGAGTCGCGGTGACATTGCCCGCGGTTCCGTTCTTCACCGCGTTCACCTTCATGGCGATCGGCCTGGCGCTGCCATATCTCGTGCTATCGATGTTCCCCGCCCTGGTCGAGAAACTGCCGCGCCCGGGACCGTGGATGGAATCGTTCAAGCAGGGAATGTCGTTTCTGCTGTTCGCAACCGCCGCCATCTTTCTCTGGGTTTACAGCGCCCAGGTATTCGACCTCAACGAAGGACAAAAGGGCCTTTGGGTCATGCTCGGACTCAGTGCCGTAGCCACCGCAGCGTGGATCTACGGTCGCTGGAACCAGCCGGTTAGAAACTCTTCCGTCCGCATGACCGCCAAAGTCGTAGCCGCGCTTCTCTGCACTGGAGGAATCCTGCTCGCGTGGCCCTGGCCTGCGACGCAGCCGGAAACCGGCGCCGCCCAAACGAAACCCGCCGCCGTATGGGGAACCTGGTCCCAACAAGAAGAAGATCGCCTGCTTGCCGAGGGCCGCCCTGTTTTCGTCGATTACACCGCCAAGTGGTGCCTGACATGCCAGCTCAACAAGGGCCGCGCGTACACCCGGCCGGTGATTGATTTGATAGAGAAAAAAGGCATCGTCCTCCTCAAGGCGGACAAGACCAACCCGAGCCCCGCCATCGACGCCAAGCTCAAGCAAATGGGCCGCAGCGCGATCCCCGTCAATGTCCTTCTAGTCCCAGGCAAGGAACCGCAAATCACACCCGCCCTGCTGACCGCGGACTACCTGACAGAACTTTTCACCAAGGAGCTCCCGGCGAGCGAACTGAGCCGCTAATACCCCCTTCGCCGCCTTGCGACAAAGTGTCCCGACTGTCTCAGTCGGGAGCGGAGCCTCGGAATCCGACTGAGACAGTCGGAACACTTTAGTGGTGGGGGCGGGACGTCAGCCCAACAAGATCGTTAGTCGGTCGCCGGTACCCGTCAGTCGCCGCACAAGGTCGTCCATGCCGACACGGACAGCTCCGGGGCGGTAGGGATTCACTTCGCGACTAAACTCGAGAAGCGTGCCGTTGAGATCGATCGCAACCGGTCCGCGCCCGGTCTTTCCGGTGCGGTAAATCACTTCGAGCGAATGACCCGCTAGATCCAGACACGCCGTCAGCCCGTCCAGATCCGGAGCGATGACCGGATCCACGACCAGCGCGGATTTCTCCAAACGCAACCCCAGGAAACACTGCATGATCAGCCGCACACCAATACCCGCGCCGCTGGAATAGACGCGCCAACCGCCTTCCAGCGAAATCTCGCCCCGGCCCACCTTGTCGTAGTCGCTGAAGGCCTCGTAGCGGTCGGCGAAGGCGGCGTCGGAGCTCGAATAATAACAGTTGGCCTGGCGCGGCGTTGCGGAGGCGACCAGCTCACGGATCGCGATCGGGTTGAGCTGGCAGAGGGCGCGGAAGAAGCCCTCCGCATCGCCGAAGTGGGCGAGCGCCTCGCAGTAGCGAAGATGGGCGTGCATGTACATGATACCGATTTCCCGCCCGAAGTAGCTGGCGCTTTCCGCCCGCTGGAAATAAGTCTGCAAGCCGCCATGATAGGCCATCGGGCGGTCGAACAGGTGCGCGCCGTCAGGACCCAGCAGGTGCTCCCGGATGATGCCGAGGTGGGCCGCCGCCTGCGCCGGGCTGAACATGTCGTTGATGATGGCGTGGATCATCGGCAGCAGGCTGTATGACAAGCCGGTCGTGCCGTCGCGGGGATGGAGCAGGTGCTCGGTTTTTCCTCCTTCGTGGAAATAAGCAAGGCCGGCGAGGACGTCGTCCACGATGAGCACGCGCTGGAATTCTTCGAGGATCCTGGCGGCCATCGCCTCGAACTCCCCGGCGCGGCCAGCGTTTCCAAGATGCCGGAACGCGGCGGCCAGGGCGACGCATGTCTGATAGTTGAGCGTCACCGTCCAGGAACTGCAAAGACGCTCGCGCATGTCCGGCTTGGCGGGCTGGAGCGAGTCGTTCCAATCACCGTGGCCGTAAGCGGCGAGGCTGGTGCCTTCGATCACCCGGCGCCGGATCAGATCCAGCGCGCGTTCGACATGCTGCCAGATGGTGGCTCTTTCCGCAGCGGCATCCCCATCCGGATGGAAATACGGCAGGGACTCATCGAGCACGGATGAATCCCCAGTGGCTGATAGATACTGGGCGAGGGCAAGCAGCGGCCAATAGACGATGTCACCGTGCGAATCTCCCGGCCGGATGTTGCGCTCGCGCTCGAAGAACATGAACCATTGCGGCCAATCGCCATCGGCATTCTGCTGGCGGAAAACCCGGCATAACAGATCCCGGATCTGCTCGAAACGGCCGAGCGCGAGCAGCAGTTCGACCGGCCCCTGACAGACATCGCGGGTGCCCCAGCCGCCACCGGAGTATTGTTCGAGACCGCGCGGCGAAAGATAATGGACGAGCGCGTTGTGGATGAACCACGGAAAGATTTCACCGGCGCGCTCCGCCGCCGGCCCCAACAGATTCTCCTGCGGCGCGGTGATCTTCAAGCCGGAGGCTATCGAATCCCAGAAGTGCCCGGGTTGCCCTGCAACCTCATCGACCAGCCGGCCGCGCATGACCAGTCCAGCGCCATTACTCGGCGCGGTGACGAAGCACAGGAACGGCTGGCTGCGCGAGACACCATCCGCGAAGAGCAATTCGTCGCCGCCGACGCTCTCGACACGCGTGCCCTCGGCAGGCCCGACAAGGAATCCGCCGTCCGGGAAACGGCGGCCCACGTCGCTGTCCGGCATCGCGCGAACGAACGCCGTGCTTCCATCCAGCTGATACCTGACAGGCACGGAGGAACTACCGTCATCGCCATTGAGGGCGACGTGGTGGGAGACCAAAAACCTAACTGCCTCTCCTTTGAGAACCTTCAAACCTAAGCCGAGCTCATGCCTGTCAGCGGGAGCAGAGGAAACCACTTCGATCAATCCACCCTTGTGTTTGTAAATCCAGCGACAGGAATCCGGACTCATTTCAAACGCCGACGGCACACCCAACAAAACCCAGCTCCCGTCGAATTCCACAAACACCCGCTGCCCGTGACTGCGGAACAACCCGAGATAGCTGTGACAAGTTGATAGAAAGCGGTTGATGCTCACGTGGCCCTGCGTGACCATCGAGTGGAACACGCCGCTCATCCACGCGGTGGAGGTCAGGGCGGATTCGTCGGGGGTTAGCGATCCGCCCGAGCGCAGGAGATGGCCGTGAGGGCGGAGCACCTTGAGTTCCTTCCGCCGCAGCACCACATGGCTCTGGCGCCCGCTGAAAAACGACTCCAGTTGACCCTCCTCGCGTTCCGTGTGCCGTTGATCGCCACCAAATAAATCCCGGATTTCAGCCTCATCCAGATCGAACGATTCCAACAACCCGGCGGCGGTAAAGAGGCTTTGAGCAGGGCGATCTCCGGCGATTTCCTCCAACCACGGCGGGCAGACAGCTTCTGGCAGAGCCAATGCGGCGTCGATCCAACAGATGTCATCCGCAGAGGTGGCGGTCGGTTTATCCACTTCAAACCAACCGAAGAACCCGCGTTGCGATTTCGCGCCCGGTTCGAGCACGACGGACTCGTCTTGGATGGCGACCAGAGAGTGCTCGTGCTGCAGTCGCGCCCCCGGAAGACCATCCGCTAGAGCGCCGGGTGTGCCGCCCGCACGGGTGGAGAGACCGTTGAACTGAAGCGCGTCCGTGGCATAGCCGACGGCGTTTCCGAGCGATCCGATGACAGTCCACGGGCAACTCCCCCCCATCGCCTGGTTCTGCCGCGATGCGACGGCCACGCCCTTCGCCGCATGGTCGAGCGGCGCGTGGTCCACGTATTGACTCACATAAAACTCATTAAGCCGCACCGCACCATAGTGGGCGATGCCGATGTCCTGGGTGTGGATGAGATCGCAGGTGACTGGCTCATCGCCGGTATTTTCAAGTTCCACATGCCAGAACCACGCCTTGGCCGACTCTGCCAACACGAGGCGCAAGCGGAACGCCAGATCGCCCCACGCGCCGCAGGCGACCATGCCGCGGCCAAAAGTCTGATAGGACGCGGGACTGCCAGGACCTAGCAGGGGAATCGACTCCACCGTATTCCCAAGACGGCGCAGGTAGATGTTCGCCGGGCCGCCCTCCGCTTCGTTGCCGAGAAATACATTCAGCATGATGTCGCCGCAATCCGCCCGCCGGATGGAGCCGTTGGCATTCAGTTCGAAACTCATGCCAGAGGGACTGGCGGCGCGGAATGGAAAAACAACAGGCTGCGTTTCGTGGGGGCTCATGGCCGTATGGTGGGGTATTTCGGGGAGGCCTGTCCACCCCAAGCCGAGGTGATCGGGAGCGCTGCAAATCAGGCCTCTTACACCTGCTTGTCCACGTCCTCTCGCAGGTTTTCGATGATGAAGTCCTGACTGTCCGGGGTGTTCTCGCCCATGTAGAAGGCGAGCAGTTCCTTCACGCCTTTGCCTTCCTGATACTCGACATGGTCGAGGCGCATGTCCGGGCCGATCATGAAGCTGAACTCGTCGGGCGAGATTTCTCCGAGGCCCTTGAAGCGGGTGATCTCGGCGGCCTTGCCGAGTTTCGCCAAGGCTTTCTGGCGCTCGTTGTCGTCGTAACAGTAGATGGTTTCCTTCTTATTGCGGACGCGGAAGAGTGGGGTTTGGAGAATGTAGAGATGTCCGTCGCGGATCATTTCCGGGAAGAACTGGAGGAAGAAGCTGAGCAATACCACACGGCCTACGTCTCGAAAATTGCCGGTAGTCTGCCGAAGGACTGCATCCTCATCGCCAACCTATCCGGCCGCAGCGACAAGGACGTGGAACAAGCGTCGAAATACCTGCTCTAATCCGCACCACTCGTTCACTGATCACGCTCCGGACTGCTGGTCCAATCGAAACATCAGTCGGATTTACCGGTCTTCTTCGGCTTCTTCGCTGCGGTCTTCTTGAGATCCGCCTTGAGGGACTTCACTTGTTTCTTCGCCTGGCTCGCGGTTTTACGGGCCGCTTTAACCGCCTCCTTGGCTTGCTTGAAATCGGCTCTCGCCGCCTGCAACTGGGTTTGTTTTTCGTCAGCGGGTTGTTTTTCTGATAAATCATTCATAAGTTTGGTGGGTTAGGGTCCGCTTGATCCGAAATTGGCAGGACAAGCAAAACATTGCGACAGCATGGTCACTTACGGATGAGATCCCAGACAATCTCTCAATTGTGACGATTCTCCGCACGAGGAAGATCGATCCGAAAAGCGGAATCTTTACAAAATGGCGAAAAATGAGCTGTGCCATGTTTCCGTGTGACAAGTCAGCCACACGTGTGATTTTTTTGTAACAGGATTTCCGTTGGGAGAAGCCAGCCGATTCATAGCTTGCCGATGCCTCTCAAACATCGGCAAACATGAAAACACGAACACTTCAATTCCAGATCGCGGCCCTCTGCGTGGGCGGACTCGCGGCATCCACCCTGCTCGCACAAGCGGACATCATCATCACCGAGGTCAACTCGAACTCCGCTGGAGGCGACTTCTTCGAACTCCACAACACCGGAGCCTCCGCCGTGGATCTCACCGGTTGGAAATGGGACGATGACTCCCTGACTCCCTCATCCGGCGCCACCTTCGGCAGCATCTCCATCCCCGCAGGCGGCGTGCTCGTGGTGAGCAATGGAACTACCGGAACCGAGGCCGCGTTCAAGACCGCTTGGAATCTCACCGGCGATGTCAGTGTGGTAGCCACCGGCGGACCCGGACTGGGCGGCAACGACGCCGTGATCCTTTTCGATACGGCTAACAACGTCATCGCGTCATTCAACTACAAGAGCGCCGCGTTCACCGCCAATTCCATCACGCTGCAACCCTTCGCGCGCCCCGGCGCAGCCGCCCCGCTCGGCGGCCATGCCGGCCCCTCCGCCGGTTCCGCCTTCGGGGATGCGGTTTCCGCCGTGTGGGACGGAGTTTCCAACGCCAGCCCGGTGTATGTCCCGGCAGCCGTCGGAAGCCTCAATGTCCGTTCGCAATCCGGATCCATCACGAGCATCGGCTCTCCCGGCACTAACGGACTTTTCCCGGTCGCCTACGTTCCTCCGACTCCCGCCGTCATCACTCCGGATGCCATGGTGGTTCCGGCGGGTGAACTCCGCATGCGGAAAATCTCATCGCTGAGCCTCTTCGGATCGGAGATCTCTTCCTACGATGCGGCCAGCAAACGGATGTTCGTCACGTCCAACTTCGGCCTCCAGATCGTGGACGCGAGCAATCCCGCCTCGCCGCAGTTGCTCAGCATCGTGGATTTCAAAACTCCAGCGATCGGCCTCAACAGCAACGACGTCACCAGCGTGGACGTCCACAACGGCAAGGTCGCCGTCGCCGTACCTAACACCACCAAGGACCTTCCTGGCCACGTTGTTTTCCTCAATGCCGCCGATGGTTCATTCATCAGCAAGGTGCAGGTCGGCGTGCTTCCCGACAGCCTCACCTTCACCCCGGACGGCACCAAGGTGCTCACCGCCGACGAAGGCGAAATGCTTACAGGAGGCACCGACCCGGCCCCCGGCTCGGTGACCATCATCGATGTATCCAACATCGACACTCCCGTCGCCACTGTCGTCGGTTTCACCTCATTCGATGCCAGCGCCGCCGCACTGAAAGCCGCGGGTGTCCGCATTTTCGAAGCCAGCCCGGGTGTGCTCAAGGCACCCTCCGTGGACTTCGAGCCCGAATACGTCGCGATTTCAGCGGATGGCACCAAGGCCATGGTCACCCTGCAGGAAGCCAATGCGGTCGCCCTGTTGGACATCGCCTCCGCCACCTTCACCTCCATCGTTCCTCTAGGAGAAAAAGACTATAGCACTCTGCTAGCGGACTTCAGCGATGCTGACGGCGGAGCCAACCTTGCCACCGGCAGGCCGGTCTTCGGTCTCTACATGCCGGACGCCATCACCTCCTTCAGCGCGGGTGGAAACACCTACTACATCACCGCCAACGAAGGGGATGACAGAAACGACTTCCTCACGGAAACCACCACCGTCTCCAACGCCGGCTACGTTCTGGATCCCACCGCGTTTCCAGCCGCCGCCGCTCTCAAGGCCAACACCAGCTTGGGCAAGCTCGTCGTTTCCAACGCACCAGGCCTGCGCGGTGATACCGATGGAGACGGCGACATCGACCGGATCCTCTCCTACGGCGGACGCTCGATCTCGATCCTCGATTCCACAGGAACACGCATCTATGACAGCGGTGATCTCCTCGATCAGAAACTGACCGCCATCGGCACGCCCTTCTTCGATGACGGTCGCAGCGATGCGAAGAGCATCGAGCCCGAAGGCGTGACCACCGGCGAGATCGACGGCCGCACCTATGCTTTCGTCACCCTCGAACGCGCCCGCAGCGTGGCCGCCTTCGACGTCACCAATCCCGCCGCCGTCACCTACGCCGGACTGGCAGCCAACGCCACCGACGCAAATCCGGAAGGCATCACCTTCATCTCCAAAGCCGACTCACCTAACGGCCAACCGATGATCGCGGTGACCAATGAAACGAGCAACACGCTCACCTTCTATTCGGTAGCCCCCTACACGCTGCAAGTCCTCCACCTCGCCGACGCCGAGGCCGGCCTGCTAGCCTCGCAGACCGCGCCGAATCTCGCCGCTCTGGTGGACGCCTTCGACGGAAACTATCAGAACACGCTGATTCTCGCCGGTGGTGACAACTTCATCCCGAGCCCCTTCCTGAACGCAGGAACAGACCCGGCGCTCAATGCGGTTCCTTCCATCGGAAAAACCGCCTTCGCCCGCCCGGACATCGCCATTCACAACGAAATCGGCGTGGAAGCGTCCGCCATCGGCAATCACGAGTGGGACCTCGGCACCGCCGTCTTCACCGACGCCATCCGCCCGGACGCCCCGTGGATCGGAGCGCAGTTCCCCCACATCTCGCTGAACCTCGACTACTCCGCGGACAGCGCCGCCAACGGCCGCTACGTGGATGTCCCGCTCAACGGAACCACCAGTCTGGTGCCCGAGTCCTCGGTGAACAAAAGCAAACTCGTGCCCACCGCTGTCATCACCAAGGGCGGCCAGAAAATCGGCCTTGTCGGCGTGACCACCCAGCTCATCGAAACCATTTCCTCGCCGAGCGGAACCGAAATCAAAGGTTTCCCCACCGGAGCGGGACCGAACGGCGAGATGGATGACATGGACCTGCTCGCCTCTCAGATCCAGCCCTACATCAACGAACTCGCCGCGGAAGGTGTGAACAAAATCGTGCTGATGGCCCACCTCCAGCAGATCGCCAACGAGCAGCTGCTCGCCACCAAGCTCAGCGGAGTGGACATCATCCTCGCCGCCGGATCGAACACCCGCCTTGGCGATGTGGATGACGTGGCTGTCGCCTTCGCCGGACATTCCGCCGATTTCGCGAACACCTATCCGCTCGTCACCGCCGGCACCGACGGCAAGCCGACTCTCATCGTCAACACCGACAACGAGTTCACCTATCTGGGCCGGCTCGTCGTGGACTTCGACGCCTTCGGCCAGATCATCACTCCGGAGCTGACAGACCGCGTTGCTGAAAACGGAGCCTACGCCTCCACCGCCGCCAACGTCGCCGCCGCATGGGGCGTGTCCGAAGCCAGCCTCCCCACCACGGCATTCGCCGCAGGCACCAAGGGAGCGAAGGTCAAGGCCATCACCGATGCCGTGCAAGGCGTCATCAGCCTCAAGGACGGCACCATTTACGGCATCACCAACGTCTATCTGGAAGGCGAGCGCTCGTTCGTCCGCAGCGAGGAAACCAACCTTGGTGACATCACCGCGGATGCGAATTCGAACGCCCTCCGCGCGATCATCGGCGGCACCGCCCCCATCGTTTCCTTCAAGAACGGCGGTGGCATCCGCGCCCAGATCGGCGCGGTTTCCAGTGCCGGTGGCAGCGCCGTGAAACTCCCGCCGCCAGCCAATCCCGCCGTCGGCAAGCCTCTCGGCGGAGTCTCCCAGCTCGATATCGAAAACGCACTGCGCTTCAACAACAAGCTCATCGCCTTCGACACCACGCCCGCAGGACTCAAGGCATTGCTCGAACACGGCGTCGCGTCGTGGCCGAACCAAGGCCGCTTCCCGCAGATCGGTGGTGTCGCCTTCGCCTGGGACTCGTCGCTTCCCGCCAACAGCCGCGTCCTCACCATCTCGCTCATCGGCGAGGACGGTCTGCCATCCGCCGCGATCTATCAAAACGGGGCCGTGGTTTCCAACGCACCGGCCACGATCAAGGTGGTGACGCTGAATTTCCTCGCCAACAACGGCGACGGCTATCCAGTGAAGGCCAACGGCGAGAACTTTCGTTATATTCTAGCGGACAACACGCTCGGACCGGCGCTTGACGAAAGCACTGACTTCACCGCCGCCCCGCAACTCCCGGTCAACGCCGTGGGTGAACAAGCGACGCTCGCCGCCTACTTCAGCTCGAAGCACCCGACGGCCGGCACCGCCTACAACACCGTCGACACCGCCGCCGCGCTGGACCTCCGCATCCAGGGCACGGCTGTCCGCTCGGACACGGTCCTGCCCTACACCGGCGCGCAGGCATGGACGCTCAATGCGTTCTCGCCCGGCATGCTCGCCATCGGTCGCAGCCCGAGCCTGATGCTCACCCAGCCGGACCTCGCTTCGGCCGTGGGGGCGACGCGCACGGCGGGACAAGCCGACGTGACCTCGAACCCCTCCGCCTTCAGCCTCTACACCGCCGGTTCCATCCAGGACCTGCGCGGCACCGGGAACCTGCTCGTTCAGGCCGAGGGAGAAAACGTGACACTGAGCCTGCCGGTTCAGAAGTCCTCCAATCTCGGGGAATGGGAATCCGCCGGCCAACTCGACATCACGTTCCCGAAGACCGAGGACAAGGAATTCTATCGCCTCGCTCTCCCCCAGTGATCGCCTGACACCGCCTCACTTACGCCTTAAACCCCGTCCGGTCCGTCCGGGCGGGGTTTTATTTTTGTCGGGGTCCGGGAATTGTGACGAAATCAACCCAGAAAACAATTGCGTCGGTTGAAGGGGAATTCTGTTGGCTGTCACTGGATAAGAAAACCCCAAAGAGCTTGATGAATGGCTAATCCTTACCAACCCGATGTGGTTTAACGGGATTTCTCATGCCATCTCGACCTAAGGCATCCAATGGCACACGCACTCACAAGAATCGTGCAGCCAACCAGACTGACTGCCCCGATCAGGGCGCAGACATTTTTGATAATTTCAAACATTTTACTCAGACTTATGGATTTAACTGGCAGTTGATGCGATAATGGAGCGATTCCGAATCATTTGCGCGACGATAATCATCATCCATGGAATCATGGGAAAATGTCGCGAGCAAACTTTCGAAATAAAAACTACCGACTCACGATCCAGCACACTATGCAAAATCGGAACATCTCCTCCGGGTTGGAAGTCCGTATTTGATTCTGTCGGCAGACTCCGTATCCCGCGTGCCAGCAAGACGCCCTTATGCGACATCCTTCAGAAACACACCCCCCTGAGAAGCCATACGAACCAGTCATGAGCGGCGTTGTTCGGCGCGAGTCATTCGAGGATCTGGCGGGCTGCATGAAGGATTATTTCCAAATCGATGCCGTCCAGTTGGAGTCGGGAGACTTTCAAGGGCAAGTCGACTTCATCGCCACGAAGTGTTTACTGCTCTACCGCGAGAATTATCCACTTCGCACCCACCTAGAGGGCGAGTTGCTAGGAAACCGATTTGGATTTTCAATACCACTTCTCACCGCCGAGGCGAGGTTTTTAGGCGAAATAGTCGATGACAACAGGATCTCGTCGAGCATTACAGGAGAATCCTTTGATCACATGATGGAGAGCGGCTATCAGCAGATGATACTCCTGATAGATTATGCCAAATTGCTGCAAATGGCCGAGCATATATCTCTGCCGGAGGCGTCCCTCAAGGCTCTCTTGCTGGGCAGGAGAAAAAAAACCCTTCAATCGAACCACCATGACATCCAGAGCATCCGGGAGATATTCGTTCCGATGCTGAATGCCGCACGCCAGGGCAATCTGAACATCAGCGCGGATCAGTTTGAGAAGGTGATTTTTGACTCCATTCTGCCGGTGCTCGACGGGAGTGAACACGATTTGGACCGGGGCCCCGCAGCCATCACGGTGCACCGCGCATTGGAATTGGCTCGCAGCATCACCGGACCCGTTTGCATCTCCGACCTCTGCATGGTGCTCAACGTCAACCCCAGGACTCTCCATAAAGCCTTCATCAAGATCATGGGAATGCCTCCATACCAATTTTTTCAAAAGCGCAGACTGAGCCAAGCTTACCAGATGTTGCTGAATACCGATCCGAGGGAATTCCACGTCACCGACATCGCTATGCGACTAGGGTTCTCTGAGCTCGGCAGATTTTCCGTGCAATATCGCGGATTGTTTGGCGAGAGCCCTTCAGAAACCCTCCGCCGTTTCCGGAAGTGCACTGTCGTCGTGCCCAGTTTCTGACCCAGACGAACCGAATTTCGCTTTGCAAGGTTAGGGACGAGCGAGCGCTCCTATCCATACTTCTCGAACGATCTTACCCTTACCACCACCATTTCAGCCCCCCGGCATCTCCTGCTAGAAACATGCACCGTCCGCGATCAATTAACCTAATTTACCGATTTCGCTTCGCCGCCGTAATGTGGTGTGCGCGATTTATCCTTCTATCTGTAGCCATTGTCCTCATGCTGGGAGGACTCTGCGTTTATGATCCATATCTAATATACGTCGGTGCCGGAGCGGGAATTTCGGGTGGTTTTATGGCAATTCTCCAATGGATGGTCGCGAGCAAGGCGAGATGCCCGCTCTGTCACACACCCATACTTGCCGACAAAGCCTGTTCCCGACACCGCCAAGCAAAAAACGCATTCGGCAGCCACCGCACCCGCGTGGCTCTGGCCATTATTTTCAAAAATCAGTTTTACTGCCCCTATTGCAACGAACCTACGCTGCTTCGACCGCGAAACTCCGTCAATCGAGCATGAAACCGCAGGGCATCTACATTAGTAATGAATGAATGCGAGGAATTTGCTTTTGGGATGATGGCCCCTGAGAATGTTCATGTGGGGACCGAAGGACGGGGAAAAAGGGGGGTGCGGGGGAAAAGGGAACGGAAGAGGTGTTTCGGTGTGCCAGTGGGCGGCTTTTCAGTTAGAAAAATCCAAGTCCACGCCGGTAATCGGCTGATTCGGAGGATTTCACAGCGTTATTCCTTTGTCGCGAGCGTAGCTTTCCGTATCGCTTTACCAAATTTATTTACTGCCGTCCCACAGGCTGGACGTGACGAGTCCTGAGCCTTGATTTTGCAAGGCGTCGAGAGGTTTTTGGCGGAGTGCCGATTGCGAGTTTTTTTACGGGAGGTTGATATATCCTTTGGATTACGCGACGATGCTGTCCCATGAGATCATGTTCTGATAGGCGCAAATCCCGACAACCATGCGGTGTTGAGCGCTCCGATCACTTTGAATCGCCCGGATGCCGTCCCATAGGATTTCAATAAAGCCAGTAGGTCGATCCGCTCCCACAACGCCGAGCGCGTGACGGCAAACAGCCGCGTGAAGCTATGCCCCCATGCCGAAAGGTGTGCCATGAACCGCAGCAGCACATACACCAGCAAGGCCGTGTAAACCTGCCATCTCACCGCGTTGGCGCTGTGACCGAGGAAGCTGCCGAGCTTGAGGCTCTGCTTGACCTGTTTGAAGAACACCTCGATGTCCCAGCGGCGGCGATACAGGTCGCACACGGAACGCGGGCTCCACTCCATGTTGTTCGTGATGAAGACCATCACCCGCCACTCCCCGTCCACTTCCACCCAGGCCTCAACACGCCGAAGCTTCATCCCCTTGTGCTTTCCTTGCAGCGCGATGACCTGATCCTTGATGATGTTCTCGTGGCCCTTGGTGTGATGTTTGACCACCCGGAATTTCATGTTGTCCTTGGCCCGGGTGACCCACCAGACGCCGTGCTGGTCAAGGTCGGAGAGGTGGTCGAAATCCACGTAAGCCTTGTCGAACAGGACGATTTCGCCCGGCAGGATGGTCGCGCAGACCTCGCGGGCGCGCTTGTTGTCGTGCTGGCCGGCGGTGTCCACGATGGCGAAGGACGGCAGGAAACTGTGCAGGTCGAGCCGCAGATGCATCTTGGCCGCCGCCTTGCGCCTGCGGTGTTTGGCCCAGTCCATGCAATTGGCCACCAACTGGATGACCGTCGAGTCCACCGCGTGGATCCTGACCTTGAAGCGCCGCAGCAAGCCCTTGCCCTTGCGCCCCGCCACGAAATCCGGACTGGCGTGCTGGAGATGGCCGAGCACCGACCAGAACAGTTTTTCGGCAAACTCCGCGTTGCGCTCCTTGTTGGCGTTGGAAAGACCGTTCCTGGATGGAGGCGTCACGCCGAAGCGCGCCAGGACTCCCGTTTTGAGTCGGAGCCAGTCACAGACATCGTTGAGTCCCATCGCGTGGGAAAGCTGGGCGAAGAGCATCGCCGAAAGATGGCTCACCACGCTGAAGGTGCGGGCTTTGGCTTCCACGCCGGTCTCCAGGGCGTGGCGGTTGATCATTCCGCGAGGAATGAGGTTGAGCATTTGCTTGAGGACGACCACATTGGCCCGGGCTGGTGTAGTTTTGTTCATAACACCCTACCGAGTGGCAGGAATTTCAACTCAACACCAGCCCGCTTTTCCGCTCCAAGCTAAGCCTTCCTGTGGGACGGCTGTGAATTGAAATCATGGTTCCGCAAATTGTGACGAAATTGCCCCAAAAACGGTTGCGCCCGTTGAAAGAAATCCCTGTTGGATTGAATTGCTTACAATCATTCCATCCAGACCATCATGAAAATCGACATTGTGACGGATACCTTCGTTCCTGATGTGAACGGAGTGGCGATGACTTTGGGACGGCTGACGGACGGCCTGCGCCAACGGGGACACCGGGTGCATGTGATTCACACGGGAGTCTCGGCCAAAACGGGAGAAACCTGCGTCGCCGCCGTCCCGCTTCCCGGATACAAGGAAGTGCGCGTGGGCCTGCCGAAACCTTTCGAGCTCAAAGCCCGCTGGTTGAAGAGACGCCCGGACGCGATCTACGTCGCCACGGAAAGCCCGTTAGGAAAGTCCGCGCTCAAGGCAGCCAACGCGCTGGGCATCCCGGTGGCCTCCGGATTCCACACGAACTTCCACCAATACATGGCGCAATACGGCATGGGCGGATTCCACCCGATGGCGATGGCCTATCTGAAAAATTTCCATCAGCGCGCGGACTGCACGCTGACGCCCTCGCGGGACATGGTGGAGCGACTCGGCAACGAGGGCTTCGAAAACGTCCATCTGCTAGGACGCGGCGTGGATACGGACTTGTTCGCCCCCGGGAAGCGTTGTGAATCCCTCCGCGCCCACTGGGGCGCACGGGCGGCCACACCGGTCGCGGTGATGGTCGGCCGGGTGGCGGTAGAGAAGAACTTCGAGTTGGCGATGAAGACCTTCGAGCAAATGCGCCAGGTCTTCCCGGACGTGAGGTGCGTGGTGGTCGGCGACGGTCCCTTGCGTGAAAAACTCGCCGTGAAATTCCCATGGGTTTGTTTTGCCGGTGTGCAAACCGGCGAGGAGCTCGCCAGGCACTATGCCTCGGCGGACGTGCTGGTCTTTCCCAGTGAAACAGAAACCTTCGGCAACGTGCTGTTGGAAGCGATGGCCAGCGGCCTCGCCACGGTGAGCTTCGACTACGCCGCCTCGGCGCTGCACGTGCGGGCGGGCGAAAACGGATTCAAGTCGGCCAAGGGCGACTCCGCCGGATTCATCCGCCACGCGGTGGACGCGCTTTCACTGCGGACGGACGACAAGCTGCGTGAAGCCGCCCGCGAAACCGCGGAATCCCTGGGATGGGACCAAGTGGTGGAGGAATTCGCGCGCAGGCTCGCGGAGATCTCGGGAACCGCTGAAGATGTCCCCGCACCCCGGCCGAAGAAATCGAAGCGCCCCAAGTTTTCCTGTCGCACGGTCTTCATCTCGGACATCCACCTCGGCACACCTGATAGCAAAGCGGATGAAGTCGTGGAATTCCTCAAGCACATCAAGTGCCGCAAGCTGGTCCTCAACGGCGACATCATCGACGGCTGGGCGCTGAAACGCGGCGGGCGCTGGACATCGCGCCACAGCCGCGTGATCCGCAAGGTGATTAAGATGACCGAGCAAGACCACACCGAGGTGATCTACCTGCGCGGGAATCATGATGAGATCCTCGAGCGCTTCCTGCCGATGGCGTTCGGCAGGATCCGATTGACCAAGGAACACATTCACACCACGGCGGCGGAAAAACGTTACCTCATCGTGCACGGTGACGGCTTCGACAGCGTCTCCACCAACCACAAGTGGCTCGCCTCGCTCGGGGCGGTGGGCTACGATTTCCTGCTGCGCGTGAACCGCTTCTACAACCACTACCGGGCGTGGCGCGGCAAAGAGTATTTCTCCCTCAGTAAGCGAGTGAAGGCCAAGGTCAAGTCCGCCGTTAGTTTTGTAGACCGCTACGAGGAACTTCTCCAGGAGCTGGCCCGCCACCGGAAATGCGACGGCATCATCTGCGGTCACATCCACACGCCCGAAGACAAACAGGTGGGCGCGATCCACTATCTCAACTCGGGCGACTGGGTGGAGAGCCTCACGGCCATCATCGAGCATCACGACGGACGGATGGAACTGGTGCGGCATGCCGGGTTCATCGAGAGCCTGAAGCGCGACGGACAGTCCGAACCGCGGGCGGAGCAGGCTTCCCTGCAATCCGCTTGCATGATCTAAAATCTTTCTATTTGAAAAGCACGTCCACCCCCATCGCGGACTTGCGGAGGAACTTGGGCATCGCCGCAGGATCACGCGGACGCAGGGCCCGAAAGACAAATCCGGCCAGATAGAGGATGAAAAACCGGTCCACCCAGCGATAGCCGCGCTTGCGCCGCAGCAGAATTCCTGCCGCCATCGCAAGCGTGCGGCGTTTCACGGGAAATGGCTCGAAGGAAACCTTGATCCGGTAGCGCTGGCGTTTTTCCTTGGGCCAACGCAACTTGTAAGCGGCCTTCCCGGCGCGGATCCGCCCGGCGACGGATTCGTCAAACGGCAGGAAATAATAGCGGCGCGCCAGCAGGACGAGATGGAAGAAATCGCCCATGTGCTCGATGTCGTCCGCCGGAAGTCCGGCTTCGCGCGCCAGCGAGATCATCCGCGGGAACAAGGCCGCGGCCGCCTCGCCACCCGACAAGGCGGCTTCCGGATCACTAACAAAAAGCCACATGACCTTGCGCACGCCGTGATTGATGAAAAGCGAGTCCCAGTAAACATGCAGCAATGGCGGTATCCGGACGCGCCGGAAAAACAGCTTCTGCCTGGCGAAGTCGCGGATATAGAGAAGCTCTCGAATCACGGTATCGGCGTGATCGAGAAGCTCCACCGCCGCGAACGCCCGCTCCGGTCCGAGCAGGGCTTCCACCGCTGAATCGGCGGATTTCCCGTGGCGGAAGACGGTGATGGCGGCCTCCGTGTTCAGCCGGATCCAGATGTCCCGGCCAGCGGATTCCAGATAGGCGCGCCGCCGGAAACGATGCCAGCCACCAGTCTGGCACCACACCGAAATTCCCACGACGTTTTCCACTTGTGAGAGTTCCCGCGCGAAGCGTTCGCAATCCCAGCCGATGAACGACGGATACTCGCCCGCGCCCTCATACTCCCGCCGGGCCTGCAGTTCCAACAGCTTGCGCTGCTTCACCCGGAAGAACGCGCGGTTGAGCGGGAGATAGCGGAAAAAATCGCTCTCACCGTGTTTCATCGAAACGATTAGATTGGGCGAGTCGAGCCCCTCCAGCGTCCTTTCCAGCGTGCCCCGGTGCCAGATCAAATCGCCGATGCGGTGGGCCCCCACCGTCCACGTCCGGAAGATCAAATCCTTGCCGCGGCGTTCGAACTCGGGCAGCAGGGCCCGCAACAAGCGGTTTGCCTCGCCGGCATTGCGCAGGTGGATCCGCGTCCGGATCGGATCCTGCACGTCGTTGCCATCGCTCTCGCCGATGCGCAGGATCAATCCGGCAAGCTGGGGGAAATCACTAAGAATCCCCCGGACCAGACCCACATAGTAAGCTTCCAACTCCGCCGGGTTCCCGCCCATGACCAGCGACAAGGCGGGCGTCATCGGCACCACATCGGTCGTTAGATAGACCTTCAGCCCGAACTCGCCGTGCAGCATGTCGAAGAATCCGGTGAATTTTCCGCGCAGGAAATCAATCCGATCCGCCACCTCCGGTTCGTGCAGCGGATGAGGAGCGAGGTGCGCCAGATCATCCAACGTAACCGCGTTGTATCCTTGCGCGGAGATCTGCCGCGCGAATTCCCGAAGCTCTTCCCCGATCGCCGCCCAGTCGTCCGGACTCGCATCGAGCAAGTCCATGAAAGAAATCTTGGACCAGTTGACCCGCATCCGGCCGCAGCCGCGAAAAAACGGGCCGATCGCATCGATGAGGAAAAGCTCCATTGCCAAGGACATGGACGATCACCTCGCCGGGCATGAGTGACGAGATATCAATATTGACGGAAACGTCACACCCCGCTGACGCCGTGCGCGATAAATTCAAATCACGCGACCGCTTCAATCTGTTTATCCACGTCCTCGCGGAGGTTCTCGATGATGAAATCCTGGCGGTCGGGCGTGTTCTTGCCCATGTAGAAGGCTAGCAATTCCTTCACTCCTTTGCCCTCTTCATACTCGACGTGGTCGAGGCGCATGTCCGGGCCGATCATGAAGCTGAACTCGTCGGGCGAGATTTCTCCGAGGCCCTTGAAGCGGGTGATCTCGGCGGCCTTGCCGAAAAGCTTGAGCGCATCAAGGTCTCTCCTTAGGTTTAGGTTGGGTGCCTCATCCGCCTTTGCAATCGAAGCCCCGACACCCTAGAATCCTCACACCGCCATGACCACCGCAGACCTCCACGCCCATATCTGGATCGATCCCGCCCGCTGCGGTGGCCGTCCCTGCATCCGCGGACATCGCATCTGGGTCTCCATGGTGCTCGATCTCCTCGCCGACGGCCTCACGCCGCAGGAAATCATCGCTTCCCATTACCCGCAGATCACCCTGGAAGACATTCACGCCGGCATCGCCTACGGTTCCGCGATGTCCCATGAGCGCTTTGTGTCCGTCGCCTTGGAGCCCGTCGCATGAAATTGAAGCTCGATGAAAACCTCGGCCTGCGGGGCCGGGACATGCTCGCAGAAGCCGGGCATGATGTTTGCACCGTGCCGGAGCAGAATCTTTGCTCCGCCACCGATGAGCAAGTTGCTGTCCGCTGCCGTTCGGATGAGCGCGGCATCGTCAATTCCCGGGAAATCACCATAAGTTGCTTACAGTAAGCCGAAATGAACGTCATCCAGCGGCGATCCGCACTCACTTTGGATCGAAGTCACACCTACTTTGGGCCTTGCTCGCACCCACTTCGGATCGAAGTCACATCTACTTTGGGCCTTGCTCACACTCACTTCGGATCGAGGTCACACCTACTTTGGGCATTGCTCACACCCACTTTGGATCGAAGTTACACCTACTTTGGACCTTGCTCGCACTCACTTCGGATCGACCTCGCATCTACTTTGGGTCCGACCCGCACGCACTTTGGATACGACCCGCACCTACTTCGGATCGAACTCGCGAGGACTTTGATTGAAGGCGGACGGGCTTGAGATCGAGCAGACCGCCACTTCAGGCGACCGCCACCTGCACTTGCACCTGCTTGTCCACGTCCTCGCGGAGGTTCTCGATGATGAAATCCTGACGGTCCGGGGTGTTCTTGCCCATGTAGAAGGCGAGCAACTCCTTGACGCCCTTGCCTTCCTCATACTCGACGTGGTCGAGGCGCATGTCCGGGCCGATCATGAAGCTGAACTCGTCGGGCGAGATTTCACCGAGGCCCTTGAAGCGCGTGATCTCGGCGGCCTTGCCGAGTTTCGCCAAGGCTTTCTGGCGCTCGTTGTCGTCGTAACAGTAGATGGTTTCCTTCTTGTTGCGGACGCGGAAGAGTGGGGTTTGCAGGATGTAGAGATGCCCGTCGCGGATCATTTCCGGGAAAAACTGGAGGAAGAAGGTGAGCAGTAGCAGCCGGATGTGCATGCCGTCCACGTCGGCATCGGTGGCGATGACGACTTTGTTATAGCGCAGGTATTCGATGCCGTCCTCGATGTTGAGCGCGGCCTGGAGCAGGGCGAACTCCTCGTTTTCATAAACGATCTTGCGCGGCAAGCTGTAGGTGTTGAGCGGCTTGCCACGGAGCGAGAAGACCGCCTGCGTCTCCACGTCGCGGCTCTTGGTGATGGAGCCGGAGGCGGAGTCGCCCTCGGTGATGAAGAGGGTGGATTCCTCACGGCGCTTGTGCTTGCTGTCGTAGCGGACGCGGCAGTCGCGGAGTTTTTTGTTATGGACCTTCGCCTGCTTGGATCGCTCTCTAGCGAGTTTTTGGATACCCTTGAGGTCCTTGCGCTCGCGCTCGGCGGAAAGGATGCGCTTCTGGATCGCCTCGGCGACCTGCGGGTGCTTGTGCAGGTAGTTGTCGAGGTTGGTCTTGAGGAAATTCCCGATGAAGGTGCGCAGCGACTCGCCGCCCGGCTCGATGGTGGCGGAGCCGAGCTTGGTCTTGGTCTGCGACTCGAACACCGGCTCGATGATGCGCACGCAGACGGCGGCCTCGATGCCGGCGCGGATGTCGGACGGCTCGTATTGTTTCTTGTAGAATCCGCGGATGACCTGGACCAACGCCTCGCGGAACGCGGCGAGGTGGGTGCCGCCCTGCGAGGTGTTCTGGCCGTTGACGAAAGTATAGTATTCCTCGCCGCTTTCGGGCGTGTGGGTGAAGGCGATCTCGATGTCCTTGCCGACGAGGTGGATCGGCGGATAGAGCGCCTCGTTTTCCATTTCCTCGCGCAGCAGATCCAGCAGGCCGTCCTTCGAGCGGAACTTCTTGCCGTTGAAATTGATGGTGAGCGCCGGGTTCAGATAGGAATAGTAGCGGCACATCTTCTCGACGAACTGCTCCTTGTATTTCGCCTTGGCGGGGAAAATCGTGCGGTCGAGATCGAAGGCGAGGCGGGTGCCGTTCGGCGCCTCGTCGCGCCGCGGGTTCGCCATGTCCACGGTGAGCTGGCCCTTGGAAAACTCCAGCGCCTTGGTCTGGTTGTCCCGCCAGGACTGGATTTCGAAAAAGTCGGAGAGCGCGTTGACCGCCTTGATACCGACGCCGTTGAGGCCGACGGATTTCTTGAACGCCTCGCTGTCATACTTCGCGCCGGTGTTGATCTGGGCGGCGCAGTCGAAAAGTTTCCCGAGCGGAATCCCCCGGCCGAAGTCGCGCACTTCCACCCGGCCTTGCTCGTCGATGTCCACGCGCACTTCCTTGCCGTGGCCCATGATGTGCTCGTCGATGGAGTTATCCACCGCTTCCTTGAGCAGGATGTAGAGGCCGTCGTCGGGCGAGGAGCCGTCGCCGAGTTTCCCGATGTACATGCCGGGGCGCATGCGGATGTGTTCGCGCCAGTCGAGGGATTTGATGTCGTCTTCGGTGTAGTCAGCAGCCATGAGGAAATTCGTTTCGGAGTTCCTAAACGGTTGACGGGACGGGTGCAAGGGCGGCGATGCGGTGGAAATCAATCGCCTTGAAAATTCCCGTTGCCAGCGGCGGGGACCTCCCCCAGCGTGCGCCCGAAACCTCATGGATTGGACTTACAACATTCTCGGACCCGACCCCGCCGCCGGCCTCATGGTGGTGCTCATTCTCGTCATCATCGAGGGCGTGCTGTCCGTGGACAATGCCGCCGTGCTGGCGACGATGGTGATGCGCCTGCCGGAACACCAGCGCGGCAAAGCGCTGAAATACGGCATCATCGGCGCCTATGCGTTCCGCGGGCTCTGCCTCGCGCTTGCCGCGTGGCTCATCACCATCTGGTGGCTGGAACCGCTTGGCGGGCTTTACCTGCTGTGGCTCGCATGGAGCCATTTTTCGAGACACGAGTCCGTCATCGAGGAGGGCGTCGAGGCCGTGGAAACGGAAGGCAACTTCCTCTACCGTTGCACCATCGGATTGTTAGGGCCGTTCTGGGCCACCGTCGTCGCCGTGGAGGTCATGGACCTTGCGTTCTCCATCGACAACGTCGTCGCGGCGATCGCCTACGTGAAGAACTATCCGATGCCATCGAAGCTGGTGCTCGTCTGCACCGGTGTTTTCCTCGGCATCCTGGCGATGCGGTTCGCGGCCCAGGGCTTCGTGAAGCTCATGCAGCGCTATCATTTCCTGGAAACCTGCGCCTTCATCGTCATCGCCGTGCTCGGCGTGAAACTCGTTCTCAGCGTGCCTCGTCATTTCCTGGCGAAAGGCCACGAATTCCATGACTACCTCGCCTCCCAGTCTCAAGCGCTTTCAGCGGCGGGAAATGCCATCCACGATTTCCTCGCCAGCCATTACTTCGACATGGGGACCTCCGCCCTAACACTCTTGATCTTCATCGTCCCGGTCGTGCTACACCGGATTAAAAACGGGAGCTCGCCCGCCTGAGCAAGCGGTTTCAGCGGATCAGGAAATAGAACGCCACCGCGAAAAACCCGAACCAGACGGAGGAAACCTGCGTCACGTTGAGCGCCCGCGCGCCCGACGACTCGGCCGGATCATCCGGGTGATAGCCGAAGAGCTGGTCGTATTTCACCAACATCCAAAGCCCGAGCCCGGACCAGCCGATAAGGAAGAGCGCGAGGGAAATCTTGATGAGGATGATCATGAAAAATCGCCGGGTTCGTGGCGGCGAGGCGCAGCGTAGGGCCGTCCGATGGCGAGTGACAACCCATTTCCCCGCCCTGACGGGAAGAGCGGCGCCCGCGCCTCCGCGGAGGAATCGGATTTCTTTGATTCCGCACTCGCCACCCCGCGCCCGGCGGATTTTCATCCCGCGGTGATTGCGACGCAGCCTTTCAATGTCCTTCCGCGGCCAGCCCTGGCGGGAGAATTCGTGCCGACGGATTATTTCCGGGAACTCGGGCGGGCGGAGATTTGCCGGGGCGACCGGCCGCTGGAAATCGATCTGGGCTGCGGCGACGGCTCGTTTCTAATGGAAATGGCGCGCGAGTTCCCGGAGCGGGATTTCCTCGGGGTCGAGCGCCTGTTGGGGCGGGTGCGGAAGGTTTGCAAAAAGCTCACGCGGCGGGGCTTGGAAAACACGCGGGTGCTGCGGCTGGACAGCCGCTACGTGGTCGAGTGGCTGCTGCCCGAGGCGCAGGTTTCGCGGCTGCACCTGCTCTGCCCCGATCCCTGGCCGAAGCTGCGCCACCACCGGCGGCGGCTGGTACAGCTGGAATTTCTCGAAGCGGTGCGGCGGGCGCTGGTGCCGGGCGGGGAGTTTCTTTTCATGACCGACCACGAGGAATATTTCCAATGGGCGGTGGAAATGGTGACGGAGTTCGGGAAATTCGAAATCGAGGAATGGACGGAGGATTCGTTTTTCTATCCGAAGACGGATTTCCAACAGCAATGGGAGGCCGAGGGGAAATCGATGTTCCGCCTGCGCTGCCGGAAGCCGCAGTGATGGCGGTTTGTGGCCCTCGCCGCGAAAAAGGGCGGGTAGAATCCCGCGCGGGGTTCGAAAACGCTGCTCGCCTTTTTACGAAATTCCCCCATATTCCTCCCATGACGGTCATCGAATCCATCGTCCGTGACCTCAGCGGCATGCCGATGCGCAAGCTGGTGGAAGTGGCCCGCTACGTCCACCGCTTGAGCGAAACCGTGGAACGCGAGCGCGCCGATGTCCTCCGGGAAACCCACGGCTACCTGTCCGATGAAGATGCCCGCATCTTCGAACAAGCCTTAGAAAACTCCCGCCGCAGCGAAGCCCGTGGCTGATCGCTCCCAAGGCATCCTGCTCGACTCCAGCGTCATCATCGCCCATTTCCGGGGCAAATTGGACCTCTTCCAACTCATCTCCCCGGACGAACCGCTCTTCATGCCGCTGGTTGCCCTGGGTGAGCTTTTGAAAGGAGCCTTGAAATCGGCTGATCCCGCGAAACATCAAGCCAAGATCACCGCTCTTCTGAAAGTAGTCGCCGTTCTCAACCCGGACAGCGCGACTGCCGGACACTACGCCGCGGTCTCCGTGGCATTGGAAGCCAAAGGACAACCCGTCCCGGAGAATGACCTGTGGATCGCCGCAGTCGCCCTCGAACTGGACATGCCACTCGCCACTCGCGATGCCCACTTCGACCGCATCGATGGCCTCGCTGTTATCCAGTGGTGAATGCCTGTGATCAGGCTTCATTGATATTTGGCGGATTCGGCCATCCGTCGCAGTAATCGGGGAGCCGTTGAAGAAAATTAAGGCTCGGGTGATGGGATTTTTGGTTCCGTTGAGGAAATGACAGGCTCCGGCGTGGAGGCGGCGGCTCTTCAACGAGGCTTGAGGATCATCACGGATTGATCCGCGAAGCCCTCCAGCCGGAGGTTTCCCGACTCGTCCACCCGCACGGTGACGCCGCCGGACTCGCCTTGATGGACGACCTGAATCCCGCGGGAACGCCAGTATTTCACCGTTTCCGGCTTCAATTGCTCGGAGACCGGGAAGGCCGAATGCGAGGCGACGATGGCCTGCGGGTTCACCGCGTCGAGGAACGCGTCGCCGAGGGAAACGACGCCGCGGTGGCGGCCCGCGATGATGACATCGGCCGAGACGTCCTTGCGGGCGTCGAGCAAGTCCGACTCGGTTAGCGCTCCGGCATCGCTGGTGAAGAGCAGTTTCCAACCGCGCCAGTGGAGGCGGAAAACCGCGACCCGGTCGTCGGCGGGGGCGTTCTGTGAGAATGGGTCGGGAGCGTGGAGAATTTCCAACCGCGCGCCGTCCGGCATGGCCAGGTCCCGGAGATCCGCGGCGTGGATCGTTTTGATTCCCGCGAGCGGCGCGTCCGTGGACCACGCGCGGAACGCCGGGCTGCGGGATTGCGCCACCGGCAAGAGCACCTGCCGGATCGGCAAAGTCCCCCAAACTTCCGCGCCGCCGCCGAGGTGGCCGCCATCCGGGTGGCTCAAAACCACCGCGTCCGGCATCACGCCGAGCCGCCGCAACGAAGGCCCGACCCGGCGCTTGAAACTGTAGCGGTCCGCGCAATCCATCAGCACCGCGCCGCTCTTGCCGCCGGAGAAACACGCCGCGCCCGCCCCGTGCTCCAGGTCGTAAACGAGCAGGAACGGACGGCTTTCCTGCGCCAGCTGGAAGTGCCCGCCGGGGATCGCGGAAAACCCCTCCGCCGTCAGGACGCAGGCTTTCGCCACCTGGCCGTTCGCCCGGTTCACCCACCGGGCGACCGGCGGGACCACCGGATAGAGCGCCGCCGCGAGCAGCGCGGCGCTGAGCAAGACGAAAACCAGCGGCACCAGAATCACCCCGGCGAAAACCGAAACCGGAGTCACCAGCCCGAAGTGAAACGCGGTGAGCGGCGTGGAGCCGATCCCCGCCACCAGCGAGACACCGAGCGACTGCGCGACGTTTCTGCGGAACCCGAGCCACGCCTTTTGCCGCCGCGTCATCATCGCCAGCGGCAGATAGAGCTCCGGCTTCGCGATCCACGAAAACAACCGCGTTCCCCACCCCGCGCCGACCGCGATCACCGCCACCACGCCGTAGGAAAGCTGCACGCCCGGCTGGAACAACAGACGCCCGTCCCACAGCATCGCCACTAACAAAACCGCGCCCAGCGCGTTCAACAAATCCGGCCGCCTGCGGGACACGAAGGCCCCGAGGAACACCGCCGCCATCCACGCCGAGCGCATCGCCGGCGGGCTGTTTCCGGTGAGCCACGAGTAACCAAAAATCAGCGGCAGCAAGGCCAGCACCGCCCAGCGCCGGGGCACTCCCGCCAGCCGCAGCAGCAGCCAGCCGATGCTGCCGACCATCGCCACGTGCAGCCCGCTCACGGAAAACGCGTGCAAAGTCCCGCTGTTGCGAAACGCCGCCACCAGCTCGTCCGCGTCCGGCGGTTGCTCGCCGATGACCACCGCGCGGATCACCACCGCTTCCTGCGAATCTTCCGCCAAGCCGTCCGTCACCGCCGCGCGGAAACCCCGCCGCAATGCGGATCCGCGCGCCGCCCATCCGGGAGTCACGATCTCGCCGCGCACCCGGCTGGCCTGAAAAACCGCCGCCACGCCCTGCCCCCGCAGCCACGCCGCCTGGTCGAACTCACCCGGATTCCGCCGCTCTGGCAGCGGCCCGAAATTCCCGCGCGCCCTCACCCGCGAGCCGGCGACCGGCAGCTCCCCCCGGCCCTCCCACCAGACCTTGGTTCCGGCTTGCGGACCCGTTAGCAGGACCGCCGGGGCCGACCAGAAATTCTCGCAGCCCCTGCCATCCTTGAGCAAGCGGCCCTGCATTTCCCCGCCGCCCGATTCCAACAGCTTGCGCTCGTCGGAATTCCTCGCCTCCGTCCGCCACGTGAAAACCCCGACCGCCAGCCAGCCGCAAAACAGCCAGGCCAAGCCCGTCCGCCAACTTTTCAAAACCACGCCCGCCAGACCCAGCGCCGCGCCCGCGACGAGACCCGCCGCAGGACTCCCCTCAGCTAACAAAACACATCCCGCGGCGACCACCGCCGCCGCGAACAGAGGATGCCGCCCGCAAAACACCCCCGCCCTGCCGCGGCCGCTGAGCTTGATTTGGCGCATGGTGCTGGTTCCGTGGGGGGAGGGAAAACGCACCGTCCGCAGCCGATCACATCTGTCCTATGTATTGCGCTTTCTGAGCCGCCAACGCCGCGGCTTCGTCGGCCACCGTCCATTCGTGCAGCTTGTGGCTCGCGTTCGCCGAGTGGCGTGTACCGGGAAATTGCTCGACCACTTGGTTCAAGATCGACACGGCGGTCGCGCGGTCGCCCTCGACCTCGTCGTAAAGTTCCGCCAGCCGGAACAGGAAATAAGCCGCGTCGTTGAGTTCCCATTCCTGGCTCTCCAGCGCGTGGCGGATGGTCTGGATCGCCGCCGCCGCGTCGCCGAGGTTGGTTTTTTGAATTTTGGCGATTTCCACCCACGGCAGACGGTTGAGCGGATCCGCGGCGGCCGCCAGCTTGAAGGCCGCGATCGCGCCTTCGTAATCGCCCTGCGCCAGCAACGAGCGGGCGGCGTGCATGACGTCCTTCTCCACTTTTTCCCCGCTGTCGTAAACCGCGTGGGTGACCCGCTGGGCGAAGAACGGCAGCAGGTGGACCACCACGAAAATCCCCACGAAGCCGGCGCTCAAAAACGTGAGCAGGATGCCGTTGAAAATTTTCCCTCCATCCATTGACTGGAGGTCGGCTTTCATTTTCGCAACCTTGCCCTCCGGGTCGCCGGCGTCTTGCTGCACTTCGATCTGTTGTGCGAGGTCCGTCATTTCCCGGCCCGTCTTGGAATACATCATCCAACTTCCGGCCACGAGGACCGCGAGCACCCCATACATGATCCATTTCGTCATTCCCGAGATTGACCCATCGCGGCGGGGCTCTGGAAGCAAAATTCTAATGAATCTTACAGCCGCCGGGCGTTGCGACCCTCGTCGATCAATTTCCAGAAATGCTTCGAACTCGCCAGCGCCTCGTCCTCGGCGAGCGGCAGCTTCGAGCGGAACATGAAATCCGAAAACGTCCCCTTGTGCAGCACCCGGTGGACGATCACCGCGCTCTCCTTCACCTCGAAATAAAAGCGGTAATCCTTCGCCCGGAAGCGATACAAGACCACTCCGTCCCGGTCGATCTTGCCGAAGCGCTCGCCGCTCAGGTTGGTCAAATCCTCCTTGCCGACCTTGAATTCCTCCAACAGTTCGAGCTGTTCGAGAGTGCCGAGGGCGGAAAGCTCGGCGGCGCTGATTTCGTTGAAGACAATTTGAAACACCCGGCAAAGTTAACGACCCGCGGCCGCTTTGCCAGCGCCAATAATGTGTGTTCTGGCTGTCTCAGCCGGAATCTTGCACTCCCGACTGAGACAGTCGGGACACCTTGCTTAAGCTGCTCCGGACTCCTAAGATCCCCCCGTGGCCGCTGGGAATGACGCAGGACGATGGCAGACGGACGGGAAATTTTTCCGCGCCGGGAGCCAGCGCGTGCGGATGAACGCGGTCACTTACGGCCCGTTTCCCGGCGGCTGGCCGAGGTCGTTCGCGGCGGATTTCTCGCAAATGGCGGCGGCGGGATTCAACGCGATCCGGCTTTATGAAATGCCGGACGCACGCCTGCTGGACGCCGCGGCGGAGCACGGCTTGAAGGTTTTCGGCGGACTCGAGTGGGGCCAGAGCGCGGATTTTTTCCAGCAACCCGGGCTCTACTCGGCGGCGGCGGTCTCGCTGGTCAACGGCTTGCGGGACACCGCCGACCATCCGGCGCTGGCGGGCGTTTATGTGGGAAATGAAGTTCCCGCCGACCTCGCGCGCTGGATGGATCCGCTTAAGGTCCGGCGCGCCCTCGAAGAACTCATCACCCTCGGCAAGGAACTCGCGCCCGGCCTGTTATTCGCCTACGCGAACTACCCGAGCACCGAGTATCTGGAGCCGGAAAACGCCGATTTCACCGCCTTTAACATCTATCTGGAAAACGAGCCCGCGTTCCGCGGCTACCTCAAGCGGCTGCACCACATCGCGGGCGACCGGCCGCTGGTGATCTCGGAGTTCGGCATCGATTCGCGGCGCAACGGCTTGGAACGGCAGGCGGAAATCCTTCGCTGGGCCAGCCAGGCCGCGCTCGATTTGGAGACCGCCGGCATGACCATTTACGCGTGGAGCGACCGCTGGTGGGTCGGCACCGAAGTGCTGGACTGGGATTTCGGACTCACCGACCGGCACGGCAACGCGAAGCCCGCGCTCCAAAGGCTCTCTCTCAAATCTCCAATCCCCAATCTCCCCCCCCCCTATTTCAGCGTCATCGTCTGCACGCGAAACGGCCGCGACCGCATCGGCGCCTGCCTCAAGGCGATCCGGAAAATGGACGGCGGCGGCTTCGAGACGATCGTCGTGGATGACGGATCGACCGACGGCAGCGCCGATTTCGTGGAGAAAAATTTCCCGTGGACCAGGCTCGTGCGGCTGGAACCCTGCGGCTTGAGCAATGCCCGCAACATCGGCGCGGCCGCCGCGCAAGGCCAGGTGTTGGTGTTCACCGACGACGATTGCGAGCCGGACCGGGAATGGATCGCGCGGCTGCGGCGGACGTTTCAGGAAGGCATTTTCGCCGCCGCGGGCGGACCGAATTTACCGCCGAAACCGCGGACCTGGGAGGAAGCGGTCGTCGGCGCCGCACCCGGCGCGCCCAGCCACGTGATGCTCGACGACGAGGAGGCCGAGCACCTGCCGGGCTGCAATTTGGCAGTCACGAAGGCCGCGTTCGACGCCGTCGGCGGCTTCGATCCGCAATTCCAAACCGCGGGCGACGACGTGGATTTCTGTTGGCGGCTGCGGGACGCCGGGTTCCGCCTCGGATTCGTCCCCGGCGCCTTCGTCTGGCATTGGAGGCGGCCGTCGATCTCGAAATTCCTCGGCCAGCAACTCGGCTACGGCCGCGCCGAGCACTTGTTGTTAGCCAAGCACCCCGCCCGCTTCTCCAAGCGCGGCGACGCGCGATGGCAGGGCTTCGTTTACGGCGGCGGACCGGTCCGGGTGATGGCGGACTCCATCATCTATCACGGCCCGATGGGCGACGCCGGCTATCAGGCGATCACCAACCGGATGCTGCCGCTGCGCGGACTTGGGAAAAATTTCGACACCTGGAAATCCCGACTCGCGCTCCGAGCCGTGAAATTCCTCCAACCCCGAATCCGCGCCTGGGCGCGAAACCGGACGATTTTCCTCCGCCCGGAATCTCCCCGCAAACCCGGGATTCCTGGCCCGTCCGACGAATTCGCCATCGACTCCGCCGAGGGCAAGGAGCGCGACTATTTCCTCGGAATCCTGCTCCACCAAGGCTGGAAGGCCGCGGGCGAAACGGACGCTTGGGACGTGGAAAAACCCGGCACCCGCGTGCTCATGGCCACCGAGCGCGGCCGCGGCATCGTCAAACGCACGCTCGTCCGCGTCTGGGGCTTGGAAACCCCATCATCCTTGCGGGCGATATTGGAGGCGGGATGAAGTTTTCTGATAATTCCCCGAGCGGTCTCCCGTAGCGCGTTTTTGAGTTTCCCGACTCGTCCAAAAATCAGCTCCCACCGGAACCTTCATTCATGAAATTCTCTCTCGCCCGCGCCACTTTCTTGGGCCTTGCCTTGTCCGTCGTCCCTCTCAGCGCGGAGCCTAACTGGATTTGGACCCGGAAAGTGGCCAAAGACGGCGAGAAAGCGACCTTCACTAAATCCTTCAGCATCAGTGGAAAAGTCAGATCCGCGAAACTCAGTTTTACCTGCGACAACGGGGCCACCGCTTTCATCAACGGCAAGCAGGTCGCCGAAAACGCCGACTGGAACCAGCCGACCCAGGCAAAACTCAACGACTTCCTCAAACCCGGCGAAAACGAGATCCGCATCGACGCCAAAAACGGAGGATCCGTCGCCGGCCTCGTCGCCGTCATCACCCTCAAAATCGGCGGCGGCGGTGAGGAAACCCTCATCGAGACCGGCCCCGACTGGCTCGCCTCCGAAACAGGCAGCACCGAATCCAAGCCCGCCGTCGTCGTCGGGAAATACGGCGATGGCCCGTGGGGAAAAGCCCTCATTCCCAAGACCGATGACGCCGACTCCCTCCCGGACACCACTCAAATCCAAGTCCTCCCCGGCTTCAAGGCCGAGCGCATTCACAGCGTCCCCAAGGACAAAGAAGGCTCCTGGGTCGCCCTCACCGAGGATCCGAAAGGCCGCCTCCTCGCCGGCGACCAATACGGCGGACTCTATCGCATCACGGTTCCCGCCATCGGTTCCGATGCCGAGGCCAAAGTCGAGTCGCTCACCCTGCCAACAGGTCCTAACGGCCAAATCATCGGCGGCGCGCACGGCCTGCTCTACGCCTTCGACAGCCTCTATCTGATGAACAACGAGCTCCAGGGCAAAGGCATCTGGCGCTTGAAGGACACCAACGGCGACGACCAGTTCGACAAGGCCGACTACCTCGTCCCCCTCGACGGCGGCGGCGAACACGGCGTCCACAGCCTCGTGCTTTCCCCCGACGGAAAATCCATTTTCTTCGTCAACGGCAACTACACCGAGGTCCCGAAAAACCTCGCCACCAACCGCATGGTCGGCACCGGCGAGGACCACCTCATCCCCCGCATGTGGGATCCTAACGGCCACGCCAAAGGCATCCTCGCCCCCGGCGGATATATTTGCAAAACCGACCCGGACGGCAAAAACATCGAGCTCTTTGCCGGCGGCTTTCGGAATCAATATGACATCTCCTTCGATGCGAACGGCGAGCTCTTCGCCTTCGACTCCGACATGGAGTGGGATATGGGGAGTCCCTGGTACATGCCCACCCGCATCAACCACGTCGTCAACGGCGGCGACTATGGCTGGCGCTCCGGCTCCGGCCGCTGGCCCGCTTATTATGCCGATTCCCTGCCCGCCACCGTCGATGTAGGCCCCGGCTCGCCCACCGGATCCATCTTCGGTACCGGCGCGAAATTCCCGGTGAAATACCAGCGCGCCCTCTTCGCCCTCGACTGGACCTTCGGCACGATGTGGGCGATCCATAACGAGCCGGACGGAGCCAGTTTCAAATCCGTCAAAGAGGAATTCGTCGCCGGCAAGCCCATGCCTTTCACCGACGCCATCATCAGCAAAAAAGACGGTGCCATGTATTTCACCACCGGCGGCCGCAGAAGCCAGGCCGCGCTCTATCGAGTGACTTACACCGGCCGCGAAGCCACCACTCCGGCCGCCCCCATTCCACCCACCGCCGAGGCAAAACTCCGCCATTTGCTAGAAAGCGACACGCCGCAAGCGCTTGCCCAAGCCTGGTCGAATCTTTCCAGCAAAGACCGCTTCCTGCGCTTCGCCGCCCGCACCGCCATCGAGCGCCAGCCCGTGGAAAAATGGACGGAAATGGCCCTCGCCGAGACCGATCCCCAAGGCTCCATCGAGGCGCTCATGGCCCTCGCCCGCCGCGGTGACAAATCGCTCCAACCCAAAATCATCGTCGCCCTCGGCCGCCTCGATTTCACCCACCTCCCCAAAGACCTCCACCTCCCCTACCTCCGCGCCTGGCAGCTCGCCTTCACCCGCATGGGCAAGCCCGCCGCGGAAATCTGCGGGAAAATCGCCGCGCGCCTCGATCCGCTTTTCCCGAACTCCGACTCCCTCGTCAACCGCGAGCTCGCCTCGCTGCTCGTCTTCCTCGACTCCCCCACCATCGTCGGCAAGCTCGTCCCGCTTCTCGCCACCGTCCGGGATTCCGACATCAACGTCGCCAGCGAAGCCGTGCTCGCCCGCAACGACCGCTACTCGAAAGCCGTCGAAGGCATGCACGGCAGCCACCCGAACCGCCAGGCGATCTTCTACGCCAACGTCCTCCGCGAAGCCCGCGCCGGCTGGACGCCGGAGCTCCGCAAAGCCTTTTTCAGCTGGTTCCCCACCACCGCCTCCTGGAACGGCGGCAACAGCTTCCGCAAATTCCTTGAGAACATCCGCGACCTCGCCCTCGCCAACTGCGTCACCGACGAAGCCGAGCGCGCCGCCCTCAAAACCCTCGCCGAGACCGTCATTCCCACCGAAGTCACACCTGTGATTTCCCCCAAAGGCCCCGGGAAAAACTACACCACCGACGAGATCGTCGCCCTCGCGGAGAAGGGCCTGAAAAACCGCAACTTCGAGAACGGCAAAGCCATGTTCTCCGCCGTGCTCTGCATCAACTGCCACCACTTCGGCAGCCGGGGCGGCAACACCGGCCCCGACCTAACCGGCTCCGGCAACCGCTACACCATCCGCGACCTCACCGAGAACATCACCGAGCCGTCCAAGGTCATCAGCGACCAATATCCCAGCGAGGTCATCACCCTGAAAAACGGCCAGACCGTCACCGGCCGCGTCGTCGTCGAGGAAAACAACACGCTCTTCGTCATGACCAGCGCCTTCGCCCCCAACGCCCTAACCACCGTCGCCGACGCCGACATCACCGACCGCAAGCCGCACCCCGTCTCGATGATGCCGCCCGGCCTGCTCAACGCGCTCAACCCGGACGAGCTGCTCGACCTCTACGCCTACATCCTCTCCGGCGGAAATCCGAACGACCCGCGGTTCTAACCCTTGCGGCGCGGAACCTTGCCAACTAAGGATTGGCAATGCCGCTGCTGACGAAAGATTTCGACTACCACCTGCCCGAGGAATTGATCGCCGCGCGGCCGCTCGCCGAGCGCGCCGCCTCGCGGATGCTGGTCGTCCACAAGGCCAGCGGCGAGATCGAGCACCGGATGTTCCGCGATTTCCCCGACTACCTGCGGCCGGATGATTTGCTCGTCCTCAACGACACCAAAGTCATCCCCGCGCGGCTCTTCTCGGACGACGGCCGCACCGAGTTGCTCTGCCTCGACCGGCTTTCCCCGCTCGAATGGCGCTGCCTCGTGAAACCCGGCAAACGCATGAAACCCGGCCGCAGCGTGAGCGTCGCCGGCATCACCGGAACCGTGACGGAAGTCTTCGAAAACGGCGACCGCCTGATCCGCTGGGACGCGCCGGTGGATTTGGAAAAGCACGGCCACCTCGCCCTGCCGCACTACATGGGCCGCGATGACGAGTTAGCCGACCGCGACCGCTATCAGACCGTGTTCGCCCGCGAGGAAGGGGCCATCGCCGCGCCCACCGCCGGACTGCATTTCACGCCGGAGCTGTTGGAAAAAATTTCCCACGCCTTCCTCACGCTGCACGTCGGCGTCGGCACCTTCCGCCCGGTCAGCGCGGAGGTCGTCGCGGATCACATCATGCATTCCGAGCGCTACGTCGTCAGCGCGGAGACCGCGGAAAGAGTCAACGCCGCCGGCCGCGTCGTCGCCGTGGGCACAACCGTGACGCGGGTTCTGGAATCCATCGGCCGCCCGGTCCGCGAGCAGCGCGGCGAGACGGACATCTTCATCCACCCGCCCTATCAATTCGGCGTGGTCGGCGGTTTGCTGACGAATTTCCACCTGCCGCAAAGCACGCTCATCATGCTGGTGAGCGCCTTCGCCGGGCAGGAACTGGTGATGGAGGCCTATCGCAAAGCCGTCGAGGAACGTTACCGGTTTTTCAGCTACGGGGATTGCATGTTGCTGGTGTGAGGTGAAAACTCCGCGCCGATGAAACTCATTTCCTGGAACGTAAACGGCATCCGCGCCACCATTGGCAAAGGCTTCGGAGATTTTGTGACGGCGGAAAAACCGGACATCCTCTGCCTGCAGGAAACCAAGGCGCGCCCGGAACAAGTCCAGCTGCCGCTGGAGCTCGGCGGCTATCACGGCTACTGGGATTCCGCGCAGAAACCCGGCTACTCCGGCGTCGCGGTGTTCACGCGCGAGAAACCGCTCGATTTCAGAACCGGCCTCGGCATCGACGAGCACGACCAGGAAGGCCGCGTGCTGACGCTGGAATATCCCGAGTTCCACCTCGTGAATGTTTACACGCCGAACTCGCAGGACGCGCTCCGCCGGCTTCCCTATCGGATGACCTGGGACCAGGCGTTCCGCCGCCACGTCGCCGAGCTGGCGAAAACCAAGCCCGTCATTTTCTGCGGCGACCTCAACGTGGCCCATCAGGAAATCGACATCGCCCGGCCCAAGGACAACCGCTTTTCCGCGGGATTTTCCGACGAGGAGCGCGCCAGCTTCGGCGAGCTGCTAGGCGCCGGCTTCACCGACACCTTCCGCCATTTCTATCCGGACAAGCGCGAGGCGTATTCCTGGTGGTCGTTCCGCGGCGGCGCGCGGGAGCGCAACGTCGGCTGGCGGATCGACTACTTCGGCGTCTCCTCGCCGTTCATGAGCCGGGTGAAAGACGCGGAGATCCTGCCGCACGTCCACGGCTCCGACCATTGCCCGGTGGGCATCACGCTGGCGTGAAAACGGAGTCCAGGTGTGTTCGTGACCCCCGAGTCCTTTTTGCGGGCCTGAAAAATTTCCCCTTTTTCGGATTGCCACGCGGAAAAGCCGTCCCTAGCTTCCGCCTCCCGCGATTTTTAACCTCATTCCGAGATGTCCAAGCACAACAGCCTCAAGTCCAGCGCCACCGTCGGCGGCAAACGTTCCGTTCTCAAGCGCTTCGAGCGCGTCAAACTCCTCAAGGAGCGCGGCGAATGGAAAGCCGGCAAGTCCCCAGTCGGACTGCCCAAGACCAAGCACGAGGGCTAATCCTCTGGCTTCGGACGAAACCACTTTCTAAAAACGCGCGGATCCCACCGGGTTCGCGCCTTTTGTATTTATTTCCATGGCAACCAACGACGGCACCCGCCTCAACAAATACCTCGCCTCCTGCGCGGTCGGCTCGCGCCGCGCCTGCGACGAGCTCATCAAGGCCGGTCGCGTCGAGGTCAACGGCAGCCCGTGCATCAACATGGGAACCCGCATTTCGCCCGGCGACCACGTGAAGCTGGACGGCAAGCGCGTGGCACCGCGCGAGACGATGATCGTCGCCTTCCACAAGCCGCGCGGCTTCGTCTGCACCCGCGAGGACGAGCTCGGCCGCGACACGATTTACTCGATGCTGCCCGCCTCGCTGCACTCGCTGCACCACGTCGGGCGGCTGGACATGGACTCGGAAGGCCTGCTGATTCTGACCAACGACGGCGATCTCTCGCAGCAGTTGATGCATCCCTCGAAATCCATCGAGAAGGAATATCTCGTCACCTCGAACCAAGCGTTCGAAAACGCCCACCTCGACCAATTCCTCGAAGGCGTCTTCACCACCGAAGGGAAATTGAAGGCGAAATCCATCGAGCGCCTCTCGTCGCGCCGCCTCAAGGTGGTGCTCGACCACGGCGCGAAACGCCAGATCCGCGTGATGTTCGACACCCTCGGCTATCAGGTGACCAAGCTGCTGCGCGTCCGCATCGGCGCGCTGTGGCTCGGCGATTTGGAACCCGGCGCCTGGGCGGCTTTGAACTCGGTGGAAATCCAGATGCTGCTGGGAAATCCGAAACCCGCGAAGAAGCGCGAGGCCTCGGACGAGACCCGTAAAAAAAGACCCAACTAAGGCGTTCTCAGGACTTGCCGCGGGAGGAATGGTTTCCTAGGTTACGCCCGCGATGCGCGGCATGCGTTGTCCTGGCCTGAAAATTTGAGAACCCATGAGTGCCAAAAAAACCGTTTCCAATCACGACCAAGACATCGTTCACGGGCCGTCCAAGGAATTTTCGGCGAAGGCCCGCATCCCGTCGATGGCGGCCTACAAGAAGCTCTACAAGGAATCGATCGACCAGCCCGAGAAGTTCTGGGCGCGTGAGGCGAAGGAATTGGTTTGGCAAAAACCGTGGTCCAAAGTGCTCGATTGGAAGCCCCCGCACGCGAAGTGGTTCGACGGCGGCAAGCTCAACGTCTGTGAAAACTGCGTGGACCGCCACGCCGCCGGCCCCCGCAAAAACAAGGCCGCCATCATCTGGGAGGGCGAGCCCGGCGACAAACGCGTCATCACCTACGGCCAGCTTCAGAAGGACGTCTGCCGCTTCGCCAACGTGCTCCTCAAAAACGGCGTCAAGGCCAAGGACCGCGTGCTCATTTACATGCCGATGATTCCGGAAGCCGCCATCGCGATGCTCGCCTGCGCGCGCATCGGCGCGGTGCACAATGTGGTCTTCGGCGGCTTCGCCTCGGAGGCCATCGTCGATCGCCTCGAGGACTCCGGCGCCACCACCATCGTCACCGCCGACGGCGGCTGGCGGCGCGGCAAGGTCGTCGCCCTCAAGCCGGTGGTCGATGAGGCGCTCGCGAAATACGACAAGGTCAAGCGCGTCATCGTCGTCAAACGCTGCGCAAACGAAATCTCGATGGACGCCAAGCGCGACGCGTGGTGGCACGACGAAGTGGCCAGCGTTTCCTCGAAACACGTCGCCAAGGGCTTCGACTCCGAGCACCCGCTTTTCGTCCTCTACACGTCCGGCTCGACCGGCAAACCGAAGGGAATCCTCCACACCTCCGGCGGCTACCTCACCGGCACCTACTCGACCTGCAAATACATTTTCGACATGCGCGACGAGGATGTTTACTGGTGCACCGCCGACGTCGGCTGGATCACCGGGCACTCCTACATCGTTTACGGCCCGCTGGCTAACGGCGTCACCCAGGTGATGTATGAAGGCGCGCCGAACGCACCGGACTTCGGCCGCTTCTGGAAAATGGTCGAGGATTACGGCGTCACGATTTTCTACACCGCGCCGACCGCGATCCGCGCCTTCATCAAGGCGGGAGACCATTTCCCGAAGGCCCACGACCTATCCTCGCTGCGCCTGCTAGGTTCTGTTGGCGAGCCGATCAACCCGGAAGCCTGGAACTGGTATCACAAACACATCGGCGGCGGCAGATGCCCGATCGTCGACACTTGGTGGCAGACCGAGACGGGCGCGATCCTGATTTCCCCGCTGCCCGGCGCCACGCCCTGCAAGCCCGGCACCGCCACGCTGCCGTTCTTCGGCATCGACGCCGCGATCCTCGACGACGCGGGCAAGGAATGCAAAAACGGCCAAGACGGACGCCTCGTCATCCGCAAGCCATGGCCGTCGATGATCCGCTCGATTTACGGCGACAAGGAGCGCTACAAGACCGCCTACTGGTCGGATTACCCCGGCGGCATCTACACGGCGGGCGACGGCGCGCGCCGCGACAAGGACGGCAATTTCTGGATCATCGGCCGCCTCGACGACGTGCTCAACGTCTCCGGTCACCGTCTCGGCACGGCGGAAATCGAGAGCGCGCTCGTCTCCCATCCCGCGGTTGCGGAAGCCGCAGTGGTCGGCCGCCCGGACGAGATGAAGGGCCAGGCCGTCGCCGCCTTCGTCACCCTGAAGGGGAATTACGAGGAATCGGAAGCTCTCCGCATCGAGTTGCGCAACCACGTCGGCAAAGTCATCGGTGCGATCGCCAAACCGGACGATCTCCACTTCGCTCCGGGCCTGCCGAAAACCCGTTCCGGGAAAATCATGCGCCGCCTCTTGAAAGAACTCGTTTCCACCGGTAAAATCTCCGGCAACGTGACGACTCTTGAAGACTTCTCCGTCATCGAGAGCCTGCAACGCAAAATTGCCAAATAAGCCAATCGGCCTTTTCCATGACTTCTTCCCGCTATCTCATCGCCCGCGTTGCGCAGACCTTCGGTTATTTCCGAAGGAACCAGCGCATGGCGGATGCCGCAAGTGAAATGCACCTTTTGCGTGAGGCCGAGGCGCAGCTCGGGATGGCGATCTGGCAGAAGGTCGAGGAGATCGAGGAACTTTCCGTCGAATACTGGAACCTCCGGAAATTCATCAAGGAGAAGGAGCTGATCCAGAAAAAAATCGGGGACTGCCAGATCGAACTCGACAGGGCTCACGAAGAGCGCGCCAGCAGGCTCAACAACACTCCGGAAGTCCATCAGGAGCTGATGAACCAACGCATCCTGCTTCTCACCGACCTCGAAACCCTCGCCCAGCGGCGCGATGAAATCGTCGCCGAGGCCCGCGAGGTCCGCCGTGCTTATGACGGTTTCAAGATGAAACTCGAGGTGCTCACTAACGAGTCGAAAGACTCGGAGGAGGGCAAAGCGAAAATCGCCGAGGTCAAACGCCGCCTTGCCGATCTCAAACTCAAATTCTCCGACCTCAAAAAACAACGCCTCCTCATCGCCACCGAAATCGAAGCGGGCGATGACAAGGTTGACCTCGTGGACGAGCAGCTCAACGAGAAGAAAAAGGACCGCCGGATGCATGCCTCCGAAGCTTTCCAAGTGATCAGCGAAGGCAACAAGGAGATCTCCATCCTGCGCGCGGAAAGCGGGTTGCTAGACACCCAGATGCGCCAGCTCTACGCCGAAATCGGACGTTTCATCAGCCGCAACACCCTCCGCCATCCGGCCTGCGCCGTCGCGGCGTCATCGCACCAGGGACTCGTGGATGTGATGCGCGCCCTTCGCCGCTCAAGCGCCCTGAACCACCGTCTCGCCGGCAACGCCTGACCGGGCGTTAGCCTGACGCACCCGGACCCGCGCGGGATCCGGATGCGCGCCTTCCGGCCGATGCCCGTCAATTACGCGAGGTCGAAGCGGTCGAGGTTCATCACCTTGTTCCAAGCCGCCACGAAGTCGTTGACAAACTTGGGCTGCGAGTCCGACGTGCCGTAAACTTCCGCAAGCGCGCGGAGTTGGGAGTTGGAACCGAAGAGCAAATCGACGCGGGTGCCGGTCCATTTGAGTTCGCCGGTTTTGCGGTCGCGGCCCTCAAAGACATCCTCGTCCTGCGAGAGCGCCTTCCACTCGGTGCCCATGTCCAACAGGTTCAGGAAGAAGTCGTTGGTGAGGGATTCCGGTTGCTTGGTGAAGACTCCGTGCCGGGAATCTCCGGCGTTGGTGTTGAGCACGCGCATCCCGCCGACGAGCACGGTCATTTCCGGCGCGGTGAGCGTCATCAGTTGCGCCCGATCGACTAACAACTCCTCGGCCGTGATCGAGAACTTCGTCTTCAGGTAATTGCGGAATCCGTCGGCGACCGGTTCGAGCACCGAGAAGGAGTCCACGTCGGTTTGCTCCTGCGAGGCGTCCATCCGGCCCGGAGTGAACGGGACGGTGACGGCGTGGCCCGCATTGTTAGCGGCCTGCTCGACGCCGACGCAGCCGGCGAGAACGATGAGGTCTGCCAGTGATACTTTTTTCCCGCCGGTCTGGGCGCTGTTGAACGCGCTCTGGACGCTCTCAAGCACTTCGAGCACTTTGCCCAGTTGGGTAGGCTGGTTGACCGCCCAGAATTTCTGCGGGGCCAGGCGGATGCGCGCGCCGTTGGCACCGCCGCGCATGTCGGAGCCGCGGAACGTGGAGGCGGACGCCCAAGCGGTCGTCACCAATTCGGAAACGCCCAGCCCGGAAGCGAGGATTTTTCCTTTCAGGGAAACGATGTCGTGGGCGTCGATCAACGGATGATCGACCGCGGGGATGGGGTCCTGCCAGATGAGTTCTTCGGCTGGAACTTCCGGTCCGAGATAGCGCGGTCGCGGGCCCATGTCGCGGTGCGTCAGCTTGAACCAGGCACGGGCGAACGCGTCGGCGAACTGGTCCGGATTTTCGAAGAAGCGCCGCGAAATTTTCTCGTAGGCCGGGTCGAAGCGAAGCGCGAGATCGGAGGTGAGCATGGCCGGGGCGATCCGCTTGGTCGCGTCGTGCGCGTGCGGCACGGTGCCTTCGCCCGCGCCGTTTTTCGGCCGCCACTGCTGCGCGCCGGCCGGGCTCTTGGTGAGTTCCCATTCGTAGCCAAACAGGTTTTCAAAATAGTTGTTACTCCACCGGGTGGGCGTGGTGGTCCAAGTGACCTCCAAGCCGGAGCCCATGGCGTCGCCGCCCTTGCCGGTGCCGAAGCTGCTCCTCCAACCGAGGCCTTGTTCCTCCAGCCCGGCGCCTTCCGGGTCGGGCCCGACCAGTGCCGCGTCTCCCGCACCGTGGGTTTTACCGAAGGTGTGGCCACCCGCGATGAGCGCCACGGTCTCCTCGTCGTTCATCGCCATCCGGGCGAAGGTCTCGCGAATGTCGCGTGCCGACGCGATCGGATCCGGGTTGCCGTTAGGACCTTCGGGGTTGACGTAAATCAGGCCCATCTGCACGGCCGCGAGCGGATTCTCAAGGTCGCGGTCGCCGGAATAGCGCTTGTCATCGAGCCACTTGCCCTCGGGTCCCCAGTAGATGTCTTCTTCCGGTTCCCAGATGTCCGCCCGGCCGCCGCCGAAGCCGAAGGTTTTGAATCCCATCGATTCCAAGGCGACGTTGCCCGCCAGAACCATCAGGTCAGCCCATGAAATTTTGCGGCCGTATTTCTGTTTGATGGGCCATAACAGACGACGCGCCTTGTCCAAATTCACGTTGTCGGGCCAACTGTTGAGCGGGGCGAAGCGCTGGCTGCCGGTGCCCGCGCCGCCGCGGCCGTCGCCGGTCCGATAGGTGCCGGCGCTGTGCCACGCCATCCGGATGAACAAGCCGCCGTAGTGGCCGAAGTCCGCCGGCCACCAGTCCTGCGAGTCGGTCATCAGCGCGACGAGATCGTGTTTCAAGGCATCGAGGTCGAGGCTCTTGAACTCTTCGGCATAGTCGAAATCCCCGCCCATCGGGTCGGACAGCGAGGAGTGCTGGTGGAGGATTTTGAGGTTGAGTTGATTGGGCCACCAGTCGCGGTTGGACGGGCCGCGGCCGGCGGCGTGGAGGAACGGGCACTTGGCTTCAGTTGTCATGATGTGTTGTTGCTAGGATGAAATCAATGGATCGGTGAAACGCATGAGGCTGCGCGCTACCGCGCAGACAGTCGATCACTAGTGTCTCGGAATTCGCCATCGGTAAAGCCTACGCTTTCAATGCTTGCCATTGGAAACGCCTATGGGATGAATGCCGCATGGATTTGCGGCAGCTCGAATATTTCACCGCCATCATCCGGGAAGGATCGCTGACCGAGGCGGCGAGGCGCTGCCGGATCGCGCAGCCGTCCTTGAGCCAGCAATTGCGCGCGCTGGAAGACGAGCTCGGCGAAACCCTGGTGCATCGCAAGCCGCGCGGTGTGGAGCCGACGGCGGCCGGGCGGATTCTGTTGGAGCATGCCGGCCGCGTGCTTGAGGAGGCGCGGTTGCTGCGCGAGCGGTTCGCCACGCGGCGGGATTCGCGCGAGGGCAGCGTCATTTTCGGGATGATTCCCACCCTCGCGCCGTATTTGCTGCCGCGGCTGCTCTCGCCGTTTCGCGAGTCGTTTCCCAAGGTCGATGTGCAGGTCCGCGAGGCGCGGACGAGCGGGCTGATCCAGAAGGTGGTGGATGGCTCGATCGAATTCGCGATTTTGAGCGACGTGACGCCGCAGGATCAGAAAAAATGGTCGTTGCACGTGCGGGAATTATTCCGCGAGCCGCTGATGTTGGCGCTGCCGCCTTCCCATCCGTTAGCGCGGATTTCCGAGCCGCCGAAGCCGGAGGAACTGCTTCCCGAAACGATGGTCCACCTGCGGGACGGCCATTGCCTAACCGACCGAACCTTGAAAGTCTGCCGCCTCGAGCGGCTCGATCCGCGGCTCGAATGCGACCAGCTGGAAACCGCCCTCGCGATGGTCGAGGCGGGCATGGGAATCGCGGTGGTGCCCGAGCTCGCCGTCCGCTCGCGCCCGCTGCCGGGCGTGGTGATCCGCAGCTTCAGCGAGCCCGTGCCGGAGCGCACCATCAGCCTGATGAACCGGCGGGCCGCGCCATTATCGGCCGCCGCCTTGGAATTGATCGGACTGACAAAAAATCTCGCCCGCGATTGATCCTTGGCATTCCCCGGTTCTGAAACAATCCTCCGCTTGCGAGCTCTCTGACCCCATGAAAACACTCATCCGAATCGCTCCCATCGCCGCCATCATTTGCAGTTCGGCAAGCCTCGCCGCGGAAGCTCCGCTCATGCGTTCCCTGTTCAACGGCAAGGATCTGAGCGGCTGGACCGGCTCGGGATACATCGTCGAGGACGGCGCCATCGTCTGCACCCCGGAGGGCAAAAACCTGATGACCGAGCAGACGTTTTCCAACTACGTCCTCGACTTCGATTTCAAGCTGCCGCCCGGCGGAAACAACGGACTCGGCATTCACTATCCGGGCACCGGCAATGCCGCTAACACCGGAATGGAACTGCAAGTCCTCGACAACACCGCGGAGAAATACAAGGACCTCAAGGAATACCAATTCCACGGCTCGCTCTACACGCTGGCCCCGGCGAAGAAGACCGGCCTCAAGCCCGTGGGCGAATGGAACCACCAACGGGTTAGTGTGTTAGGCGCGGCGGTCACCGTCGAGCTCAACGGCGAAACCATCCTCAGCGCGAACCTCGACGAGCTGGCAGCCAGTAGCCCGGACCACCAGGGCGTGAAGCGCCGCGCCGGCCACATCGCCTGGCTCGGCCATGGCGACCGCGTCGCGTTCCGCAACATCGAAATCGCCGAGGTCCCGCCCGCCGCCAACACCGAGGGCGTGATGGCCGCCGGATTCACCCGGCTCTTCAACGGCAAAAATCTCGACGGCTGGAAACATGGAAACAGCCCGGAATGGACCGTCACGAACGGCATTCTCAAGCACAGCGGCCGTCGCGACGAACCTGCGGATCTCTGGACCGAGAAGGAACACGGCGACTGCACCCTCGTCTTCGATTGGCGCTGGAGCGGCCGCGGCCCGCTGAAATCCCAACCACTCGTGATGCCCGACGGCTCGCAAAAGGGACAAGACGAGATCGAGGAGTTAGACAGCGGCATTTACCTCCGCGGCAACCCCAAGAACCAGGTGAACTTGTGGAACCGGCCGATCGGCTCCGGCGAGGTTTACGGCTATCGCACCGATCCCGCGATGCCTGCCGAAATCAAAGCCGGCGTGACGCCCAAGACCAAGGCGGACCGCCCGCTCGGCGAGTGGAACCGCACGATGATCACTCTCAAGGGCGACCGTCTCAGCGTCTCGCTCAACGGCCGCGTGGTCATCGAGAACGCGCAACTCCCCGGCATTGCGGCCAAGGGCGCGATCGGTCTCCAGCATCACGGCGCGGCAATCGATTTCGCGAATCTTTGGATCAAGGACCAGTGAGCTGATACGCGATCGCGTTATTGGATCACGGCGACTCCGGGTTAGGGTGGAGCCGTATCCACCACCCCACATGACCTATAACATCCCCCCTGTTTCAAGGCGCCGCGGCATGACTCTGCTCGAACTGACGGTCGTCATCATGGTTTTGCTCGGCCTGATCTCAGTCCTGTTCATCGGCGCTCGCGCTTGGAAGCGAGGCAGTGACCGCGCCGGATGCGTGGTGACGCTGCGCAACGTGCAAGTCGCCGCCCGCTCCTACCAGAACATGTACGGCTACAATTACGGTGGCCGCCCCTATGCGGAAGGCGGCACCCAGGACATCGCCGCACATCTGTTTGCCAAAGGCTACATCGACAGCAAGGTTTACGATCAATCGCGAGGCCTGCAAAAATGCGCTGGAGGCGGCGCCTACACCTGCCCGCTGCCGGATATTTTCCCGGAGGCGGGCGAGCTTTACATGACCTGCTCGCTCTCCGGCACGGACGATCACGCGCCGGCGTCCCACGCCGGCTGGTAATTGCCTGCTTGGCAGAAGTCCGATTCCAAGCGATGGATGGGGCGTCACCATGCGCTACCGAGATGCCATCGATTGGTTGTTTGCCACCCAGCTGTTTGGAATCAAACTGGGACTCGACGGGCCGCGCCAGTTGCTCAAGGAGTTCCTTGCCTATCCGGCGCACGGGGTGCAAGTCATCCACGTCGCGGGGACCAACGGCAAGGGCAGCACCTGCGCGATGATCGACAGCATCGCGCGCGCCTGCGGGCGGCGCTGCGGGCTTTTCACCTCGCCGCACCTCATCGACTACCGCGAGCGGATCAAGGTGAACGGCGAGGAAATCCCGGAAGACGCCTGCGCCGCGATGCTCACCGAGCTGCGAGAGTTATGCGAACGGATGGAAACGCATCCGACGTTTTTTGAAATCACCCTGGCCTTGGCGATGCGCTGGTTCCGGCTCCGCGAGTGCGAGGTCATCGTGCTCGAAACCGGCATGGGCGGACGGCTCGACGCCACCACCGCCGTCCCCGCGGACGTCTGCGTGATCACGCCGATCGGCATGGATCACATGCAGTATTTGGGAAATTCCATCGAGGAAATCGCCGCGGAAAAAGCCGGGATCTTCGTGTGTGGGAAGCCCGCGATTTCCGCTCCGCAAGTGCCCGCCGCGCGCCGGGTGTTGGAAACGGAGGCGAATGAAAAACGCTCGCCGCTGGAGTTCGTGGAAGAACCGCTGCTAGGCTATCCGATGGCGCTAGCGGGCGAGCACCAGGCATGGAACGCCGCGCTCGCGGTGGCCGCGCTGCACCGCTTGGGGATGCCTCTCAGTTCCGACAGCGTCGCCTACGGCCTCCGCAATGTGAGTTGGCCCGGGCGTTTTGAAATCATCCGGCCCGGCGTCATTCTGGACGGCGCGCACAATCCCCAATCCGCGCAAGTTCTGGCAGATACTTGGAAGCGCGGTTTTCCCGGCAAGCAAGCGTCGCTCGTCTTCAGCGCGGTGGGCGGCAAGGACATCGCCGGCGTTCTGGAAATCCTCGCCCCGCTCGCCTCGCGGATTTTCCTCTGCCCCGTCGACACGCCGCGGGCGGTTTCGCCCGCAGAACTCGCGGGCTATCTGCCAGCGGGCGCGCCGCCGCACGAGACGTTCGGGAGTTTTGAAAAGGCGTTCGCCGCGGCGAGTTCGCACGAAGAACCCGTGCTCGTGGCGGGCTCGCTCTTTCTCGTCGGCGAGGCGCGGGCCTTGCTAACTTCCGGGAGTTTCCAGCCGAGCTCGCAGTGATTTGGAATACCGCCGGTCTCACTCCACCGTCCAGGTGGAGCCGCCGTGGAGCAGTTCCTCCCAAGTGCCGGTGCCTTTTTTCGCCTTGGCGGCCTCGACTTGATCGTGGATCAGCGACTCGTAGGTCGGACGCTGGATCTGGCGGATCACGCCGATGGGCGTCGGGAAATCCGGCAGGCCCATGGTGGCGAGCATCTGCGAGTAAAGCGGGCTCACGTGGTCGGGCTCGTGGATGAGGATCTCGGCCGGTGCGGCGGTGGCGGCATCGACCACTTCGGGCACGAGGCCGTTGAGGCGGATGCCCTTTTCCTTGTCCTTACCGAAGAGCAGCGGCTTGCCAGCCTCGAGGCTGAGCATCTGGTTGTCGCGGTTTTCCTTGCCGTAAACCGGGTCCCACGCGGCGTCGTTGAAGATCACGCAGTTTTGCAGGATCTCGACAAACGAAACGCCCTGGTGCTCGTGGGCGGCCTTGAAGGTGGCGACCATGTGCTTCGGGTTGTTATCCACGGTGCGGGCGATGAAGGTGGCTTCCGCGCCGAGCGCGAACAACAGTGGATGGAGCGGATAGTCCACCGAGCCTAACGGCGTGGTCTTGGTCTTGGTGCCGACCGGCGAGGTCGGGCTGTACTGGCCTTTGGTGAGTCCGTAAATCCGGTTGTTGAACAACAGGACGGTGACGTTGAGGTTGCGCCGCAGCAGGTGGAGCAGGTGGTTGCCGCCGATGCTGAGTCCGTCGCCGTCGCCGGTGACGATCCAGACGGATAGATCGGGGTTGGCGACCTTGACGCCGGTGGCGACGGTGGGCGCGCGACCATGGATCGTGTGGAATCCATAGGTGTTCATGTAGTAGGGAAACCGACTGGAGCAGCCAATGCCGCTGATGATGCAGAAGTTTTCCCTCGCGATGCCGAGCTCCGGCAGCGTGCGCTGGAGCGAGTTGAGGATGGCGTAATCCCCGCAGCCGGGGCACCAGCGGACGTCGTTGGAGGTGACGAAGTCCTTGCGGTTGAGTTCCGGCACGGCGGGAATGTTTTGAATTTCGGTGGCCATGGCGATCAGTCGTTGATGAGTTGAAGGATGCGTTCGCGGATTTCGCTGACTTTGAAAGGGCGGCCCATGATTTTCGGCATGGAGATGGCATCTACCAGATAGCGCGCCCGCAGGATCATGCAGAGCTGGCCGGAGTTGAGTTCCGGGATGAGGACCTTGTCGAAGCCTTTGATCAAATCGCCGAGGTCGGGCGGCAGCGGGTTGAGGTAGCGGATGTTGGCGCTGCTGACCTCGAAGCATTCGAGCCGGAGCGACTCGACCGCCGAGGTGATGGCGCCGTGGGTGCCGCCCCAGCCGAGGACTAACAATTTACCGTTGCGTTCGCCGGTGACGTTGAGCGGCGGGATGCTCTTGGCCACGGCCTCGACCTTGGCGGCGCGCAGGCGGGTCATTTCGCTGTGGTTGAGCGAGTCGTAACTGATGCTTCCCTTGGTGTCCTTCTCGAGTCCGCCGAGGCGGTGCTCGAGCCCCGGCTGGCCGGGGATGGCCTGGGTGCGGGCGAGGGTTTCCGGATCGCGGGCGAAGGTGACGTAAGGCTTCGAGGGATCGGCGAAGGGCTTGGAAATTTCCGGCAGCGAGGCTTCGTCCGGCACTTTCCATGGTTCGGAACCGTTAGCCAGATAGCCGTCGCTGAGCAGGATGACGGGCGTCGAGTATTCGAGCGCGATGCGCACCGCCTCGAAGGCGGCGCGGAAGCAGTCGGACGGGGAGTTCGCCGCGACGACCGGCAGCGGGCTCTCGCCATGGCGGCCGTAGAGCGCTTGCAGCAGGTCGGATTGCTCGGTCTTGGTCGGCAGTCCGGTGCTGGGTCCGCCGCGCTGGACGTTGACGATCACCAGCGGCAGCTCGGTGGAAATGGCGAGGCCGATGAACTCGCCCTTCAAACACATGCCCGGTCCGCTGGTGCCGGTGATGCCGATCTGGCCGGCGAAACTCGCGCCGAGCGCCACGCCGATGGCGGCGATTTCATCCTCCGCCTGCACGGTTTTCACGCCGAAGTGTTTGTAGCCTGCCAGAGTTTCGAGGATCGAGGACGCGGGCGTGATGGGATAGCCCGAGAATAACAAGTCGCGGCCGGCCTTTTTCGCGCCGGCGATCAAGCCGAGGGCGAGCGCCTCGTTGCCGGAAATTTTGCGGTAAGTGCCGGGCGAGACCTCCGCCCGCGCCACCATGTAACGGTTGCGGGTGGTCTCGGTGGTTTCGCCGAGGAAATAGCCGGCCTTGAGAACGCGGATGTTAGCCTCCGCGAGGGCGGGCGCTTTTTTGGCCCACTTGGAATTGATGTAGTCGATGGTCGGCTCTAGCGGACGGCCATAGACCCAGTAGGTGAAACCGAGGGCGAAGAAGTTCTTGGTCCGGAGTTTCTCCTTCATCGTGAGCGGGCTCTCCTTGAGCGACTCGACCGCCAAGCCGGTGATGTCGAGCGGGAGAACTTCGTATTTCTTCTGGAGCGCCGGGTCGTCTAGCGGATTCGACGTGTAGCCGGCCATCGCCAGGTTTTCGGGGGTGAAGGCGGCGGAGTTGGCGATCAGCAGCCCGCCTTCTACCAGATCCATCAAGTGGACGGCGAGGGCGGCGGGGTTCATGGCCACCAGCGAGTCCGGCTCGTCGCCCGGCGTGAGCACGGTCACGCTGCCGAAGTGGACTTGGAACGCGGACACACCCGCGATGGTGCCGATCGGCGCGCGGATTTCCGCCGGATAATCCGGGAAAGTCGCGATGGCGTTGGGGACGGTGACGCTGGTGTCGGTGAAACGCTCGCCAACGATTTGCATTCCGTCGCCGGAATCACCGGCGAAGCGGACTACCACGGATTTCATCTCGCGGAAGCCGCGGGTGGATGGGGTCATGGGTCTGGATGGATTTGAAGCTGATCCAATTAAGAATCTGCCCCCCCGGGCGTCAATGGCGGATGTGGGTTGATGCTTACTTCGCTGTCGCCGCGGGCTTCCCGGTGAGCGCGGTGAAGGCGGCCCTGGCCATCTCGCCGGCGCCTTCGGCGTTGGGATGGACTCGGTCGGGGAGGAGCCGAGGCTGGTCGGCGAGGGCGGCGTGCATGTCGATGACGCCGAGTTTCATCTCCGCGGCGAGGGTGTCGATGCTTGAGCGCTTGCGGTCCGGAACGGAGCCCCGAAGGCGAGGCCCATGGCGATGGAATGCGGGTAAGAAATGTCCGGTCTGTGACAAGGGCCGTGGAGCAATCCGCAACGACATGGGCGATCTTGCATGAGGGAGGAGAATGCGTCTTTCAACCGAGGTCGCATCCTCCTTTCGGTCAGCACGGAAAACACCGAACTAACAAACATTATGAAGACCAACGTAATCAGACTAAGGCAACTCGGCGGCGGCGTGGTTGCGGCCTTGTTGATATCCAGCCAGACGGCTCCTGCCGACAACTTGCCTGCCGGCGTGGCCTGGGGCAAAGTCGTCAACAATCAGAGCATCATTCCCGGCACCGAAGCGAAACCGTTCAACAGCTACAACCAGCCGTCTTTGAATACGGCTGGCTATGTGGTGTTCCGGGCGCGTAGCAAGGGCCCGCAACCGGTGAGCGGCATCTACGCGAGGAACATGCTGGCAGCGGGCGAGACCATCCGGATTGCGGACCGCTCCACCAAGGTTCCCGCTCCGAACAACCTGGCCTCGGAATTCAACGAGTTCCCCTCGATTCCGCGGATTTCGATGACGTCTCAAACCATGGCCACGCGTGGAAATTCCCAGCCTGTCTGGACCTATCAGGTGGACGACACGGATACGAGAGTGGGCACCACCGGGATATTCCTTAATCCGGGCGGAACTCTCATCACTGGCGTCGGCTTGCTGGGGGCGGTCCCGTGGACGGAAGCTTCGGTGCTTGGGGTGGACTATTTTCCTTACATGGCGGTCCCCGGGGTGAGTCCGGTAACTCGCTTTGACGTCTTCCCCGGCTCCCCGGCACTTGCCGCTGGCGATTTGATCGTCTTCAAGGGGAACTACACCGTGGCGGGAGAAGGAAAGACCGGGGTGTTTTTCCGTGATCCGGTCAGCGGCGACGGAGTCTTGCCCGTGCAGACGATCGCCAACAGCAGCACCGTGATTCCGAATCTTCCAACAGGTATCGCCGGTGTGCCCTTCGGTTCGACGGCTCCCCCGAGCGCGGCGGGAGGCCTGGCGGTGTTCGCCGGTTTCGATAACGAGGGTTCACCGACCTACGGCGGGATTTATCTCGCGCCGCTCATTCCCACTCCCACACTCACCACCGTGGTCGGCATCGGCGATCCGGTCCCGGGTGAAACTAACGAGACCTTCAACCGGTTTGGCGAAGCCTTGTCCTTCGACGGTCGTTACGTCGCCTTCTGGGGGGCCTGGGGTCAAGAGACGGTTACCCTTTGGCTGGATTGTCCGACGGATGGAAATGCCGACGTGCTCGCCTATTGCAGGGAATTCTTCGGAGACAACTATCCGGTCACCGTGCCGGCGAACCAAGGCATCTTCGTGGCCGACACAAAAACAGGCGTTGTCCATCGTGTCGCCCGCACCGGCGAAGATGAATTCGCCGACTTCGTCTATTGGAACTTCTCGGGCAAGCCTCCGGGTGTCGGGGGAAGTGACGAGGGGGATGACGGCGAGCCTCCCCGGTGGCGCTCGACTTCCTTTGTCGCCGTCTCAGGCGGTCCCAATAACACCTTCATGGTGGCTTTCAAGGCCCGGTCAGGCGCAGTCGATCCGGTGGAGCACACTTACCTCAATCCGGTGGACGGCATCTATCTGGCTGACGCATCGTCGGTCGCCACGCTTCTGGACACCACCATGTACGGCCAGCCGCTGGACCCGGCCGCACCTGAGGGATCGAAAATTTCGACTCTGGGAATCGAGCGCGAATCGTTCCGCGGTTCGTGGCTCGCCATCACGGCGGGCATGGTCGAGTCGGTTTCGGAAGCAAGCATGGCGGGCATATACGTAAGTAAAATGTATAGTCCGGTTCCATTGTCGGGAATTCGCCAGGGGGAATACGAGGTTGCTCCAGATTCAACAGAGGCAAAGAAGTCCAAAAGCACGAGCATCGATGTGAAGAAGAATGGTAAATTCTCAGGCTCGCTTGTTGTTGCCGGGACGAAATATGCCTTGTCCGGGACGTTCAACAAATCCGGAGAGGCCAGACAAACGATACGCACAAAAAGTGGAGGTATGCTTGTAAGGATTGTCGCTGCTAAAGTCAGCGGGGTTCGGGTGCTTGACGTCACCGCCACAGGTGGAGGAGTGAACTATAACAAACTCGCCGTTTACGACGACTGATCTTGCTAAAAAGCTCCCGCCAGTGTCCTCATGTCAGGAGGCCGGCGGTGAGTTGTATCCTCCCACCTGCGGTAATACCGGACCTCGTTGTTCCTGAAGGCTGCCGCCCTCAGGGAGCCGCGGGTTTTCCGGTCAGCGCGGCGAAGGCGGCCTTGGCCATCTCGCCAGCGCCTTCGGCGTTGGGATGGACTCGGTCGGGGAGGAGCCGAGGCTGGTCGGCGAGGGCGGCGTGCATGTCGATGACGCCGAGTTTCATCTCCGCGGCGAGCGCGTCGAGGCGTTGGATCTGCTCCTTCACTCCGGCGTCATGGATGCCGAAGTTGCCGGGCTCGGGCACCGGGCATGGGCGGCAGAGATAGACGCGCGGCTTGCTTTCGAGGACGAGGAAGGATTTCACGAGCTCGGTGTAGTCGGCGACGAATTCCGCCTCGTGTTACCAATTCTGCGGCTTGGTGTCGTTGGTGCCGAGCATGATGACGACGACGTCCGGCTTGAAGGCGAGGACTTTCTGATAGGCCGCTTCCTTCCAGTAGGGGAAATCGCCTTTTTTCAGGAGCGTGCGGCCGCTGACGCCGAAATTTCCGACCACCCACGACTCGCCGAGCAAGCCTTGGAGTTGGGTCGGATAGGACTTTCCATTCTCCGCGCCGGAGCCTTGCGTGATGCTGTCGCCGACGCAGGCGACGCGGACGGGGGCTTTGAAAGACGCCGCGTCGATGGGCGGCAGCGGCTCGACAGCCATCGCGGCCGGCATCAGGAAAGTTGCGACAATGAGGGGAATACGGCGGACTTGGGTTGGGTTCATCATGTGCGTGGCCGCAGTGAAATGAAATGGAAACGAGGCGCCGGGTAAACGCCGCATTTCCGGGGCGGGCGGCGCTCAGTTTTTCAGCACGATCCGGTGGCGCGCCTTGCCGGCGCGGAGGTGGTCGAGCGCGGCGTTCACGTCCTTCATCGCGAAGGTCTCGGTGACTGGCGCGATCTGGTGGCGGGCGCAGAAATCCAACATTCTCGCCACGGTGGCGGGCGAGCCGAGCGGCGAACCGGAGATCGACTTGCGCCCGCCGATCAGCGAAAACGCGGCCACCGGCACCGGCTCCAACACGGCCCCGACGAAGTGCAGCCGCCCGTCCGGCGCGAGCGCGGCGATGTAGGAATCCCAGTCGAGCGCGACATTCGCGGTGACGAGGATGAAGTCGAACGAGCCGGCCAGTTTCGCCAGCGCCGCCGTGTCGCGGGTGCCGACGACGTGGTGCGCGCCGAGTTTGCGGGCCTCATCGGCCTTGGACTCGCTGGAGGTGAACGCGGTGACCTCGCAGCCCCATTTGTTGAGAAATTGCAGCGCCAGGTGGCCCAGCCCGCCGATGCCGATCACGCCCACGCGGTCGGTCGGCTTCACCCCGAAATCGGTGATCGGCGCGAACACCGTGATGCCGCCGCAGAACAGCGGTCCGGCGCTGGCGGGATCGAGCGTGGCGGGCAGCTTGACCGCCCATCCCCAATCCGCGCGCACACGGTCTGCGAGTCCACCGTGGCGGCCGACGATCATCTGCTCGGCGCTGGAACAAAGATTGTGTTTCCCTGATAGGCAGGGCTGGCAGGAAAGGCAGCTGCCGGTGAACCAGCCCAGCCCGACCCGGTCGCCCACGGCCAGGCCCTTCGCCTGATCGCCGACCTTCTCGATGATGCCGACGACCTCGTGGCCGGGGATTAATGGATAGGTCGAGTTCCCCCAGTCGTTGTCCAGCATCGAGAGGTCCGAGTGGCAGATGCCGCAGGATTCGATTTTCACCTGCACCTGTTCCGGCCGCATTTCGCCGGGGTTGAATTCGATTTCCGTGAGTGCCTGCCCCGCTTGCGTCGCCGCCCAGCCGTGGAATATTTCAGTCATGCGGCGAAGATGGCGCGGAAAGCTCCGGGCGCAAAGTCGGAATGAGGTTCATTGGGTCATTCATGGGCCGCAGGGGGCGGATTGCATCGCACGCAGGTTTGTTAGTCGGGACTGACGCTTTTGACGATGGAAAAACAGGGAATTCCCCGTGACATACCCACGCACTCGGGAGTCAATTCCGCACGTTCCACAACGCCTCCATGCAAACCTCTCCCACCGAACTCCTGGCCCGCCTCGATTACACGGAACCCGCAAGCTTTCCCAAAGCCGCCCTGAAGGAAATCATCGCCCGCAGGGACGAGATGATTCCCCATCTGATCTCCATCCTGGAATCCGCCCATGCCAATCCCGCGGAATAT
>CAMCCX010000003.1 GCA_945873305.1 Akkermansia muciniphila
CAAAAACCTCGGAGCCTTGCGCCGGATTGTCCTCAACCTGCTCAAAATCGATCTATCCGACACCCGCAGCCTGCCGAAGAAGCGCCGCCGCGCCATGCTCGACCTCAACTACCGCAATTCTTTGCTCTCCCTAGCTTGATCGCCGTGCCGCTCGGGGCCTCAACAGCGCTTGCACTCCGCCGGGGATTCCCGTAGGAAGCCCCCGATGAAACGCCGACTCGCCCTCATTTCCCTTGTTCTGTTTCCGGCTCTCGCCCTTTGCGAACCTGCCAAGGAAGCGGAGAAACCCGCCACAACCACCGCCGCCGCCAAGGCCGCGAAAGTCCGCCTGAAAACCAGCAAGGGCGACATCGTCCTCGAGCTGAACGCGGAAAAAGCCCCCGTCACGGTCGCCAATTTCCTCGGCTACGTGAACAAGAAGCACTACGACGGCACGGTCTTCCACCGCGTCATCGACGGCTTCATGATCCAGGGCGGCGGTTTCAAACTCAACAGCGAGAACCTCGTCGAACAGGAAACCGGCAAAGGCATCGTCAACGAAGGCCAGAACGGCCTCAAGAACGACCGCGGCACCATCGCCATGGCCCGCACCAGCGATCCGAACAGCGCGACCGCCCAGTTCTTCATCAACGTGGTGGACAACAACATGCTCAACTACCCGAGCAACGGCGGCTACGCCGTGTTCGGCAAAGTCGTGGAAGGCATGGACGTGGTGGACAAGATCAAGGCGGTCAAAACCCGTGCCGACGCGCGCCTCGGCGGCGACGTGCCGGTGGAGCCCGTGACGATCACCTCCGCCACCGCCGAGTGACGCGCCCCTAACCGCCGCCGCATGCAACTCTGGCTCTGCCCGCTCACCGCATTCCTGTTAGGATCGATCCCTTTCGGCCTGATCATCTCCAGGATGAAGGGCGTCAACATCCGCGAGCACGGCTCGGGCAACATCGGCGCGACCAACGTGCTGCGCGTCGTCGGCAAGAAATTCGGAATTGCCTGCCTGCTACTCGACGCGCTCAAGGGCTTCATCCCCGTGGTGCTCGCGGTCAACCTGATCCAAATCGAAGGGAAAAAAGTCGGCTTGTTCCACATCGGCGGGCTGGATTCGCTCGCGCTGGTCCTCCCCGCCGCCGCTCAATTCAAGGGCCAGTTCGTCCACGTCATCACCGCCTTCGCGGCGGTGCTCGGACACAACTACTCGCCATGGGTCGGCTTCAAGGGCGGCAAGGGCATCGCCACTTCCGCCGGAGTCCTGTTAGCGCTGATGCCGGCCGGCGTGGTGTTGCTGGTCCTCGTGTGGCTCGGCGTGTTCGTGGTCAGCCGCTACGTTTCCTTGGCCAGCATCGTCGCCGCCGCGTCGCTGCCGCTCATCACCCACTTCGGCGCGCGCTTCCACCATTTGGAAAATAACAAATCCATGCCGACCTTGTGGGAAGCCGGCGTCTGGAACAAACCGCTGTTCTTCTTCAGCCTGACCCTCGCGATCCTCGCCATCTGGAAACACCGCTCCAACATCCAGCGGCTTCTCGCAGGCACCGAGCACCGCTTCACCCGCAAACCCAAATCCGGCGATGTCTGAAACGAAATTCACCTCCACCGCCATCGTGGGTTCCGGCTCCTTCGGCACGGCGATGGCGAAATTGCTGGCTCCGAAACTCGAATCCATCCTGCTGATCGGCCGCGACCGGGAAACGGCGGAAGCCATCAACCGCGAGCATAAAAACCCGCACTACCTGAGCGACATCCCGCTGGGCGAAAACACCCGCGCCTCCTGCGACCTGAATGACGCGCTGGCCCAACCGCTCGTCATTTTCGCGGTCCCCACCTCCGCCACCCGCGAGACCGCCCGCAAGCTGGCCGCCGCCGGACTGCCGGAACACGCCATCCTTCTTTCCTGCGCGAAAGGCATCGAGAAACACACCGGCGACCGCATGAGCCAGATCCTCCGCGAGGTCTTCCCGGTCAATCCGATCGCCGTCCTGTCAGGTCCTAACCACGCCGAGGAAATCGCCGCCGGCATGGCCACCTGCGCCGTCATCGGCTCCGAGGACCACGACTTGGCGGTCCGCCTCCAGGAACTTTTCACCCTGCCCCATTTCCGCTCCTATACCAGCAACGACCTCGCCGGCATCGAGTTCGGCGGCGCGGTGAAAAACGTTTACGCCATCGCCGCCGGCATGGCCCACGGCCTCGGTCTGGGAGACAACGCGGTGGCCGCCCTCGTCACCCGCGCGCTGGCGGAAATGACCCGCCTCGGCACCGCGCTCGGCGGCCGGTTGGAGACGTTTTCCGGACTCTCAGGCGTCGGCGACCTCATCGTCACCTGTTTCTCCGAGCACTCGCGCAACCACCGCGTCGGCCTCGCCCTCGGCGGCGGCAAGACGCTGGAAGAAGCCGTCACCGCGCTCGGCATGGTCGCGGAAGGCGTCCCTAACACACTCTCGATCCACGAGGCCGCGCGCCGCGTCGGCGTCCGCACGCCGATCATCGACTCGGTTTACAGCATCCTTTACGAAGGCAAGTCCGCCCCGCTCGCGATGCGCGACCTCCTCACCCGCGATCCGCGCCCCGAGCACAGTTAGACACCATGAAAGACATCCTCGACCTCTTCCTTCACCTCCCCGACCACCTCCGCGACTTCATCAGCGCCCAAGGGCCGCTCGTTTACGGGCTCTTGTTCCTGATTGTTTTCTGTGAGACCGGCCTCGTCATCACGCCCTTCCTGCCGGGCGACTCGCTGCTCTTCGCCATCGGCGCGATCGCCGCCGACCCCACCGCCAACCTCAACATCTGGATCGCCGCCATCATCCTCCTGGTCGCCGCCATCCTCGGCGACACCGTCAACTACTGGATCGGCCGGAAATTCGGCGGCTGGATGATGCGGACGTTTCCCAAAGTCGTGAAACCCAGCCACATCGCGAAAACCAACGAGTTTTTCGTCCGCTACGGCGGCAAGACCATCATCATCGCCCGCTTCGTGCCCATCGTCCGGACCTTCGCCCCATTCGTCGCCGGCTCCGGGGAAATGGACTACCGGCGCTTCATGTTTTTCAACGTGACCGGCGCGCTGCTGTGGGTGGGACTCATCCTGCCCTGCGGCTGGTTCTTTGGAAATATTCCGATCGTCAAAGCGAACTTCGAACTCGTCGTGCTGGGCATCATCGGAATCTCGGTGCTGCCGATGGTGATCGAAATCGCGCGGGCGAAATTCAAGAAGGCGCCCGAGGCCGAGCCCGCGGAGTAATCTCTTGGTGGCGGCGTCTCGAATCCGGCATCGTCGCAATCCTACACAAGCCCGCCGCGAATCTACAAGCCGCTCGGGGATTTTCCGCTAAGATCGCGCGAGATGCGGTGCCAAGCCGCCCATGCAAATCCCAACGCCAAAATTCATGCCACAAATCAACTTCGCCATCGTCGGTCTCGGCTTCGGAGCCGAGGAAATGCACGCCTGCCACGGCTCCACCTTCGCCGTGGAATCCTGCCACATCAAATTCAAGGACAGCGATCTATCCGCCCAACTCCACCGCTCGCTCTTCGACGTCGCCCGCCAGTATCGCGAATCGTTCGAGGTTTACGGCACCAAGAAATCCGTCGAGTGGCCGCTCGTCGAACATGATCCGTTAGTCGTGCACACCGCGAAGCTTCCCGAGCCCGAGATCCCGAAAGATGTGACTTGCCCGGACTTCGCGCACTATCTGCCGAAGGAAATCCAAGCCTTCACCACCGGCGGCGTCTATGGCGGCGACGGAAAGGAAGACCACCTTTCCTTCACCCAGGGCGGCGGCCACGGCGGATCACACCCGCACTTGACGCACCAGTTCATCCAGATGCTCAAGTCCGGTGACGACGCCTATCCAAACGCCGTCGAAAGCGCCAACATCACCTGCACCGGCATCCTCGCCCACGAGTCCGCGCTCAAGGGTGGCGAGATCGTCCACCTGCCGGCGTGGACGCACCGCGCCTGAAACATCACCGACCCCTGATTTGACCGATCGCCCAGCGGGCATGCTCGGCGATCAACGGGTCGGCATCGGCCGCGGCGAGTTCCAGGGCGGGGAGATCCTCAAGCGTCCCGGTGTTTCCTAACGCCACGCAGACGTTTCTCAGGAACCGCGGGCGCTTGATGCGCTTGATCGGCGACTTGGCGAACAGCGTGCGGAACCCGTCGTCATCGAGGTCGAGGAAATCCCGCAGGCGCTTTTCAAAAACCGTGGCCCGCGCGTGGAAGGTCATTTCCCGCGACTCCACGGCAAAGCGATTCCACGGGCAGGCGTCCAGGCAATCGTCGCAGCCATAAATCCGGTCGCCCATCGCGACGCGGAACTCCTCGGGGATGGCTCCCTTGTGCTCTATCGTTAGATAGGAAACACAGCGCCGCGCGTCCACCCGCCGCGGTGCGGTGATGGCTTGCGTCGGACAAGCGGTGATGCAGGCGGTACATTTCCCGCAGTGGTCGCCGAAAGGCTTGTCCGGCGTCAGATCGAGCGTGGTCAGCAATTCCGCCAGGAAAAACCACGCGCCCATGTGGCGGTGGATCTGCACCGTGGATTTCCCGTTCCAGCCGAGGCCGGCGTCGCTCGCGAAATCCCGTTCCAACACCGGGCCGGTATCCACGTAGAAGCGCTGGGTGCCGCCGAGGGTTTGGAGTTTCCCGTCGAACTCTCGCAGGCGCGATTCGATTAGATCGTGATAGTCCTCGTTCCAAGCATACCGCGCGATTCGATAGCCGCCTTCATGCCCCTCAGGAAACGGAGTGCTTCCCGGATAGTAGTTCACCGCCAGGCAGATGATCGACTTGCACCCCGGCAAGACCTCGCGCGGATCGCAGCGCCGCTCCGGTGTCCGCTCCAACCACGCCATTTCGCCGTGCTTCCCCTCCCCGATCCAGTCGCGGAACAAATCCGCATGGCTCGCCTCCTTCGCCACCGCGATCCGGCAATCATCGAATCCCAGATCCGCCGCCCACGCTTTCACCTGCCCTACCATTTTACTCACAGGTGGCCGGTGAAAAAATAACGCGCGCTTTCCAGAATCCCCGTCGCCAACTCGCCGCAATCCAGGCCGGAAGTATCGACATGCAAGTGGGCGGCCTCCGCGTAAAGCGGCTTCCTAACCGCCATCAACGCCTCCACCCGCGCCACCGGGTCATCCGTATGGAGCAACGGCCGGTCGCGGTTTCTCCCGGTCCGATCAAGGATCACCGCCAGCGGCGCGTGCAGCCACACGACGTATCCCAGATGCCGCAGCAACGCCCGGTTCCGCTCGCGCCCGATCACCCCGCCGCCCGTCGAAATGATCCGCCGCGGCGCGGCAGGATCGTTGAGCTCCTCTAGCAAAGTCGTCTCCATGTCCCGGAACGCTTCCTCCCCCTCGTCAGCGAAAATCGCCGCGATCGACTTCCGCGCCCGCTGCTCGATCACCTGATCCATATCCACTAACGGATAACCGAGCCGGTGTTGCAGCTCGCGCCCCACCGTCGATTTCCCACTGCCCATGAAGCCGATGAGAACAATGCTCTTCGGCGGAGGTTGTGATTCGTTCATGCGCCCACCCTAGTTACCGAAGCGCTGGGATAAACCGTAAAAACCATGCGAGGCGTCATTTTGAGGAAAATCCCCCGCCCGGCCCATTCCGCAGTGGCTCGAACTTGGTATGGCCCGTGCTTAAATCGGTGTGAACAAACGGCGCGAACTTCATACCGCGCCGTTCACCAACCCCAATTCCCTACCGCCATGAAATTGTTTCGCCGCCTCGGATCCGCAGCGTTTGGACTCCTCGCCTTGAGCGGGTTCGCCAACGCAGAACCCCTCAAAATCGCTTACTCCGACTGGCCCGGCTGGGTCGCTTGGGAAATCGGCGTGCAAAAAGGCTGGTTCAAGGAAGCCGGCGTGGACGTCGAGTTCCTGTGGTTCGACTACGTGCCGTCGATGGACGCCTACGTCTCCGGAAAAGCCGATGCGGTCTGCATCACCAATGGCGACGCCCTCGTCACCGGCGCGACCGGCAAGCCATCCGTCGCCATCATCATCAACGACTTCTCGAACGGCAACGACATGATCGTCGCCGCGCCCGGCATCGAATCGATGAAGGACTTGAAGGGCAAAAAAGTCGGCCTCGAAGAAGGCTTCGTTTCCCATCTCCTGCTGCTCACCGGCCTCGAAAAAGCCGGCATGAAGGCCGAGGACGTCACCATCGTCAACACGCCCACTAACGAAACCCCGCAAGTCCTCGCCTCGAAGGCCGTGGACGCCATCGGCGCCTGGCAGCCGAACTCCGGCCAAGCGCTCAAGGTCCTGCCCGGCTCCAAGCCGGTCTTCACCTCCGCCGACGCTCCGGGCATCATTTATGACGTGCTCGCCGTTTCCCCCGAGAGCCTCGAAAAGCGCAAGGACGACTGGATGAAAGTCACCAAGGTCTGGTACCGCATCGCCGACTACATGCACGACGAGGCGAACCTCGACGACGTCCTGAAAATCCTCTCCGCCCGCGTGAAAATCACTCCGGAAGAATACGAACCGTTCCTCAAAGGCACTTCCATACTCTCACTGGCGGACGCCCTCAAGCGCTGGGAAACCACTCCCGGCCTCGGCACCATTTACGGCTCCTCCAAAGTCGCGGACGACTTCAACCTGAAGTTCAAGGTCTATGAGAAAAGCCAGGACGTCGCGAAATACCTCGACCCGTCGTTCACCAAAGCCCTCGCCGCCGAGAAGGCCAAGTAAGACATCTGCCTGACTTCCCAAACAGCCGTGCCGCCGCGAACCCAGAGCGGCATGGCTGCTAACACCCACCGATCTTCAGCTTCCCCAATGACCCGCCCCGGCATTTTCAGAGATTGGTTCCTCATCCGCCGGGATCTGCCACAATCCCGGCGGCTCATCCTCACCTGCGTTTCGTTCCTGCTCCCGATCGCGGTGTGGTGCTTCGTCTCCTACGTGCCGTGGATCTGGCATCCGGATGTGAAGATCGAACTCTCCGCCGAGCGCGAGGGAGTCACCACCGTATTCACCGCGGGCGACCACGTCAGCCGGGAGTTTTTCCCGGAGTTCGTGGAAGCGGTGAGAAAGGACAACGCGGTCGTCCTGGCCGCGCGCAGCGCCGGAACTCCCGAGCCCGGAGCCAAGCGGAAGAACCAGAAACTCCTCCGCCAACTCGCCCCGCTCGCCGTTTCACACGACTGGCTGCCATACACCGAGGCGCAGAACGACGCCATCCTCTACACCCTCTGGCGCGACATCGCCACCGGCGCGAAAACCACCCGCAAACCCGCCCTCACCGCCGAGAACCTCGACATCGTCCGCCAGAACTGGGCGCTCCTCGCCGTAGCCTCGCCCGAGTTCTCCTACGCGAAACTTCCCGAGCAATCCCTCCTCAAGCTCATCCCTCAAGGCAAGCCCGCGAACCCGATCTATCTGCCCGCTCCCGACGAGGTCATCCATACCGGCTACCGGGACTTCACCGCCAAGGTCCCCGCCGGGGAACTCACCATGGGCGACCGCTACAAGCGGTCCCTGCAGGTGATTTTCCTCGGCTTCTTCTGGGCCTGCGTCGTCGGCATCCCCATCGGTATCCTCTGCGGCGTCTTTGATTTCTTCTCGAAACTCTTCGAACCGTTCGTCGATTTCTTCCGCTACATGCCGGCCCCCACCTTCAGCACGCTGCTGGTCGCTGTTTTGTTAGCTGGCGACGCGCCCAAGATCGCGCTCGTCTTCATCGGCACCGTTTTCCAACTGATCCTCGTCGTTTCCAAAACCACCCGCCTGCTCGATCCATCGCTGTTGGAAGCCGCGCAGACGCTCGGAGCCAAGCCCCGCCAGTTGGTCACCCACGTCGTCATCCCTGGCATTTTGCCGAACCTCTACAACGACCTTCGCATCCTCCTCGGCTGGGCCTGGACCTGGCTCGTCATCGCCGAACTCATCGGCGTCAAGAGCGGCCTAACGGAATTTATCGAGACGCAAGGCCGCTTCCGGAACTTCGATCGGGTGTTTCCCGTCATCATCCTCATCGGCGTCACCGGCTTCGTGATGGACCAGTTCCTCTCCTGGTTGCACGGCATCTTCTTCCCATGGGCCGGCACCTCCGGCCCGCTCTCCCGCGGCATCGTCAGCGCCTTGAAGTGGCCTGTCCAAGCGATCTCACGAAAAAGCCCCGCCCAGCCATGACCGCCGATCCCACACTCCCGGACTACCGGGAACAAACACCCGAGGTGGCGGCACGCTTCGAGCGTCTGCTCGAGCGCCCGGTCGCACTGGAAGTCAGCGGCCTCACCAAGCGCTTCGAGTCGTCGCGCAACGTCGTCACCGCGCTCGATAACGTTTCATTCTCCGTCCACAAGCGCGAGCTGCTCAGCGTCATCGGCCCGTCCGGTTGCGGAAAATCCACTCTCGTTAGAATTCTCGCCGGCCTGGAGACACCCACCTCCGGCGAGCTCCGCGTCTATGGAGAACCCGTCTCCGGCCCCGGTCCGGACCGCGGCATGGTGTTCCAGGGCTACACGCTCTTCCCCTGGCGCACGGTTAAGGAGAACGTCATATTCGGCCCGCGCATGGCCGGGACCTCCGCCTTCAGCGCCGAGTCGCAGGCCCGCGAATGGATCGAACTCGTCGGCCTCTCGAAATTCGAAAACGCCTATCCGCACCAGCTTTCCGGCGGCATGAAACAACGCGTCGCAATCGCCCGCGCCCTCGCCAACCAGCCGCGCGTGCTTTTCATGGACGAGCCGTTCGGCGCGCTCGACGCCCAGACGCGCTGCCAGATGCAGTCCTATCTGTTGGAAATCTGGAAGAACGTGGACATCACCATCGTCTTCATCACCCACGATCTCGACGAGGCGGTCTTTCTATCCGACCGCATCCTCGTGCTCGACGCCAACCCCGGACGCGTCCGCGAGGTAGTCCAAGTGCCGGTCCCCCGCCCCAGAAAACCCGAGCAGCTTTTCCTCCCGTCCTTCATGGGAGTCCGCCAGCACATCGACCGTTTGATCCACCCGCCCGGCCAGGAACAAAAGGAAGCTCCCGTCCTGCGCCACGCCATTTCAGACCCGGACGTCATCTAGCACATCTTCCCCCGCATCGGCTTTTCACACACCCATCACTTCACACCAATTCACCAAATCGTATGAACCAAGAACAGATCCGCGCCATGCGCGACGACCTTAAAACCCAAGGCGTCAAATATTGCATCGGAGCGTTTGTCGATATCCACGGCGTCCCCAAGGGAAAATTCGTGCCCATCGATCACTTCGAAGACTTCGCCGCCGGCAGCGAGCTCTATACCGGCTATGCGTTGGACGGCGTCGGCCAGCGCCCTAACGACGACGAAATCGCCTCACTTCCCGATCTCACCCGCGGCTGCGTCCTGCCCTGGAACAAGGAAGTCGCCTGGTTCCCGGCCGACAACACTTTCAAAGGCGCGCCCTACGAAGTCTCCACCCGCGTCGCGCTCAAGAAGCAACTCGCCGCCGCCGCGGAAATGGGGTTCGGCATGAATCTCGGCATCGAGTGCGAGCTCTACGTCGTCAAACTCGCGGACGACGGCAGCCTGCAAATCCCCAATCCCGACGACGACCTCGTCAAGGCCTGTTACGACGTGAAGCGTTTCATGGACCGCTACACCTGGCTCGATAAAATGGCCACCGGCATCAACGGCCTCGGCTGGGACCTCTACTCGCTCGACCACGAGGACGCCAACTCCCAGTTCGAGTTCGATTTCAAATACGCCGACGCCCTCACCATGTGCGACCGCTACGTCTTCTTCCGCCTCATGGCGAAACACTACGCCGCCGAGGAGGGATTGTTAGCCACCTTCATGCCCAAGCCCTTCGCCAACCGCACCGGCAGCGGCGCGCACTTCAACATGTCGCTCTATGATCTGGCGGACGGCTCCAATCTCTTCAAATGCCCCCATGCCGAGGACCCGCGCGGCCTCGGCGTCAGCAAGACCGCCTATCAGTTCATCGCCGGAGTCCTGAAACACGGCCCCGCCCTCTGCGCCGCCTTCGCCCCGACCGTGAATTCCTACAAGCGCCTCGTCCGCAAGGGCCTCATGTCGTACTACTCGTGGGCCCCCGTCTTCAACAGCTACGGCCGCAACAACCGCACCAACTCCGTGCGCGTGCCCATGGCTGGCGGCCGCTTCGAGAGCCGCAACGCGGACGCCGCCTGCAACCCGTATCTCGCCGCCACCCTGATGCTCGCCGCCGGCCTCGAAGGCATCCGCGAGGATCTCGACCCCGGCCCCGCGCAGGAGGAAAACCTCTACGAACTCACCCCCGAGGAATTCGCCGCACGCGGCATCAGCGAGCTGCCGAAAACTCTCGATGAAGCCGTCGCCGCCTTCGCCGCGGATCCCTTCGTCGAAAAGACCCTCGGCACCGAACTCCGCAACGAATTCATCACCTACAAATCCGAAGAATGGCGGCAATACCACCAACGCGTCAGCCAGTGGGAAATCGACACTTACGCGAGAATGTTCTGATTTGGAGTCACAATTATTGCAAAAGCATCCATTTGGACTAAATTTCTGACATGCCAGACTCCACAGCCAAACTCCAGATCCGGATGGATCGCCGTCTCAAGGAAGCCGCCGACGAAGTTTTTTCCGAAATCGGCCTCGATGCCACGACCGCCGTGCGCCTCTTTTTCACCAAAGTCGCGCAGACTCGCAGCATTCCCTTCCGCCTCAAGGCCGAACCGGAATTCAGCCCCGAGGCAGAAGCACGAATCCTCGCCGCCTGGGAAGAATCCAAGGATCCGGCGAATCTCAGCAAGCCGTATTCTGATATCTCTGAAATGTTCAGAGACATCAGAAAGGAGATTGAGGAAGAAAAACCCTGATCATTTTTTCAAGTGGAAGTGATCTATACAAAACCGTTCCGCAAGGCCCTGTCTCGACTTCTTCCGCGCGAGATCGCCAACGTTGAGGAAGCGGTAGCCCTATACAAATACAACCGCGCCGACCCAGCCCTTCGCGACCACGCGCTTAAAGGGAAAATGAAGTCCCTCCGCGCCTTTTCGGCCGGTCACGACCTGCGCGTGATCTACCGCGAGGAAGGAGGATTAATTACCATCCTCCTCCTCGATGCGGGAACGCACAACCAGGTTTACTAACACCATCACTCCCGCCAAGCCACCATGCCCGTCATCCTCGAAAATCTAGCTTGGCCGGAAATCGCCGCCCTTCGCGAAAAAAAGGGCGGCCTCCTGCTGCTTCCACTTGGCGCGACCGAGCAGCACGGCCCACACCTGCCGGTCGCGATGGACACCCTGTTAGCAGAAGCCGTCTGCCACGCGGCCTCCGACATAACAGGCGTCCCGGTCATGTCCGCCCTGCGCTACACCGTCTCCCAAGGGCACACTCCCAAATGGCCGGGGACCTTCTCGCTGCGGCACGAGACGTTCATCGCCACCCTCCGCGACATCGCCGCGTGGGCCGTCGCTACCGGGTGGAAAAAACTCATCCTCATCAACTCCCACTTCGGCAATGACGCACCCGCCCGCGTCGCCTTGGACCAGCTCCGTCTCCTCCATCTTGGAAAACTCCAGATCGGCCTCATCCACGTCTTCAAGCTCAGCGACGCGATCTGGCAGGAATACACCCTGGATGCCGGCGACCTGCACGCCAACCAGGCGGAAACTTCGCTCATGCTGCACCTCCACCCGGAACTCGTCCACATGGACCGCCTGACCGAGGCCGACGATCCGGACCGCACCGGGGACAGCGTGTTCTGTTATCCCGTCGCCCAGACCAGCCTCAACGGCGTCACCGGCCATCCCTCACGGGCCACGGCCGAGCAGGGACGGATTTTGTTTCACGGCATGGTCCACGCCCTCGCGGAAAAAGTCACCGCGGCCATCTCCGAGACACCCCCGCTCGCCCCGGAGCATTGGGCGGACATCCCATCGGTGCCTTATGATTGAAGGTCCGTTCCAGGGCGGCTGCCTTTGCGGCGCCATTCGCTATCAAGTGAGTGGACCGGCATTGCAAACCAGTTATTGCCACTGCGAGGACTGCCGCAAGGCCAGCGGCGCACCCGCCGTCGCATGGACGTTTTTCAAAACCGGCACACTCACATGGCTGCGCGGCAGTCCCAAGGTCGTGAATTTCGCCGGCCGCGAGCGCTCCTTCTGTGGCGACTGCGGCACTCCACTCGTGTTTTTCGATCCGTCCATCCCGGAACTATTCGAAACGAACACCTGCACGTTAGACAATCCCGCCTCTCACGCGCCAAGCGATCACTGCTGGGTGGCGGATGAAATCCCCTGGGCGTCAAAGCTCGCGGAGCTACCCCGCTACGAACTTTCCTCACCGCCGCCTCTTCCATGAGCATTCCCCCATGCGCGGAAATCCCCACCGGATCATTTCTGATGGGCGGCATTCCGGAGGACAAGTTCGTCTCATCCGTGGAACTTCCGCAACACAAGGTCGCCATTGGCAATCGATTCGCCATGGGCGTCTTCCCGGTCACCCGTCGTGAGTGGTTTGAAGTCACCGGTGAAAATCCCACGGACTCCACACTTCCCGTCACCGGAATCGACTTCCGACAAATCAGCCGGTTCCTGCGTCTTCTATCCGATCAATCCGGCAGGCAATTACGCCTACCCAGCGAGGCCGAGTGGGAATACGCCTGCCGCGGGTCAAGCGTCACGATCTTCCCCGGCGGCAACAGCCTCGATGCCAGCCAGGCGAATTTTCTCTACGACGAGTCCGGCGGAGAAGTAGGCCTCGGCTCCACCACTCCAGTCGGACACTACCCACCTAACACATTAGGCCTTCACGACATGCCGGGGAATGTCTGCGAATGGACGGCGGACGCTTGGCACCCCGATTTCCACGACGCGCCTGCCGATGGTTCGCCATGGTTGGAGGGAGGAAAACCCGGTTGCCGCGTCATCCGCGGCGGCGCGTGGGACCACCTGCCGCGAGTCCTCCGCGCCTCGTGGCGGGATTGGGCGCCGGAAAGCGCCCGCTGGGACAACCTCGGATTCCGCGTGGCTCTCACTCTCTAGCAATCCATGGAACTCGCACTTTACAAAACCCTCTGGGGCCATGACGGCGGCTTGGGCCACGCCATCCAACTCTGCGCGGAGTCGGGCTTCCAGGGCATCGAGGGACCAGTTCCGCTGGATCCGGCGGGGCGGGCGGAGTTTTTTGAAACCCTCCATCAGTCCGGACTCGGATGGATCGCGGAAGTCAGCACCTGCACACCCGCAGGCTTTTATGTCCCTCTCCCCGGCCGGAGTGTGGAGCAGCACTTGGAATCCCTCGAAGACGGAATTATCCGCAGCCTCAAAGGCTCACCCCGCTTCATCAACACGATGGCCGGCTACGACGCGTGGAGTTTCAACGATTCGCTCCGTTTCCACACCGGTGTCGTCCGGCTTCAGGAAAAGCATGGAATCATCATCTCCGTCGAAACCCATCGCGGTCGCTCCACCTATAATCCATGGCTCACCCGCGATCTGTTGGAAGCGCTACCGGACCTTCGGATCACCTGCGACTTCAGCCACTGGTGCGTCGTCAGCGAGCGTCTCGTTCTCGATGAATTCGATGACATCCTCGCGCTCACCGCCCGGCACGCCCACCACATCCAGCCGCGCGTCGGCTACAGCCAGGGGCCGCAAGTGCCGGACCCGCGCGCGCCGGAATACGCGGACGCACTCGCCGCCCACGAGCGCTGGTGGGCCGTCGTCTGGGATTCCATGGCTGCCAGAGGCTTCACGAGATTCACCATGACCCCTGAGTTCGGCCCGGACGGATATCTCCAACAGACCCCCTTCACTCAAATCCCCGCCGCCGATCTCTGGGAGGTCAACCGCTGGATCGGCCTGAGACAGCGCGACCGGTTTCAACGTCATTTCCACAACCACCCGCCACGATGAATCCCGACCCGGAATTGCTAGAAAACATTCGTGCCGCAGCGGATCTGCCCCGTGAGCGGTCCTGTACGCTGCCTGCCGCAGCATACACCGACCCGGCGTTTCATGCCTTCGAGAACACGGAAATCTTTCACAAGGAGTGGATTTCACTCTGTCATGTCTCCCAGCTTCAGAAGCCCGGCGACTTCGTGCGCGTCGATCTTTGTGACGAGCCGCTCATCGTGCTGCGCGGCAAGGACGACGTCATCCGCGTGCTGTCCCGCACCTGCCGCCACCGCGGGATGGACGTCATGCCAAGCGGCTTCGGCCATCCGGACGAGGGGAACAAACGCGTCATCCTCTGCCCCTATCACATGTGGAGTTACGACCTGACTGGCAGGCTCGTCGGCGCGCCGGAAATGCAGCAGGCGGAGGACTTCGACCGCAGCGAGGTCTGTCTGCACGAGTTCCGCAGCGAAATTTGGGAAGGTTTTGTCTTCGTGGATCTATCAGGAAAAGCGCCGCCGCTCGCTGGCAAGCTCGCGGAGCTCAGGGAAAAGCTCATCGGCAAGTGGCACATGGCCGGGGCCGAAATCGTCTGGTCCGCTCACTGGGACTGCCCGTTCAACTGGAAGATCCTCGTTGAAAATTTCATGGAGTGCTATCATCACCTCGGCGCGCACCGCAAGACACTCGAACCCTTCCTCCCGGCGAAGGGCTGCTGGACAGAACCCTACAACGAGAATTTCTCCGCCATGCACCTGCCGCTCAAGGAGGTCATGCAAAACGAAATCCGCAATGCAGGCCAAGCCGACACCGCCTTCCCCGTTTTCCCCGGGCTGAGCCTCGAAGACTGCCTGGAGTGGTCGATCTACCTCGCCTATCCGAACTGCCTTTTCTTTAACGCCCCGGACCGCGCCTATTGGTACCGCATCCTCCCCACCGGCCCGGAAACCAGCAGTCTCACCACCACCATGCTGATCCGGCCGGACGCCAAAACCATGCCAGACTACGAGGCCGTCCTCCAACGCGAGATCCAGGCCGGCATCGCATTCCACCTCGAAGATATGGAAATGTGTACCGCCACCCAGCACGGGATGAAATCCGCCGGCTACGCCCAGGGACGCCTCAGCCACCTGGAAGAAACCATCTGGCAGCTCCAAAAATACCTTGCTGCAGTCATCCACCGCTCCGCCTGAGCGCACCCGCCGGTATGACGAATGAAAAAACTCCTCATACTGGCCCCGTCCGTGCTTATCGTCCCGCACATGGCAGGCGACGATACCAACGACGGCGTGAGACGAGTGACCGTCTCGATGCGGGAGGAAACCTTTCAGGCCCTCGACCGCCTCACCGCAGCACGTGGTTTCGAGAGCCGTTCCCAAGCGGTTGCCGAGATGATCCACCAGCACGCCGCCCAGCATTTGGGAAAAATCGGCACCGAAGTCATGGCCGGCACGCTTTCCTTGGTTTACGACGAGTCCAAGAGCACGCTGCTCCGGGATATTTCCCGCATCTTCCGCGACCACATCGCCGAAGTGATTTCCTCCCAGCACATTCTCCTCGAGGAAGAGCACGTGCTCGAAGTCATCCTCATGCAAGGCCCCGCCCGCACGCTGCGTGACATCACCAACAAACTCATCACCTGCAAGGGCGTGAAAACCGCCCATCTCACCCTCACTCCCCACCTCATCCCGCCGCTCCACGCCAAACGCGCATGAATCCACTCTTTGAAAGAACACTCCACGGCGCCGGCATGTGGTCCGCCGTCGTCTCCCGCGGCAAACGCCTCCGCCTCACCGACCTCGACGGCGGCTCCAACGTCGGCATGCTGCTCTACAACGCCCTCGAACGCACCGAGCGCTACAACATGCCGGACACGCTCAAGGGACAGCACATTTTCTATCTGCGAGCACCCTACTGCCTGCACTCGGACATGGGCCGTCTGCTAGCCTCCGTCACCGCGGACAGCGTCGGCTGGCATGACACCGTCTGCGGTCACTCGGACTCCGCGCGCGTGCTCGCCAAATACGGCGCGAACAACTATCAGCAGGCCAGCAACGACTGGAACCGTAACACCCGCGATTGTTTCCTCATCGAGCTCGCGAAATGGGGGCTCGGGAAAAAAGACCTCGTCCCGAACCTCAATCTCCTCAGCAAAGTCGTCGCCGATGAGGAAGGAAATCTCTCATTCGTTCCGGAAAACTCGAAACCCGGCGACTTCATCGAACTGCGGTTTGAAATCGACACGCTCGTCGTGCTCAACACCTGCCAGCATCCGCTCGATCCGGACCCGGTCTATCGCCACCGCCACGTGAAGCTCGAAGTCTTCGCCGGCGAACCGCCCGCCTTGGACGATCCATCACTCACCGTCCGACCGGAGAACCTCCGCGCCTGGGAGAACAATCAAACCTACCACACCCTCCGCTTCTGATGACCGAAAGCACGCTCAATCCCGAGGCCGCCATTTACCGCGAAGTCATTCCCGCGGGCGACTGGTGGGTCCACGAAATCAAGAAAGGCCAGACCCTGCGCATCCTCGATCTCGAAGGAAACCAGGCCGCCGACACGCTCTTCTTCAGCGCCGCCGATCCCACCGAACGCTACAGCGCGGACCGCACTATCCAGGAGCAAGCCGCGCTCTATCTGACCACCGGCACCAAACTAATGAGCACCGAAGGCAATCCCATGCTCACCATCACCGCCGACACCTGCGGGCGCCACGACACACTCGGCGGTGCGTGCTCGCGCGAGTCGAACACGATGCGCTACGCCCACGACAAGGAATGCATGCACGCCTGCCGCGACAGCTTCATCCGCGGCGCGCAGGAATGGAAAGTCGAGCTCACCAAGCGCGACATCACCTGCAACATCAACTTCTTCATGAACGTCCCGGTCTCGCCCGACGGCGGACTCACATTCGCCGACGGCATTTCCGCGCCGGGAAGATATGTCGAGATGCGGGCGGAGATGGACGTCGTCTGCCTGATTTCAAATTGCCCGCAGCTGAACAATCCGTGCAACGGGTGGAATCCCACGCCGGTCGAAGTGCTGATCTTCCCATCATGAAAATCCTCATCGCCAACCGCGGGGAAATCGCCGCACGCGCCATCCGCACATTCAAGAAACTCGGCTATCAGAGCATCGCCGTTTATTCCGATCCCGATTCCGGCGCGCCGCATGTGGATCTAGCGGATGAAGCCCATCTTCTCGGACCAGGTCCGGTTTCCGAGAGTTATCTACTCAAAGACAAGTTGCTGGAAATCGCCAGGAACTCGGAAGCCAGTGCGGTATTCCCCGGCTACGGATTACTCAGCGAGAACACCGACTTCGCCCGCATGTGCGAGGACGCCGGAGTCAAATGGCTCGGCCCCACGCCCGAGCAGATCATCGCCTTCGGGCTCAAACACGAAGCCCGCCGCCTGGCCGGCGACGCGGGCGTGCCACTCGTTCCGGGCACCGGCTTGTTGGAGAACGCGGAAGCTGCAATTCTCGCCGCGAAGGAAATCGGCTACCCCGTCATGCTTAAAAGCACCGCCGGCGGCGGCGGGATCGGCATGAAAGTCTGCCGCGATGAAGCCGAGCTTCTTCGGGAGTTCGAAAGCGTCGTTCGCTTAAGCGAGCGCAGTTTCGGATCCGGCAGTGTGTTCCTCGAGCGTTTCATCCAGCGCGGCCGCCATGTGGAAGTGCAGATTTTCGGCGATGGCAACGGCAGGGTGTTAGCGCTCGGCGAGCGCGATTGCTCGGTGCAGCGGCGGAACCAGAAAGTCTTCGAGGAAACCCCCGCGCCGGGGCTTTCCGATGAAACAAGATCCGCGCTCCACGCCGCGGCGGTGAAGCTGGGAGAGAGCGTGAACTACCGCTCGGCGGGCACCGTCGAATTCATCTACGACGCCGACCGCGATGACTTCTTCTTCCTCGAAGTGAACACCCGCCTGCAAGTCGAGCACGGCGTCACCGAGCTCGTCACCGGCATCGATCTGGTCGAGTGGATGGTCCGCCTCGCGCTCGATGAAACCTGGCAAATGCCGGAGATCTATCCGGCTCCCCAAGGCTGCGCGATCCAGGCCCGCGTCTATGCCGAGGACCCGAATCACAATTTCCGCCCGAGCTGCGGCCTACTAACGGAAGCGACATTTCCCGAGTGGACGCGCTGCGACGGTTGGATCGAACCGGGCACCGAGGTCAGTCCGTTTTATGATCCGCTGCTCGCCAAGGTCATGGTCCACGCCGCCGACCGAAAGGCAGCGGTTGCCAAGTTGGAGCAAGCGCTGGATGAGACGAAAATCTCCGGCATCGAGACGAATCTTCGCTACCTGCGCGGCATCGTCCGCTGGACGCCTTACCTCAGTGGCGGCGTGGCGATGCGCGACATGGCGGATTTTTCCTACACGCCGCACACCATCGACGTGGTCTCGGCAGGCACGATGACGACTGTGCAGGATTGGCCGGGCCGCGTCGGATATTGGGAAGTCGGCGTGCCGCCGTGCGGACCGTTCGACAATCTATCACTCCGCCTCGCGAACCGGCTTGTCGGAAATCCGGAAGGCACCGCCGCGCTGGAAATCACGATGACCGGGCCGACGCTGCGTTTCAACTCCGCGACGAGCATCGCGGTGGTGGGAGCTTCCGCGCTGCTGCTGAAGAACGGCGAGCCTGTGGCGATGAACGAACGCATCGAGATATCCGCGGGAGATGTTTTGAAGATCGGCCGCTTCGAAACGACCGGTGCGCGTGCCTACTTCGCGGTGTCGGGCGGGATCGAGTCGCCGGAATATCTCGGGAGTTGTTCGACATTCACGTTAGGAAAATTCGGCGGGCCGTTCGGACGCGCGCTCTTGCCGGGCGATGTGCTGGGAATATGGGGCGGGGACGTCTCGTCCCCGCATGAAGGGACGAGCCGTCCCTTCCCCTTATCTCACTCGTGGAAAATCGCCGTCCTCTACGGCCCACACGGCGCGCCCGATTTCTTCCTCGATGAAGACATCGACACCTTTTTCGCTACGAAATGGGAAGTTCACTACAACTCCGCCAGAACCGGCGTCCGCCTCATCGGCCCGAAGCCAAAATGGGCGCGCACCGACGGCGGCGAAGCTGGCCTACACCCGTCTAACTTACACGACAACGCCTACGCCATTGGCGCGGTTGATTTCACCGGCGACATGCCCGTCATCCTCGGCCCCGACGGTCCGAGCCTCGGCGGCTTCGTTTGTCCGGTCGTGGTGGTGGACGCGGAGTTATGGAAACTCGGCCAGCTGCGGCCCGGCGACCTCATCGAGTTCGTCCCGGTCGATGAAGCGTGGGCGCGTGACCGCCAAATCGAAGTGACTGAATTCCTCGCCGGAGAGCGCACGGAACTATCCGATCCAGTGGCTGGCGAGCGCGGTTCCTGTTTCATCGATTCATTCGGCGAAGGTGACGAATCCGTGGTCGTCCGGCGCGCGGGTGACCGGTATTTCCTGATCGAGTTCGGCCCGCATCACCTCGACTTGAAACTGCGCTTCAAGGCCCACGTCGTTCACGAGTGGCTGAAGAAGCAAGACATCGCGGGTATCATCGATCTCACGCCTGGCATCCGTTCCTTGCAGGTTCACTTCGATCCGGGCGTGATCGGGCGCTGCGATCTGTGGGAGAAAATCCGCGAAGGCATCGCGGCATTACCACCACTGGAGCAGATCGAGGTGCCGACGCGCATCGTCCATCTTCCACTGAGCTGGGACGACCCGAGCACCAAGGAAGCCATCCGCCGCTACATGCAGAGCGTGCGGCCCGATGCGCCGTGGTGCCCGAGCAATCTGGAGTTCATCCAGCGCATCAATGGGCTGGATTCCATCGACGAGGTTTACAAAATTTTCTTCGAAGCATCCTATCTGGTGATGGGCCTCGGCGACGTCTATCTGGGCGCGCCCGTCGCCACGCCGCTCGACCCGCGCCACCGGATGGTGACCACGAAATACAACCCCGCGCGGACGTGGACGCCGGAGAACGCCGTCGGCATCGGCGGAGCCTATCTCTGCATTTATGGCATGGAAGGACCGGGTGGCTATCAGTTCACCGGCCGGACGATTCCCGTGTGGAACCGCTGGCGGAAGACGGAGGATTTCGAAAAGCCATGGCTGCTGCGGTTCTTCGACCAGCTGCGTTTCTATCCGGTGAGCGCGGAGGAACTGCTGCGTTTGCGGGAGGAAGTTCCGCGCGGCCGCCACAAGCTGGAGATCGAGGAAAAGGTGTTTCGTTTTTCCGACTACGAGGCGTTCCTCGAGGCGCACTCGGAAGAAATCGACGCCTTCCAGACCAAGCAGCGCGCGGCGTTCGAAGCCGAGCGGAAGCGCTGGGAGGAAGCCGGACTATCGATGGATGCGCCTGCGGAAGCGGTTGTCGAAGTGGACGAGGTGGTGATCCCGGACGGATGTTTCACCATGGACAGCCCGGTCACCGGCAGCGTGTGGAAAATCGAGGTCAGCGTGGGATCGCTGCTCGTATCGGGCAGGTCGGCGCTGATCTTGGAAGCGATGAAAATGGAAATCCCGCTCGAAGCGGACGGCGACATCGAAATCGTCGAACTTCTGGTAGCCGAAGGCGCGAGCGTCCGCGCCGGGCAAGCATTGGTGATTGTGAAGCCCAACAATCCATCATGAACATCAGCGAACTCAAAAGCCGCTATCATGCGGGCTTCACTCCATCCCAAATGATCGAGGAGGTCTGGGAGAGGATTTCAGTCTGGAATGATCCCGCGATTTTCATTCATCTGCCGGAGAAAGCCGTCCTGCTAGTCATCGCAGCGGAGGTGGAAGCGATGGACAAAAACCTTCCTCTGTGGGGAATTCCGTTCGTGGTGAAGGACAACATCGACGTCGCAAAATGGCCGACAACGGCAGCTTGCCCCGAGTTTTCCTACGTTCCAACGGATGATGCGGAGACTGTCAGGCTCTTGCGCGCGGCGGGTGCGATTCCGATTGCGAAGGGCAACCTCGACCAATTCGCCACGGGCCTGGTTGGCACGCGTTCGCCTTACGGCATTCCCCGGAATGCGATCGACCCGGAATTCCTGCCGGGCGGTTCGAGCTCAGGCAGCGCGTCCGCCGTCGCGGCGGGTCTCTGCGTTTTTTCGTTAGGAACGGACACCGCGGGCTCGGGCCGGGTGCCGGCGGCGTTCCAGGAACTGATCGGCTGGAAGCCGACGCGCGGTTTGCTGAGCAACCGGGGCGTGGTTCCTGCCTGCCGGTCCTTGGATTGTATCTCCGTCTTTACTAACTGCGCCGCGGACGCGCTGTGCATCTCGGACGTGGTCGGTAGCTACGACGCTGCGGATACGTTCTCATCGCAAGTGGAGCCAGCAGGTAGAATCTGCGAGAATTTCCGGTTCGGTGTGCCCCGGGAGCTGGATTTCGCCGGCGATCCGGACACGCCCGGCTTGTTCGCCACGGCGGTGGAAAAGATGATCGCGCTGGGTGGAACTCCGGTTGAAATCGACCTCACGCCATTCACCGAGGCGGCCAAGTTGCTTTATGAAGGACCCTGGGTCGCCGAGCGCTGGGCGGCGGTGGGTGAGTTCGTGGAACTGCATCCCGAGGATGTCTTTCCGGTGACGCTGAAAATTCTGGAAGGGTCGAAGGGCTGGGACGCGGCATCGACGTTCAAGGCGCAGTATCGGTTGCGGGAGTTCGCGCGTGAGACGGAAGGAGTTTGGAAGCAAATCGATTTTCTGTTACTCCCGACGACGCCGCGACTGTACACTGTCGCGGAAAATCTAGCCGAACCATTCGGCACGAATGCCACGCTCGGCCGTTACACGAATTTCATGAACCTACTGGACTTGTCCGCCGTGGCGATGCCAGCCGGGCGGGCGAGGTCCGGGAGCGCGCCCTGGGGCGTGACGCTCGCCGCTCCGGCGGGCTGGGATTCGGCGTTGCTGGATTTCGCCGGAAAATTTCGTGGTGAAACGATGGCTCCCCGCGTTTCCCGGAAAATCCCGCTGCTCGTCTGCGGGGCGCATTTGGAAGGCCTGGCACTGCATTGGCAACTCACGGATCGCGGGGCGATTCTCCGAGAAAAGACGCAAACAGCACCGGTTTACCGAATGTATGCGATGCCACCGAGCGGCACGATTCCCCCGCGCCCGGCGTTGATCCGGGACGACGCGGCGGGGGCGGCGATCAAGGTGGAAGTCTGGGAACTGGAGCCTGCGGCATTCGGTGATTTCGTTTCGAAAATTCCGGGACCGCTGGGAATCGGCAAGGTGCTGCTGGAAAGCGGCGAGGAGGTTCCAGGCCTCATCGCGGAGCCGCGGGCGACGGAAGGGGCGGAAGAAATCACCCGATTCGGCGGCTGGCGGGCATGGATGGATGCGTGATCTTCACATTTCAAAAATTCAAGATTCGCCAGACGCGGGATGCTCTGGCAAAACCCGCGCGTGCCTGAGACCCGAATTCTCCAAGTTGCCGATGACGAAATGAAGGACGCCGTGACCGAGGCCTGCGCCTTGTTGCGCGCCGGTGAAATCGTCGCCCTTCCCACTGAAACCGTTTACGGCCTTGCGGCGGACGCCTTCAATCCTGAGGCGGTTGCCAAAGTTTTCGCGGCCAAGGAGCGGCCGTCGTTTGATCCGCTCATCGTCCACATCGCCTCGCGCGGGGATTTGAAGAACGTGGCCATCGTGCCTGAGGACATCGCGGAAACGGTGAACAAATTGACCGCGGCGTTCTGGCCCGGACCGCTCACCTTGGTTTTACCGAAGCACGCCGACGTGCCGGATTTAGTCACCAGCGGACTTCCGACGGTGGCGGTCCGTCAGAGCGCGCATCCGGTTTTCCGGGCGGTCTGCAAGGAGCTCGGCCGCCCGATCGCGGCACCGAGCGCGAACCGCTTCGGGCGGATTTCGCCGACTTCGGCCTCCGCGGTGATGAAGGAACTCGGCGGCCGCATTCCGCTCATCGTCGATGCCGGAGCCTGCGCTGAAGGAGTGGAAAGCACGATTATTTCCATCGAGCCACGTGAAGGGAAGAAGCCGATTTTCCGGCTCCACCGCGCGGGGCCGATCACCAAGGAGCAGCTTCAGGAGTTCGGGCGAGTGGAGAAAGTCCGCGAAATCAAATCGGACGCGCCGCAGGCACCAGGCCAGCTTGATAGCCATTACGCGCCGCTCACGCCTCTAATATTATTGGAGAATCCGGCAGATTTCGTGCCTGAGGAAGGTAAGAAATACGGTCTCCTCAGCTACACCGGCGAGGACGACAGCCCGTATGTCACACTTCACGATTGGGACCTCATCGAGTCGCTCAGCCCCGGCAGCGGCAAGCTCGCGGAAGCGGCGATCCGCTTGTTTTTCGTCATGCGCCAGCTGGACGAGGCCGGGCTCGATGCGATCATCGCCGAGCCTGTTAGCGAAACCGGTCTCGGGGTCGCGATCATGGACCGCCTGCGCCGGGCATCCATCAACTTCTAGTCAAAAATCACTCCGCTTATGAAACCCCAACTACTCGCCTTCTCTCTCGCCTCGTCGGCACTCTCCCAGACGCCCGATTGGGAGAATCCCGCGGTTTTCCGCATCAACAAGGAGGCGCCGCGTGCGACCTCGATGCCTTTTCCCACGAAGGACGCAGCCAGCGCGATGGGTCGACTGGAATCGCCGTGGTGCCAACTGCTGAATGGAAATTGGAAATTCCACCACACCGGCAATCCGTCAGGCAAGCCCGCGGGCTTTGAGGCACCGGCATTTGACGACTCGGCGTGGAAGGAGATTCCCGTGCCGTCGAACTGGCAAATGCACGGCTACGGCGCGCCGCTTTACACCAATAGTCCCTATCCGTTCGCGAAGAATCCGCCGACGGTGATGGGCGAGCCACCGCAGCATTTTACGAATTTCCCGATCGAGAACCGCAATCAGGTCGGTTCGTATCGCCACAAGTTCACGCTGCCGGAAGCATGGAAAGGCCGCCGCACGAGCATCGTCTTCGGGGCGGTGGACTCGGCGTTCTATCTGTGGATCAACGGCAAAAAAGTCGGCTACTCGTAGGATTCGCGGACGCCGGCCGAGTTCGACATCACGCCGTATCTCCAGCCCGGCGAGAACCTGTTGGCCGCCGAGGTCTATCAATACTCGGACAGTTCCTATCTGGAGGATCAGGACATGTTCCGCATGTCCGGGATTTTCCGCGATGTCTATCTATGGTCGGCGGACGCCCTCGATCTCAATGATTTCTGGATCAAGGCAGGCCTCGCGGATGATTACAAAGCCGGCAAGCTCGCCTTCAGCGCGAAAATCGCCAACCACGGTGCTGCCGAAACGACCGCCACCGCCACTCTCACGTTGACGGCACCCGATGGCAGTGTGATCGCCGTGCCTCCGGCGAAAGTGAAAATCCCTGCGAACCAATCAGCCGAGCAAAGCGTCTCTCTCGACTCAATTCCTAACGTCAAATCATGGTCCGCCGAGGTTCCCAACCTCTATTCCTACCAGATCAGTCTCACGGACGCCTCCGGAAAGGAAATCGCCCATCACGCCGGGAAGACCGGATTCCGCCGGGATGAAATCAAAAACGGCCAGTTTCTTCACAACGGCCAGCCTGTTCTTCTGAAAGGAGTCAATCGCCACGATCACAACCCTCAAACCGGTCACTACTGCACGCGGGAAGACATCCGCGCGGACCTGCTTCAAATGAAGCGCGCCAACATCAACGCGGTGCGCACCTCGCACTATCCGAATGATCCGGCGCTGGTCGAACTCTGCGACGAGCTTGGATTCTACGTGATTTCCGAAGCCAACATCGAGTCCCATGGCATGGGCTATAAGGAGGAATCGCTCGCGAAAAATCCCGCTTGGTTCGAAGCCCATCTGGACCGGATCAAAAACATGCTGGAGCGCGACAAGAACCATCCGTGCATCATCATGTGGTCGATGGGCAACGAGGCGGGCGATGGTGAGAATTTCGTCAAATGCTCGGCCTGGATCCGCCAGCGTGACGGGTCACGTCCGGTTCATTACGAGCAAGCCGCCCACGCAGCGCATGCGGATCTTTTCTCGCCGATGTATGCGACCATTCCGGACACGGAGAAATATTGCCGCTCAGAGGAGAAGAAGCCTTTGGAAACCCAACGCCCGCTCATCCAGTGCGAATACAGCCATGCGATGAGGAATTCCAAGGGGAATCTCAGCGATTACTGGAACCTCATCCGCAAGGAACGTTTGCTTCAGGGCGGCTTCATCTGGGATTGGAAAGACCAGGGAATTCTCCATCAGAAACATAAGATCGGCGATGTGGAAGACCGCTCGGCGAACAAACTGCCGGTCCGCCTGCTGGGATCACTCGCCACGGACGAAGGGCTCTACGGCGGCAGCGCGGTCGTTGAAAAATCCGACAAACTCGATCTCACGAGATCGCTCACACTCGTCGTGGAGGCGCGGCTCAACCAGCCCGGTTTCAGCCAAGGCGGCCAACCGCTCATCGTCAAAGGCGATACTTCCTACGGACTCAAAATCACCGAGAGCGGTGATAGTCTGGAATTTTTCATCTACACCGCAGGCACTTGGCACAACGTCACCGCCAAGCTTCCCGGCGATGCCGCGTCGAACTTCCACACCTACGGCGGCAGCTATGACGGCGCGCAGTTAGTGCTTTTCATCGATGGCGTGGGCGTCGCTTCCAAGCCCTGCGCTGCGGTGATTTCAAAAAACGATTTTGAACTCGCCGTCGGCATCGATACCGAGGAGACGGCCCGCCGCTTCAACGGCTCGGTCCGCAAGGCCGCCGTCTATTCCCGCGCCATGAAGTTGGGCAAGACCATCGAAGACCGGCCGGAAGCGTTAGTGCTGCTGGATTTCACCAAAGATGCGGAAAAGCCCAAGACCCAGCGTTTCCTTGCTTACGGCGGCGATTTCAACGACCGCCCGACGGATGTCTCGTTCTGCTGCAACGGACTCGTCACCGCCACCCTCGCTCCTTCACCGCAGTTTGACGAAGTGAGGAAGGCCTATCAGGAAATCCACACCACGCCGGTGGATATCAGCACGCCCGCCATCAAGGTGAAGATCCAGAACGAGTATTTCTTCCGGAATATCGGCCGGGTCAACGGCTCGTGGAAGCTGATGCAGGACGGGACCGCCGTGGCCGAAGGAAAACTGGATCTGCCAGAGATCGCTCCCCAAAAAAAATGCGGTGTTGGAGATCTCCACCGGACACGTGCCGAAGGCTGACAGCGAGTATTTTTTCCGGGTTCGTTTTGATCTGACAGAAAAAACCGAGTGGTATCCCGCAGGCATGCCGATCGCCTGGGACGAGATTGCCTTGCCCTGGGGCAAGCGGACTCCCGCAGTGCCAGCGGCTTCCAGCGCGCCCGCGAGTTTCTCCGAAAGCGGCAATGTGATCGCGCTCAAGGCGAAGGACCTCACCGCGACTGTCGACAAGTCCACGGGCTACCTCACTTCTATCAAAGCCAAGGGCGGCGAGTGGCTGCGGACTCCGCTGAGGCTCAATTTCTGGCGCCCGCCTACCAACAATGACGAAGGCGCGAAGCTCGATCATAAGCTCAAAATCTGGCAATACGCCGGAGCGAGGGCTTCTGCTACCAAAACCACCGCGGTCCAGGACGGGAACGATGTGGTCGTCACTGCCGAGCTTGCCATCCCGGCGAGCCAGAGCGCTGCCACGATCCGCTACCGCTTCACGGGCAACGGCCAGATCGCCGTGGACACGGATTTCCGGCCAGGCAAGGGCCTGCCCACGATTCCGCGCATCGGCTATCAGTGCGAAATCCCCAACCGCACCCCAGTCTGGAAATGGTATGGCAACGGACCTCACGAAAACTACACCGACCGCAAATCCGGCTCGTGGACCACGATTCACGAGGGTCTGATTCCAGCGTTGTTCCATCGTTACATCGATCCTCAGGAATCCGGCAACCGCACCGGCATCCGCTGGGCCAGCCTTTCCAGCCAGGCGGGCGGAAGCAGCCTGCGGGTGGATGCGACCGGAGAGTCCTTGTTGGAAATGGCGTGCTACCCCTGCTCCGCCGCCGACATCCAGCTCGCGATGCATTTCTGCGAGATTCCGCAGCGGGACTTTTTCACCCTCAATCTCGACCACCGCCAGTCTGGCTTGGGCGGCACGGATTCCTGGGGCGCGCTCGCTTTACCAAAATACTTGATTCAGCCGGACAAGACTTATCATTGGTCGTTCATGCTGTCGTGTTCCGAAACCGCTGCCGCAGGTCCGAAGCCACGTTGATCAATATTACCCCTTCGGAGTTGTCGGCGTGAGCGTGACTTCCAACTGCTCCACTCCTCGCAGCAGCTTCGCTGTTACCGGCTGGCCGGGAATGACGTAGAAAAACGCATTCACGGCGTCCGCGTAATCCGTGATTTGCCTGGCACCGATGCTGAGAAGCAAGTCGCCCGGCTGAACGCCCGCGGAGGCGGCGGGGGAATCCGGCAGCACCCGGCTGATCCGTGGAATCTGGGATTCGGCGCGCAGTGCGAGTCCGAGCCAGCCGCGGGACAGCTGGCCGCCTGCGGAAACGTCCCGGAGCACCCGGTGCACGGCCTCGGCGGGCAGGGCGTAGCCGATATTGCCGCCACCCGAGCTTTGAAAAACAATCGCGACCACCCGGCCGGCATCGTCCAGCAGCGGAGTCCCCGGCGGCGGAACCGAACGGCTGAAATTCACGCGCAGCAAGGCGAGTGGTAAAATTTTCCCTCCCACCTGTTTCACCCATCCGGTCGCGCGGCATGGGATCAATCCCGCAGGTTCCATGGATTGGAGGGTGGCGTTCGCATTCGCACCAGCATCCGCGGCCCATTCCATCGATTTCGGCGCGGTGTTTCCTTCCCCCTTGATGAATCCCAGCCGAGAAACCGGGTCGTGGCCGATCATCTTGACCGGAATGGAGCGGTTCCCGAACTGCAGCGTCGGGTTTACCGGATTCGAGCCCACGGAGACGACTACGACCATCATCGCAGCTCCGTTGACGGGGACCGCCGTGGATTCAGCGGATTGGCCATTTGCCCCTGACGGGAAATTCACCTGCCAGCGAGGGGAAATGGCGACAGGCTGGGCAAAGCCAGCCGAAACGGAGGCGCTCGCCACCAAAAACATTCGTGCCGACCACCGTCGGCGCGGGCATTCCAGATCCACCATTTCGGGGTTGCTGGAATTAGAACACTTGCTCGCCGACGTCGCCTTGAGTCGTGGGACTCAGGTCCAACTGCTTGAGTTGCTCAAGCCCGGGCGGCGTGGGTGCCGGGACGACTTGGTAATTCACCGGGGAAGCCGGCGTGTTTTCCTTCTCCACTTTGGGCGGCGTCAGGAAAAATGCGATGGTCAGCGCGGCGTAGGCCATGCCCGAGCCGTAAGCCCATTTGGAGGGACTCAGATCGGAAAACCAAGCGGACACGCCAGCGAAGAAATTTGAAAATCCCGAGTTCTTCACGGCCTGCTCACGCTGGCTTTGGTGAAATTCGCAGAGGAAATCCTGCCAGTAACCCTCTTCAGGACGCTCATCGCGCTTGAGGGCTAATAGGTCTCCAATTTGTTCGAGCGTCGGTTTCACTGCGGTTGATAATTAGGATTTATAAAATAACCCCCCGATGCGCAAGCAGAATTTTAAAATCTTTCTTCCCAACTGTCTTGCAAGGCTGACTGGAGTTGGAGATGCGCATAATGGAGTCGTGAGCGAATGGTGCCTTCGGAAGTCTTGAGCACCTTGGCGATCTCCCCGTGGGACATGCCTTGGATGTCAAACATCGTGACCACCATTCTGTGGGGGTCAGACAACTTCTTCATCGCTTCGTTCAATTTTATCTGCAGCTCGTTGAGGTTGGTCTGCCGCTCGGGATTCGCCTCGTGGGTGGTGTCGATGAGCGCCGGATCCTGCTGCACGGATGAATCCATGTCGTTCAGACTCAAGCCAGTGCGGCGCTTCCGCTTCTTCAGGAAATTGAGCGTCTGGTTGACGGCTATCTGGTAGATCCAGGTGTAGAACGCCGAGTTGCCCTTGAATTTCCCGAGCGATTGATAGGAACGCGCGAAGATCTCCTGGAGCAAATCATGAGTGTCCTCCTTGTGGGAGGTCATGTTGTAAACGAGGCCGTATAGCTTGTCGCCATACTTGAGGATCAGGGCGTCGAAAGCGCGCGTATCTCCCTGTTGGGCACGCGTGACAAGGTCCTGGTCAGGGTCGGGGGGACGTGACTGACGAAACATGAAGATGGGTGGGGTGGGCAGCGGAAACAGGCTACACCGGAGCCGCGTGATGTAAAGAAGCGTGAAAATGACGGCCTGAAATTCCGGGTTTTTCCTGTCGAAATGAACGTTCGCCTTTTCCGTCCGGTCTGATTTTCTCGGTGGCAACCATGGCCACCTTCACCGCAAACGCCGACTACGAGGACAAGGACAGCAATCCCATCCATTTGGAACCCGGCGACGAGGTCACCGTCGGAATCGCCGACCGCGCGTGGCCCGGCTGGGTGTGGGCGACCGACAACGAGGACAACGACGGCTACGTCCCCGAGGAAATCCTCGAACCGCTCGGCGAAGGACGCTTCGCCGCCCTCGAAACCTACGATCCCACCGTGCTCACCATCAAGCGCGGCGACCGTCTCGAATCGCTGCGCCAGATCCACGGCTGGCACTGGTGCCGGAACGAGCGAGGCGAGGAAGGCTGGGTCGGCGGGTATTTGCTGAAGCCGGTTTGAAATTTCCGGTATGGAGGATTCCAAAAAACGCCTGATCGAAGCGGCGGTTCGGCCGTTTTCCGACAACGCGGAGATGAGGCATGCCGCTGCCGATTTTCTCGAGCAGCGGGGCACGACCAATGACAACGCCGCCGCCGCGATGGTCACTCGTTGGAATGAGGTGGATGGACGGAAGCACAAATCCTTCTGGCACATCGGCCTCTGGGTGGTGGTCGCAGTGGCCTCGATGACCACGGTTTACTCGGACTTCGACGAAATTTCCCGGCTTGGGACGTGGGGGAAATGGATTGCCGGAGGATCGATATTCACCCCTCTGCCCGATGCCACGCAACGCGTCGCCAGCAAGCTCAGTGAGGCGGACAAGCTGCTGCTATTCGGAGACCTCGCCAAGGACAGCAAAAGCGAGCGAAAGGAGGCGCTGTGGCGCAGCGAGCCGGAGAATCCCGCCTATTTCGCGGACTACGCCGGGGCATTCATCTCAGACAACGACAAGCTGCCGCCGGATTTTCTGGAAACCGCCAGACGCCTCGATCCCACCAACGCTTGGTTCACCTACCTGGCCGCCGCAGTCGAGGCGAGGGACTCCGTGAAAAGCAAGTCCCGCAAAAGCAAGCGGGTGGCGGGCAAGATCGTCTTTGAAAGCCCGCGCGAGTGGGAAATCCTCGATCAGGCTCGTTTGGATCGCGCTATGGCGCTGCTGGTCGAGGCCCGGAACCAGCCGAAATGCAACAGCTACAGAGCAGAAATGTTGCAAAGACGTCTGCCCTTATTGCCACAAGCAACCAGCATCGAGCAGCTCGACTCAGCCAGCTGTCTATCTGCCATCTCGGTGTTTTCGAGTATCCGGCTGAGGGTATTGGGGGACTCCATCGCGGTGAGGGCGTGGAGCGCGGGGGAATCAGGTGATGTTCGGGGGTTTCAGGAAATTTCCAGCGACGGGGAACTGTTTCTCCGCAGGATTTGCAGTGCGGAAACCGGGACTCTCGTGGACGAACTGGTGGGCAAAGTCATCGCCTCGACCCTTGCGGATAGTTTCGCTATCGCTGCGGAAAAGCTGCGCCTTGAACAGGATGCCGCGCGTTGGAAACCCATCGCGAAGTGGATGATGGAGACCAAAGAACGACGCGACTCCCGCGAATTCATCGTGGATGGCAAGGCGGTGGAGTCCGGGACGCGCACTGGCGGATTCATGACCGGCTCTCTCGAAATGGTGGCCAAACAAGCGGAAACCCAGCCGCCACTGACAGACGCGGATTTAAAGCCGATGCGTTTGCATGACCATGAGCTTCTATCATGGATTTTCGGTTACGGATCGTGGCTTGTGATGGCGTTGTGCGTGGGGCTTGTCGCGAGCTATCGGTTCCGGGTGGCGGTCTTGTCCCGGCGGCTGGCGCGGCGGATGGAGGATCTGCTTCGTCCGTCCGACTGGGGATGGATCATCGTAGCGGGCGTGGTGCTGCCGTTTGTTTTCGTGATGGCCGTCAATCGGCAGACGCCGCTGGGCGGGCGGGAATTAGGGGCGCTGCTGATGCCGGCGGGGCATTTCCTCGGGCTGTGGGCCTTGTGGCTGATCCTGCCGGCGCAGATCGTCCGCTGGCGCTTGGCGAAACGTGCGGGCGGATTCGGTTTTCCCGGACCGTCGTGGATGGGCTGGCTCGCCGTTGCTTGCGCGGCGGCGTTTGTGCCGATGATCGGCTGGGCGGCGATTTCCGGTTCATACGAGGTATTCTGGCTGCATTGGGTCCACTCGACAGGAATCGATTCCCCGATAAATCCGGGGGCCTCGTGGGCGTTCCGGCTAGCGGCGGCGCTATTGGGCACTTCCGTGCTTTGGCTCGCGGTGTCGCTTTCCATCGCGCTCTTGAGCCGCGCTGAGCGGCAACTTTACAGAGCGACATCCTCACGGGTGTTGGTCACGGTTTATTTGGCGGCCCTGCTGGTCAGCGCGCTGGCCACCATCGGCTTCAAGGCTTCGCAGCAGTATTGGTTTACGCAGGACACGCTCACAAAATTCGACGTTTCCGGTCCCGGCTGGACACGCTATGAGTCAAAAGTCGCCGCCCGGATGAGAACCGAGCTCCAGGAAATTTTAGGATATGACCGAGCACCCTGATCCACTCATCGCGGCGGCGCTGCGCCCCTTGACCGGGGACGCGGAATCGAGGTCTTCCGCGCGGATGCTGTTGGAGACGCTGCGGGAGGAGCACGCGGCTCAGGCGGATGCCGCGCTGAAACGATGGGGCGCACATGACGGGAAAAAGCGCCGGCTGTCGTGGCGGGTGGTTTTCATGAGCCTCGCGGCGGTGATCTCCGCGGTGATGCTGACTTCCGGAGTGCAGGATTTCATGGGCTATCGGCGGATTTTCCGGGCGGTGTCGGGCTACGAATTTGATGACGTCGCGAAAACATTCGACCTCACACGCTTCACCGCGCGGGAGAAGCAGCTGCTGAAAATCCGCGATGCCGGGCAGTCGCCGCTCGATCTCGCGAAAGTCTTGTGGGAAAGCGATCCCGCCAACGCCGCTTATTTCTCCGATTACTGCGCGACTTATTTCTCGGAAAACCACGAAACACTCCCTCCGGACTTCCTGGAGAACGCCGCCCGCATCGCTCCCCACAACGCCTTTTTCCCCTACTGGGCAGCGGGAATCGAAGCCAAGAACGCGGTCAAAAAGCGCTCGCTCCCCAAAGCCGCGCGCGCATCCGGCGCGGCGCCGGAATGGGATGTGAGCGACGAACCCAAGATCGACCGCGCTTTGGCCATCCTCCGTGGAATCAACGATCTGCCAGATCATGAGAGCTATGAGATCGAGTTGATGAGAGAACGGATTCCCCTGCTCTCGCAGAAAAATCCATCAGAATACTACAGCGCCGTTTCCTATCTGGCGATGACCGCCACCATGTATTCCCTTTCCCGGGACTTGCCGAATGCGATCGCGGCCAAAGCCTGGTTGTTCGGCGAGCGCGGCGATGCCGGCGGACTCCTCGCGCTGAAAGCCGATGCGGATGCGTATTTGCGAAACATTTCCCTCAGCGAGCCCGGATTTCTCATCCAGGATCTCATCATCGAGGCTCACGCCAAAATCATCCTGGAAAATTTGGCGGCATCCGCGACGAAACTCGGCCTCCTCGCCGAGGCGGCGGAAACCCAGGGAAAACTCGACCGCCTCGAGAAACTCACCACCGACCGCAAGGCCGTTACCTTTGAAATCGATGGCAAGGACGCGTCTCAGAAATTCGGCGCGCTCAAACGATATTCCATGTCGTATCTCGCGAAACGCACGCTCCACCCACCGGTGCTCCGCGACCGCGACGTGAAACCCGGCCGGATGACCGAGCACGAAATTCTCGCGCAACTTTGCACCTATGCGACGTGGGCGCTGCTCGGGATCGCCAGCGGTTTGGCCGCGCTCTATCGCTTCCGCTCGCCGCGCCTGGTCCGGGGCCTGGCGGCGCGGATGGAACTGTTGCTGCGGCCCGCGGACTGGGCGTGGTTGTTCGTGGCCGGCATTCCGCCGTTCATCTATCTGATGTTGATCGCGCGTTTGACGACCTTGGGCGGCACGGAGTTGAACATCCTCTCGCTCTCCATCGACCTTCCCTACTACGACGGCCTGCCGCTGCCGTTGGCGCAATTCGTCGGCATGTTCCTCACGGCGCTCATCCTGCCGGTCCTCGCCGCCCGGTGGCGGATCGGGAAACGAGCGGCGTTTTTCGGATTTGGAAAGACCCGACCGTGGTCAGGCGGGCTGGCACTCATCAGCGCGGCGGCCTTCATTCCGGTGCTCGGCTGGGCCGTCACCACCGGATCCGATACCGGGCTCAAAATCGCCTGGCCGCTGTTTGTCATTCCGTTGGGCTGGGTCCTCGCCGTCATGATCCGGGCCATGACCACGGGAATGAGCCAGCTGCTCCACCTCAACACCGTCGCGCGAATCCTCGTCCCGACCTACCTGGCCGCCGCGGTCGTCCTGCTGCTCGCCACCCCGTATTTCAACTGGGCCCGCCAAAACTGGTTCGAAAAAGACCCGATGGCGCGGCTGGAGGTCGCCTATCCGTCGTTGACGAAATTCGAATACGAAATCTCGGTGGCCGCCCGCCAGGAAGTCCGCGAAGCGCTGGGATACGGCCGATAAGCGGATTCCAAAATCAGGATTTCCCTTGCCAAGTCCGGGCCGGTTCCCTATCTCCCGCGTCCCTCTTCACGCCGCCTTATTCACCAACGAAGATCCGGAGGGGCTCCATGCGGCAAATCTTCAAAAATCGCCCGTCCTGATTTCAAGGCGGGAAAACAGAACAACACATGATCAACGAACTCATCAACGAAATGGTGGACGCCGGCGTCCACTACGGCCACCAAACCAAAAAATGGAACCCGCGCATGAAGCCCTTCCTCATGAAGGACAAAGGCGGAATCTACATCATCGACCTGGAAAAAACCGTCCAGCAGCTCGATAAAGCCTCCGATTTCCTCGCCGACCTCGTCGGCAAGGGCAAGAAAGTCCTCTTCGTCGGCTGCAAGCGCCAAGCCCAGGACGCCATCCGCGAAGCCGCGGAAGCGACCGGCCAACACTACGTCAACCACCGCTGGTTGGGCGGCATGCTCACCAACAGCCTCACCGTCCGCAAGTCGGTCGAGCGCCTCAAGTATCTCGAAAACATCGAGAAGCAGCCTGAATTCAAGGCCATGTCGAAAAAGGAACTCGCCGCCCTCGGCCGCGAGCGCGAAAAGCTCCTCCGCAACCTCCGCGGCGTGCGCGACATGGACAAGAAGCCTGACGCCGTCGTCATCGTCGACTCCGCCCGCGAAACCATCGCCGTGGCCGAAGCCCGCCGCTTGAACATCCCGATCATCGCCCTCGTCGACACCAACGCCGACCCGGCGCTCGTCCAATTCCCGATCCCGGGCAACGACGACGCGATCCGCTCGATCCGCATCATCCTCCAGAATCTGGTCGATGCCATGGTCGCCGCCCGCAAAAACTAACTTGTTTTCCGATTGCGGGCGTCCTGTCTCACGACGGGCCGCCCGTTTTCATCTCCAGAACCAACCTCTATTTCCCAAATGATCACCGCATCAATCGTCAAAGAACTCCGCGACAAGACCAACGCCGGCATGATGGACTGCAAGAAAGTCCTCACCGAAACCAACGGCGACATCGAAGCCTCCATCAAGCTGCTCCGCGAGCGGGGCATCATGAAGTCCAGCAAGATGGCCGACCGCGCCGCCACCGAGGGCGTCATCACCGCCCGCGTCAACGTCGGTGCCACTTCCGGACTCCTGCTTGAGCTCAACTGCGAGACCGACTTCGTTTCGAAAAACGAGAATTTCCAAGCGTTCGTCGGCGGCCTCGCCGACAAGCTCGCCGAATCCAGCGCCGCCGACCTCGACGCCGCGCTTGCGCTGCAAGTCGGTGAGCAAAGCATCGAAGACACGGTGAAAGCCAAAGTCGGCGAAGTCGGCGAAAACCTCCAGTTCCGCAAATACGTCCGCTACGACGCGGCTCCGGGCGGCGTCGTCGCTTCCTACATCCACCTCGGTGGCAAGGTCGGCGTGCTCATCGAAGTCGGCACCACCCAGCCGGAAACCCGCGGCACGGACAGCTTCAAGGAGCTCATCAAGGACCTCACGCTGCACATCGCCGCCTGCGCGCCGAAGGGGCTTTCCCGCGAGGACATCCCGCAATCCGTGGTGGACAACGAGCTCGACATTTTCCGCGCCCGCCTCGAAGCCGAGGGCAAGCCTGCGAACATCATCGAGAACATCCTCAAGGGCCAGATCGGCAAGTTCTTCGCCGAAAGCTGCTTCCTCGAGCAAGGTTTCGTGAAGGATTCCGACATCAAGATTTCCGCGCTGCTTGAAGCCAAGGGCAAGGAACTCGGCGACACCCTCACCGTCACCCGCTTCGTCCGCTTCGGACTCGGCGAGTAAGTTGATTCACAAAAAAGCCCGGCTCCATCACTGGAGCCGGGCTTTTTTGTGTTTGAAATCAAAGGCAGATCCGCCGGAACAACACGTCGAGCGGCAGCTGCATGCCGATGTAGAAATCCCCGAACTCGCCGTAGCGCGCGGTGACTTCGTCGAAGCGCATTTCGTAAACGATCGACTTGATGTCGATGGTGTCCTTGGCGAGCAAAGTGACGCCCCACTCGAATTCATCGAGCCCGGTCGAGCCGGTGATGAGCTGGAGAATCCTGCCGGAATACGTGCGACCGACGCGGGCGTGGCCGGCCATCAGCTTCTTGCGCGCTTCGAAATCGAGCGAATACCAGTTGTCCGCGCCGTTGCGGCGCTTGGACATCGGATAGAAACAAATCACCGGCCAGTCCGGCAGGACCGGATAGAGGCGGTGTTTCAAATAATGCGCCATCCGTTCGTCGAAGGCCTTGAGCCCCGCTTCGAACTCGGGACTCCCCTCGACGAGACCGTCCTCGGCCACCAAGGTTTCCGCGGCGTATTGCTCGCGGCTGGTGGTGTATTCCGAGCTCTCGGTTTGCGAAAGGTAGGAATACGTCGGGCTAAGAATCTCCGGCCCGAGCGACAGGCTGAGCTGTTTTTCAAACATGTTCGCCACCTGCAAGTCCGGGGTCAGCAGCATGAAGCCGAGGTCCGCCTTCGGAGTCGCGACCGAGAAAATCAACAGGTGCGTGTCCGGCGTGGCGCGGATTTCCTGCACCAGTTCGGTGAGGCGGGTCTTGGCCTGGCGCTGTTCCTCGTCGCTGTAAAGCGACCATTGCGCGTGATCGACGTGATAGAACAAATGCATGACGTGCCAGCCTTCCCTGGGCACGAGTGGAGTGATTTCTTGGTTGGACATGGCGGTGGAAATTCAGCGGCGGTCGGTGGAGACGTTCATTTCGAAAAGCTTCTTGAAAGCAGGGCCCGGCGAGTTCTCCGAAGGCGCTTCATAAACCTCCACCGTCCATGGCTTGCTCTGTCCGGTGCGGTAGGCGGCGTGCATTCCCACGTCCTCAAAGCCGGCCGTCGCGGCCACCTCCAGCGACGCTCCAGCCTGGATCGTGCGGGTCACCGCATCGCCGATGACATCGCCGTCGCTGTTGCGGAAAAACACCCGCACCGCGGCCGGGCCGCCCTTCACCGTTAGATCGACCACCGGCAGCAACTGGGTGCCGCGGCGGAAGGTCTCCGCATTGGCACCCTCGGTAATCGGAGCACGCCAGTAGCTGCCGGCGGAGACGATCGTTAGGTTCGCCCCTTTGACAGGAAAATCGTTTTCCTCCAAACTCCCCGACCCGGCCGGCAGACGGTGGATCGTTTTGAAATAAACCACTCCCCCGCCGATCAGCAGGACTCCCAGCAAAGCCGCCAGCCCGATCCGCTCCAGCTTGGACAAACCCAAATGCGGACGCAGCGAGACCGGCTCGGCGTTTTCCCGGACTCGCGGCGAAAACTCGTCCTGTTCGGGAACGGCCGCAGCAACCGGCGGCGCGGTTTCCGGAACGATTTCCTCAACGGCGGGCTCAGGCGGAGCAGGCTCATCCACAACAACCGTTTCGGCCACGGTCGCCTCTTCAAAAATCTCCGGCTCCGGCTCGCTCCCGTCATCGAGCTCGTCAAATTCGCCGCCCACCATGGAATGATGCACCGGATGAGACGCCGGTGCCGCTTTCGGACGCTTCTTACTCACGTTGATCTGAATGCGATCCTCGGCGCTGGAAACTGGCTTTGGCGGCGATTGCTCGCCTGCCTCGGGAACGCTAACCGGCGGCTTCTTCACATTCGCCAAACTGCGTGGAACGGGAATCCCCAACGAGCGGCCGGACTTTGGAGCGGGCTCCGCATTTTCCTCGTCCGACCGGGCGGGCTCGTCGAAGGCCCATAAATCCTGTTCTGTCGAGTCCTTGATCAGATCGTTCTTACTCGGGCGGTGTCGCGGAGGAAGGGATGATCCGTCGGAGGATGAAGGTGGCTTGGGTGTCATAACGGGTGCTGCGGGATTTTTAGAACGGGGACTTCCACTTGACCAGTGCGAAAGCCGAAGCCGAAATCCCCTCGCCAACTCAACGGCCTTGCCGGACCTGTCAAAACGGCCATCCCCCAAGCGCCGGCGGCCCCAAGGTTTCCTGCTCGAAATCTCCCCGGTCGTTTCGTTCCGCGATTGCCGCGATTTCCGCCCGAACATCGGCAAGGCGCCGATCCGCCAGCAGTTTCGGCAAGAGCTGGATGTCGTAGGGCGTCAGCGGACTGGGCCGCCCACCGGACCGCCAGCGCATGCGGAACGCCTCGACCGGCCGCGGTGTGACCTCGCGGAGTTTGAGTAAAATCCGCCAACCCGCCGGATCCGTGTCGCCGAAATGATGGTGCGGCAGCGCGGCCGGCAGCTTCTCCAACAGATACCGGAACGCCTGCGTCGGGAACGAAGTGGCCGCCACCAAGGTCCGCCGGTCCTGATTCGCAGCGGCGTATTGACGGAAAGTCGTCTTGCGGTTCTCGATGCTCAGCAACCGCTCCGCCGTGGTGGAAACCGACGCGCACCGCGCCAGATCGGCGGCGGAAATGAGCACGTGCTCCAAGCCGTCGAAGTCATGCACGCTGCCGTCCGGGAAATGCAGACACAACGGCCCGTGCAGCTCGACATGGGAATCCCCCGCCGCGAGTCCCAGCGATTTCAGCGAAATTTCCGCGCCGAACAATCGCGCCAAGCCGGACTCGAAAGTCCGTTGATGGCGTTCGAGTTCTTTCGAATCCAACCCGATGTCCACGCTCGCCGCACGGATCAAGGTTCCGGCCGGCCATTCATTTTCGCTGAGTTTTTTCACCCCATCGAGCAAGCGCCGCAGCGTCTCCGGATGGTTCCAGTGAAACGGACGCAGCGACCGACCTCGGGAAAACGCCACGCGCAACGACTCGCAAAGCGCCGTCCATTCTGTTGGAAACCGCGAGTGCCCGCGCCGGGAAAACTCCGCGACAACCGCCAGCGCCGCCGCCTGCAATTCCACACCCGCGATCCCGCCGAAGCGCTCGATCAGCCACGGTTCGGAAGCCAGCGGCAGCGTCACCCGCTCGATTAGATATTTTCGATAGCGATGGCGTTTCAAAACCAGCTGACCACACGCCTCAGCTTCCCTCGCCGCCGTCGCCTGGTCTTCCGCACTGGTGATCCCGGCGGCTTCCAACAGTTTCACCCAATCCTGCGAAAAGGCACGACTCGAAGCACTCACCCGCCTGCCTCGTGCGGCTTGCCATCGGCGGTGAAATTCGGCGAGCCAGTTCATGACAACGCTTCAACCAGCTTGTCCCGGTCCACCTTCACCACCCAGTTCTCGATGTTCGTGATCTGGCCGCTCTTCTCATCATAACTCCGCTCGACGCGGCACTGCACCACCGTTTCCGCATGCTGGATCATCGTCGGCAGGCGGTCTTCAGGAAATGCCATGATCAGTTGCAGGCCGAAATTCCGCGCCAAATCGAGGCACGCGTCGATGCGGTCGCCGGACAATTTCGAAAACGCCTCGTCCATGATCACGATCCCGAGATTCTTCCGCGACTCGCGCGGGCCGAGGTCGTAAACGCGCTGGAACGCGGCGAGCATCGCCACGAAAAACGGCGCCTGGTTCTCGCCGCCGCTTTGTTTCTTCGCATTGCGGTTGAGCGAAATCGCCGCGCCCTCGCCCTTGCCGGTCGGCGTGGCCTGGATGTCCCAGTGGTGATAGTAGCGATAGTCGAGCGCCCGTTGTTGGCGCGGGTCCTCGGCGTTTTCAATTGCCGCCATCAGCGCGGCTTTCGCCTTCTCGATTTCCTCCTTCGCGCCGGATGCAAAAAGCTCCAAGCCGGGATTCAACCCTTTTTCCACCAACGCCCAGATCGCGCTGTGGCTGCGGTCCGCCTTCATCGAAAGCTGATAGCGCCAGCCGCCGATGTCGTGGTCCATCGCGCGATTGAGCTCGCGCTTGGTGCGCTCCGCTTCGTCTAACTTCTCCTTCAAAACATCCAACACCTGATGCTGGAGCCGGTCCTCCCACTCCTTGCGCGCGTCCTCTGCGGCGGCGGTGTATTTCTCCAGCTCGTGCGATTCCAGCTCGATCCGGCGGGCGTCGTAGCGGAAATTTTCGTCATCGCCGGGATCAAACGCCTCGGCGGTTTCCGGGTGTTTTTCGGCAAGTGCATGGCGCTCCAGATCGCGGTCCCGCCGGGCCTTGTCCGAATCGAACTCGCGGATACGCGCCATTTCCGAAGACGCGTCGAGCCGTTGCTGCCACTTGGGAAACTGTTGCCGCGCCGCGGCGATGAGTTCGGAAATTTCCGTGTCCCGCACGCCTTCCAGCGATTCACGGCTGAGCTGGCGTTCCGTGAGCGATGCCGCTTCATCCTCCATCAGCGTGGCCATGCCGTCCTGCAACACGCGCTCCTGTTGGGCGAATTTCTCGATGCTGTTCGCCAGCCGACCGGTGCGTTCGATGACGCCTTGGAAGGTCTTTTCCAGCACCCGCAGCTTCTCCACCGTCGCCTCGCGCTCGGGCGTGGCGAGCAGGCGGATCGTCTCGTCGAGCTGGGCGAGTTCCTTCCGGAGTCGGGGCAAATCGCGGAGCTTGGAGCTGCCAGCCGGTGGGTCGGCTTTGTCGAGCGTCCACTGCTCGCCGCGGTGCAGGAACGTCCGCCAATCCTCGCGCAGACGAAGTTTCAAAGTGAGCTCTTCCTTCACTTCCGCGAGCTCGTCCTGACGCAAAGTTCTCAGTCTTCGCAGGCCTTCCTCGCCGATGGTGAATTCCTTGGCTGGCTGAAAATGCTGCCGATGCGGCGGATCCTTGAGCCAGCCGTCTTTGGAAAACGCACGCGGATGCGAATCGAGCTGGCTGACTTTTTCAACTGCGATTAGATCGCCGTAGAGATGCTGAAGATACGCTTTCGCGAGTTCGTGTTTGGTTTCAAAAAACGCGGCGACAGTCCCGGGCTTCGCGTCCTTGGAACCGGAAAGCTCTCCGGCATGAACGAGCGGTTCCTCGACGTGCCCGAGGCGCCGGGCTTGTTCCCACGCCGCTTTGAAATCTTCGGCCAGCACCGCGCCGCGCTTGTTTCCTAGCAACGATTCAAGCAGCGGCCACCACGGTTCGGCCTCGGCCTTCACCTCGATTACGCGGCCGAACGCGTCGGCGCGCTGACCGCGGGATTTCAAGGCATCCAACAACGGCGACGGCGCGGCGCTGCCTTTGTGATCCAGATCATCCAGCTCGCGGCGGAGGCGGGACTCGCGGTTTTCCAACACCTTGATTTCCTCCTCGATCGGCCGCAGCCTTTCGCGGGCGTCGTTGACAAGTGATTGATAGATCCGCGGCATCCGCTGGGCGGCGTCCAGCGCGGCCGACTCGTCCGCTCCCTGCATTTGCTTGAGCCAATTGGCGGCGGGTTCCGGTTCCTCCAGCCCGAATTCCTGCGCGAGTCGCAGCCATTGTTTCCAATACTGCGTGCGGTCGTGGAGAAACTGACGGGCGGATTTTTCCGTCTCACGCAACGCGTCCAGCTCGCGGGCGACTTCATCCCGGTGGCTGCGATCCTCGGCGAGGCGGGTGATTTGAAGGTCGTTTCCAGCGACGAGCCGGATCTTGGCGAGTTGGGAATCCAACTCATTGCGCTCCCCAAGCGCGGACTCGTAGTCGGCGCGGGTCTCGGCATTTTGCGAGCGGAGTTGTTCCAGTTCGGACTGGCGCGAAGTTAGATTTTCCAGCTTCTGCTCGTGCCCCAGCGCGATGCGCAAATGGGAGTGCAGCCGCGCGTCGCGGCGGGCGGTGACGTATTCCTGATGCCGCTCGCTGATGCGGACGAGCCGCGCGTGCTGGTCGTGCATTTTCTCCAAGCGTTCCTGTGCGCGGCGGTGCGCATCGACGCTGGCGCGGACGGCTTTCACGTCTGGCAAGCCCGGCTCCAGCAAGTAGTCGCGAATGAATTTCTCGAACGACTCGACCGGTTGGAAGGCCATCGAGTTCGGCAGGGTTTTATTCATCTGCACCCGGTCGAATCCGAGATGGCTGCGCGAGCCCATTTCATCGAGATACGAGGCTTGGCGGTCAAACACCTCGCCGCCGAGATCGCGCTTCACGTGGACGCGGAACTCCTCCTCCGACATGAAAGCGACGGCATCCGGATCAAGTTCGGCGCTGAGGAAATCCTCACGCTCCAGGCGGTTGGGAATGGTGAACCACAGCGTGCGGGCTTTGGCGGTCGGGCCTTCGAATTCGATGCGCGCGCCCCAGGTTTCGCGGCGCGGGGTTTCCTCGCCCTTTGCCAGCGGCCAGACGAATTCCAAGCCTGCCAGAGTCACGCCGGAAGGGCGCAGGTAGCGTTCCTGGCCGTCGTTGCCCTGCGTGTTCGTATCGCAAAGACAGTAACCGCGCAGTGAGCGGCCGCTGCCCGCACCGGCGGCGGCTTTGTTGAAACGGCTGAGCGATTCGCCGAGCATGACGAACTGGATCAAGTCCAACAGCACGCTTTTTCCCGAGCCGTTAGCGCCGGTGATGAGGGACAACCCGGAGACGTCGATGAAGCGGCGGTAGCCATACCAGTTGATGGCGAGGATGCGGCTGAGGTGGACGCGTTTGATCATTTCAGGCTTCGGCGGCAGGTTGATAGAGGGCGGCACGGGCGAGACAGGATTCGAGGCTGTCAAAAGGGATCACGCGCGGCAGGCTGGGCAGGATTTCGATAAGCGTCTCGCCAAGCTGGAGCGCTCCTTCCGGCTTGTGAGTGCGGATCAGGCGGTGGCGCTTCAGGCGGCTCAGAAGCGAGTCGAGGTGGGTTTTTTCCGGCGGGTCGATCTTGTCGAAGGTGTTGCGGAAACGCGTCCACAAATCATCGACCGTGAGGATGACCGCGCTGCTGGCTTCGTTCGTGCGGTGGTCGTCCCAGACACGCCACAGGACTAACAACAGCAGCGTTTCATCCTTGGTGAACTGCGCCAACAAGTGACAGGCCTCGGGCCGCGGGCGGGCTTGGAGGATGAAAAAATCATCGTCGATGATGAGCTCCAACCCGAGCGGCGCGAGGTAGTCCTTCAAGTGTTCCTGATAGTGATCGCGGGCGAGCAGGAAATGATCGCGCCCCGCGCCGCTGCTGCCGAGCAAGGTGCCGCGGCCGATGAGCTCGGCGAGGATTTCGCGGATTGCCGGGCGGTCGTCGTCGGGGACCTCGGACCAGAAGCGGGGCCAGTTGGGATCGGACATGTCAGGTTCTTTGGATTTGAAAGCGCTCGACGTTCCAGCCGGCGTGGGAGTCGGCGGGGATTTTTTCGGGGGTGAGGCCGGTGGTTTTGCCGGGGCCGTCGATGGTCCATTTCACGCGCTGGCCGTCGGCGGTGACAGCGTGCTCGTAGGCGGCGATCGCGAGCAGATCGAGCATTTCATCGAGGTCAGTGGCGGCGAAATCCGAAGTCATGACGACGCTGGATTTCTCCGGTAGCAGACGGGCGACGAGGCGGGCGGCGCGTTGCGGAGTCAGGGCGAGGCGCTGGCGTTCGCGGAGGGCGGCGAGTGTTTCCTCGGCGGTTTCATCGCGGCCGCCGGAGTCGCTGCCGAAGGTGAGATCGGCCGGTGCTTTCACGCGGCGGGTGCGGGCGAGCGACTCGCTGCCGAAGAAGAATTTCACCTCGGGCACGAGCGGCGCGAAGTCCGGCTCGGCGTCGCGCATGGCGGCGAGGCGGGTGCCTTCGTGGGCGGCGTTGATGGCGTCGCAGTAGGCTTTGACGATTTCCGGGCGGCGGCCACGGAGCTCGGTTTGGTAGCGGTAGCGTTGTTGGGAAAGTTGGTTGAACGAGGCCATCCGGGCGTCGATGGCATCGGCGACGAGGCGGATCGCGGAGAGTCGGTGTTCGAGGTCGCGCAGGGCTTTTTCCGCGCGGTGGTAGGCTTCGTTTTCATCCCAGTGGTAGTGGGCGGCGAGTCCTTCTGCGAGGCGCTCTTTGACGAGTGGATCGTCGCGGCGATCGGCGATGTAGGAGCGCAGGACCTGCAACCGGGGCAGCAGGCCGTTTCTACGGAGCGCGTCGTAGCAAACCATGTGCTGGCCCGCGCCGAACTCGGAGTAGAGCAGCCGCAGGGTTTCCGCAGGCGAGTCGCTGAGGCGTTGGCGGCGGTCGAAGAGCGAGATGAGCTTTTCCACGCCGTGGAGCTGGATGATCGCGCTTTCGAGGCGCGCGTTGCAGTCGGTGACGGTGCTGCGGATTTCGTCGGATTCCTGCAGACGCGGGTCGAGGATGTTCGGGCGTTCGAGGGTTTCGCAAACGCCGCGGACGGTGTCGGCGAAGGTTTTGAGCTCGGCGATTTCATCCTCGGCGAGTTCGCGCAGCAGCCGGAGCAACGGGCGCAGGCCGGGGGAAACGAGAGCCCAGCGTTCGTGCAGGCCGAGTTGCTGGTCTTCGAGCCAGCGGGAATCGCAGAGGCGGTTGAAAAACTGGCCGGCGCGCTGGCGGGCGTCGCGCAGGGACGCGCCTTCGTCGTCGTCGAGCACGATGTCCGGGTGCGCGGCGAGGATTTCCCGGATCAGGGCGATGGCCTCGGCGTGGGGAATCCGCCCGGCCTCGCCCGCGACGTCGGCCAGGCGTTCCGCGCAATCGACGTAAATCGCCGCCGACGGCCGGGTCAGCGGGCGGAAAAAATCCCGCGAGACGGAGGCGAGGAGCTTTTCACTGAGATTCGGCGGGGACATGCGGTGAGGCCGAGCTTTATGGCTGCGGAACGGGCAACCCAAGCAAGAACTGTCCGGCCGAATCCGAATTATCGAAAAAATCGAGTTGCATCCAAAGCCCGGTGAAGTCATCCAAGGGGCTGTTAATCCCTATATTTCCTATGGCTGACCGCGAAGACAAGAATGTGGAAAACGTGCCCGGCAAGTTCTATGTGGACAGCCAGTGCATCGATTGTGATCTCTGCCGGGAGACCGCGCCGAACAATTTCACCCGTGCCGAAGACGAGGGTTATTCCTACGTTTTCAAGCAACCCGAAAACGACGAGGAAATCGCGCAATGCCGCGAAGCCATGGAAGGCTGCCCGGTGGAGGCCATCGGCGAAGATGGCGACGCCTAAGCGCCACGCCGCGATGAAAAAGCCGCCGCGTTCCAGCAGAATCCGAGAGGAAATCCTGCGGGAATGGCGCGGTGCCGAAGAGCCGGCGGATCTCAACGCCGGCATTCATCTCGCGCAGAAATTCGTGGCCGCCATCCTGCGTGCCGCCGGGGCGGAAGATGGGTTGCACGAGGACCAAGTCCGCGCGACTTGGAAAGAGCTCGCCGGCGATTTCATCGCCCGCCACACCGAGCCGATTTCCGTGAAAGGCGGCAATCTCGTCCTGCGCGTGACCCAGCCGGCGCTGCGCTTCCAACTGGAGCAAATGAAACCGATGCTCCTCACCCGCATCCGCAACCAACTCGGCGAGGGGCGGATCAAATCCATCAAGTTCCAACTCGGCTAACTCCCCTTCCTCATGTTTCGCAATCTCATCTTCGACTGGTCCGGCACGCTGGTGGACGATCTCGGCCCGGTGATCGAGGCGACGAACGCCGTCCTCGGGAAATATGAAATCGCCGCGTTTGATCGCGAAAGTTTCCGTCGCGCCTTCCGGCTGCCTTACCGGGAATTCTATGCCGAGCAGCTGCCGAACGTCCCGCTGGAGGAACTCGAGGCCCATTTCCGCCCGGCCTTCGACGCCGCCGTCACTCCCGTCACCGTGCTGCCGCATGCCCGCGAAAAACTTGAATGGTGCACCGCCCTCGGCATCCGCACGTTTGTCCTCACTTCGATGGACTCGCTCGCTTTCGAGCGCCAGATGGACGATTTCGGTCTCCGCCACCATTTCGAGGCGACCTATTCCGGCGTTTTGGACAAGCGGGAAATCATCCACCAAATCCTCGAAACCCACGGGCTCAATCCGGCCGAGACCGCCTTCGTCGGCGACATGACGCACGACGTGGAAACCGCGCGTCACGGCGGCATTTCCTCCATCGCCGTGCTCACCGGCTACAACCACGCGGAGATCCTCGCCGCCGTCCGCCCGGACCTCACGGTGCCCGACCTCGGCGTCCTCCGCACTTTGCTCGACCGCCGCCGCGGCGTTTCCCGCCCCGTCGCCACCGTCGGCGCGCTGATTCACGATGGAAACGGCCACGTCCTCATGGTCCGCACTCACAAATGGGGCGACCGCTGGGGCATCCCCGGCGGAAAAATCGAGCGCGGAGAATCCTCCACCGACGCCCTCCGCCGCGAGATCCGCGAGGAAACCGGACTTGAGCTCCGCGAGATCGAGTTCGCCCTCGTTCAGGACTGCATCGACTCGCCCGAATTCCAGCGTCCGGAGCATTTCCTCCTGCTCAACTACGTCGCGCGCGCCACCTCCACCGCCGTCGAGCTCAACGACGAAGCCGAGGAATTCCGCTGGCTCTCCCCCGCCGACGCCCTCGCCCTCAATCTCAACCAGCCCACCCGTTTCCTGCTGATGGAAGCCCTCGATCGCGACCTCATCTCCCATGCATCCGCCTGACACCATCGAGATCCGCCGCCTGCGCGTCAGCACCCTCATCGGCGTGCCCGACGAGGAACGCGCCGTTTCCCAAACGCTGCTCGTCACCGTCCGCATGACCCCGTCGCAAGGTTTCGACGGCTTGGCGGATGAAATTTCCCGGACCGTTGATTATTACGCCGTCTCGCAGGAAATCGAGACCCTCGCCGCCGCCCGCCCGCGCCGCCTCATCGAGACGCTCGCCGTGGAAATCGCCGGCCACCTCCTCCGAAATCACCCGTTGCAACACGTCGCCATCAGCATCGAGAAACACATCCTTCCGAACACCGAGTGCGTCGCCGTGCACATCGAGAGGCGGCGTTAGTCTCGTTTCCTTGACCTGACGGGTTTCCGCGTGCAGTCTGCGCCTCAAAATGAAATCAACCTTCCTTAACTATCTGCCGATTTTCGGGCTCGCGGCATTCGTGCTGAACTCCTGCGGGCCGACAGTTCCCGGACAGTCCAACTACCTCAAAGGACTCGGCGGACCGATCCACCAACAGACGTCCGGCGGACCGCACCACCCGCCACCGGCCATCCCGGACGACGTTTCCTACTGGGACGGCGACAGCGCGACGGGCAGCCCGCTGATCAAAATCAACCGCGGCCAGCAGAAGGCGTTTTTCTACAAAGGCGGCGTGCTGGTGGGGATTTCCCGGATTTCCAGCGGCACCGAAGACCACGGAACTCCTCCCGGGAAATATAAAATCACGGAAAAGCACGCGGACCACGTTTCGTCGGTTTACGGCGTTTTCAAAAGCAAGGCCACCGGGATGACGACCAATGACAACGTGGACATCCGGGTGGATAAAATTCCTCCGGGAGAGATTTTCTACAACGCGCCGATGCCGAATTTCATGCGCTTCAACGGCGGAATCGGGATGCACACCGGCTATCTTCCGGGCTACGCGGCCTCGCACGGCTGCATCCGGATGCCGCACCACATGTCCACCCACTTTTTCGAAAACGTCCAGCTCGGCACGCCCGTCATCGTCGAATGAACCCAGACACGCCATTTCTCCCGAACTCCGGAAAAACCTTGGAAATCACTCCCGCCGAGGTGGCGGCGTGGGTCGCGCTGCCGCCCGAGCAACGGCCGCGGCTGATTGATTGCCGGGAGGCCGACGAGCTGGCGATTTGCCAAATCGCCGGCAACGAGTGGTTCCCGCTCGGCAGCTTTTCCGAGGCTGGCACCCGACTGACGGCGGACGCTGCCCGCGGGGCCGTCGTTTACTGCCACCACGGCGTGCGCTCGCTGCGCGGCACCTTGTTTTTGCGGGCGCACGGGGTGAAAAACGCGTTTTCCATGACCGGCGGCATCGAGGCTTGGTCGCGGCTCATCGATCCGGAAACGCCACGTTATTAATAGGGGGCAGGGACGTCCCGTCCCTGCGTGGGGACGAGACGTCCCCACCCCCTAGGATTTTCGGGCCTCGGCGCACACCCAGGCTCGATACGTTTCTGAGATTTTCTCGGGCTCCAGCGCAATGATTTCCGGCACGTCGTAAGGATGCAGCTCGGTCAGCATTTTCTCAAACTCGGGGAACGCGGCGGCGGTGGTTTTGAAAATCGCGAGCGTCTCGGCGGCGGTTTCGACTTTCCCCTGCCAGCGGTAGATCGACTCCACGGCGGGCAGGAGATTGACACAAGCCGCGAGTTGCGCTTCAACTAGGACCGTGCCAATTTGTCGCGCCTGTCCGGGATCCGGGAAGGTGCAAAGGATTACTAAAACGTCGCTCATGGCCTCTCCTGAACACCGAAAACCCCGAACAAGCAAACTCAAGGTGAAATCCGGCTTTCTTGAAAAGCTGGTCGCCCGCTTGGATCGCGTGGTCCCCGGCGACGTCCAGCAGATGGTCACCCGCTTGATCCGCGAGAAGGGATTTCTGGAAAAAGTCTTCGAAGCGCTCCACGAGGGCGTCATCATCCTCGACCCGAAAGGCGTGATCGGCTTCCTCAACCACGCGGCCTGCCAGTTTTTCGGGCTCGATCCGGAACGGGCGACCGGCGAGTACATCTCCACCCAGATCCGCGGGCTGGACTGGGCGACGCTGGGGAAACCCGGCCGCACGATCAGCCGCGACCTGGAGGTTTTCTATCCGGAGAACCGCTACCTGAATTTCTACCTCGCGCCGATCGACGGCGCGGAGGACGACCACGAACCGCTCGGCTACGTGATGCTCGTCCGCGACCTCACCACCACCCGCGCGGAGGCGGAGGAAACGCTGGAATCCGAGCGCCTCAACGCGCTCACCCTGCTCGCCGCGGGCGTCGCCCATGAAATCGGCAACCCGCTCAACTCGCTCGACATCCACCTCCAACTGCTCGGCCGCAAGCTGCGCAAACTGCCGCCCGGCGACCGCGGCCCGCTGGAGGAAAACCTCACCACCGCGCGCGAGGAAATCCAGCGGCTGGACCTCATTCTCAAGCAATTCCTCCACGCCGTCCGGCCCACCGCGCCGCTCCGCGAGAAGCAGGACCTGCACGCGATTTTACACGACACCCTGCGCCTGCTGGAACCGGAGCTCGCCTCGCGGAAAATCGCCGTGCAGCTCGATCTCGCGGATTCGCTGCCGCCCGCGTTCATCGATCCGGGCCAGTTCCAACAGGTTTTCTACAACCTCATCCGCAACGCGTTCCAGGCGATCTCCTCCGACCAAGGCCACGTCACCATCCGCACGCGGGTCAGCGATTTCGAATACATCATCTCCATCGAGGACAACGGCACCGGCATTTCCCCGGAGCACATGGGCGCGCTGTTCGAGCCTTACCGCACCACGAAATCCTCCGGCTCCGGGCTCGGCCTGCTCATCGTGCGGCGGATCATCCGCGAACACGGCGGGGCGATCGCCATTGAGAGCGAGGAAAACCAAGGCACCCGCGTGCTGATCAATTTCCCCCACAAAGAGCGGCCGGTGCGGCTGCTCGCCGCGCCCGAACCTGATCCGGTCATCGACCTCTAAAATTTCACGCCCATGCTCCCCACCTTGCTCATCGTAGAAGACGAACGCGCGACCCGCGAGGGGTTGCGCAGTGCGTTGGAAGAGGAATTCGACGTTTACACGGCCTCCAGCGCGAGCGAGGCGCTGGCGATTTTGAAATCCGAGCCGATCAAAATCCTGCTCACCGACCTCCGGCTCGGCGGCGACTCGGGCATGGACCTGCTCGACGCGGCGCTGGCCCTGCCCGAGCCGCCGGTCGCCATCATGATGACCGCCTACGGCTCGGTGGACACCGCGGTCGAGGCGATGCGCCGGGGCGCGTGGCACTTCGTCACCAAGCCGCTCAACCTCGACGAAGTGGAAATGCTGCTCAAGCGCGCTCTGCGCAACCGGACGCTCGAAACCGAAAACCAACAGCTCGTCCAACAGGTCAAGAAATCCCACAAGCTCGACCGCCTGATCGGCAAATCCACCGCCATCGGCCGGGTTTCCGAGCTCGTCCAGCAAGTCGCGCCGACGCGGGCCACCGTGCTCATCGAGGGCGAGTCCGGCACCGGCAAGGAAGTCGTCGCGCACACGCTGCACCATCTTTCCGGCCGGCCGGCGGCGAAAATGGTCATCGTCCACTGCGCCGCGCTCTCGCCGCAGTTGTTGGAAAGCGAGCTCTTCGGCCATGAGAAAGGCGCGTTCACCGGAGCCTCGCAACGCCGGATCGGCCGCTTCGAGCAGGCGGACGGCGGCACGCTTTTCCTCGATGAAATCGGCGAGATCGACGCCTCCACCCAAGTGAAACTGCTGCGCGTGCTGTCCGAGCGGACCTTGGAACGCGTCGGCTCGAACTCACCGATCAAGGTCGATGTGCGGGTCATCGCCGCGACCAACAAGAACCTCAAGGAGCTGGTGGGAAAAGGAGCTTTCCGCGAAGACCTCTATTTCCGGCTCAACGTGGTGAAAATCGAAATGCCGCCGCTGCGCGACCGGCGGGAGGACATCGTCTTGCTGGCGGGAAGCTTCCTCCAGGAATTCGCCAAGGAAAACGACCGCCCGGTCAAGCCGCTAACGGACGAAGCGATGCAGCTCCTGCTCGCCTATTCGTGGCCCGGCAACGTCCGCGAACTCCGCACCGCCATCGAGCACGGCGTGGTGATGAGCAACGACCCGGTCATCGAGGCACGCCACCTGCCGCAATTCCTGCATTTCCCGGCGGCCGCCATCGGCATTTCCACTCCGCCGACCAAAAACACCCTTGCCGCTCCGGCCGAATTCAACTTGCATGCGCTCGAAACCAATACGATCCGAGCCGCACTCTCCCTCGCCGGAGGAAACCGAACCCATGCGGCGGATCTGCTTGGCGTCAGCCGCAGAACCCTTCAGCGCAAATTGAAAGATCTCGGTTTCTGAATTCACCGCCGCTTTTAGCCCCATTTTTCATGAGTATCACTTCCTCTCAGCTGGACACCGGCATCATCATCCGCCGCAGCCTGTTTTTCCTCGTTTTGATCATCCTGACTCTTGGGAATCTCTTCGTCCTGTTCCGCGGCCTGAACTCGCCGCAGGCAATGGACCAAGCGCAGATTTCCCGGGAAATCGCCCGCGGCAACGGCTTCACCACCAAATTGATCCGCCCGGTCGCGTATTATCAGGCGCAAAAAGCCCAGAACAGCTCCGTTTCCCTCGTCGGATTCCAAGATACCTACCACTCCCCGCTCAACCCCCTGATCAACGCCGCCGTCCTCAAACTGATCGGTGCCGATGATCCGGATGCCTGGCAGATGGGCGAAAACGAGATGGTCTTCCCGCTCGACCGGGTCATCGCCACGGTTTCCACCTTGTTTTTCCTGATGGCCATCGGGGTGAATTACCTGCTGATTTCACGGATTTTCGACCCGAAAATCGCCGGCGTCGGCGCGATCCTGATGCTGTTTTGCGAGACCATGTGGAACTACTCGCTGAGCGGACTGCCGCAGATGTTGATGCTGCTGCTGTTCTCCTGCGCCATTTACTTCGTCTATCGCGCCGTCGAGGCCGCCGCGGAAGGCCGCATCGCCATGACTCCGGCCATCATCGCCGGCGTGTTCTTCACCCTGCTGGCGCTCACCCACTGGATGACGGTGTGGATCGCGCTGGGCTACATCATTTTCGCGGCCATCGCTTTCCGCCCTCGCGGCATCGTCGGACTCTCGGTTCTCGCGCTGCTTCTCTTCGCCGCCATCGGCCCGATGTTGCGCAACGAGAGCATCACCGATTCGCCGTTCGGCACGGCGTTTCTCACCCTTTACGGCGGCTTGGGCAGCGGCTCGGAATCCGCCGTGATGCGCACCATCGACTTGGAAGCCGAACCTCTCGTGCTCGACGGCCTCATTTCCAAAATCCTCCGCACCACCCTGCTGCAAGCCACCGACATCATTCCGTTTCTCGGCGGCATCATCATCGCGCCGTTGTTTTTCATCTCGCTGCTGCACCCGTTCAAGCGGGCGGCCATCGCCAATTTCCGCTGGGCCATCCTGTTGATGTGGGTGAGCGCCGCCTTCGGGCTGGCGTTCTTCGGGATTTCCAAAAACGAACTCGACCCCAACCAGCTCCACTTGCTGTTCGCGCCCATCATGATGGCTTACGGCCTCGCGTTCATTTCCATCCTCTGGAGCCGCCTCGATTTCGTCGCCAGCACGCCGATCCTCCGCAACGTCCACCACTTCGTGATCATCGGCATTTGCGCGCTGCCGCTGGTGCTCGCCCTGCCGATGAAAGTGCGCGTCGGCATGCACCTGCGCGACCGCGGCGGCGTCCCGCATTGGCCGCCTTACTACGCCCCCGCCCTCAACAGCAAAAAGGCCGGCCTCAAGGGCTGGATCACCGACAAGCAAATCACTTTCTCCGACCAACCGTGGGCCGTCGCCTGGTACGCCGACCGCGTGAGCGTCTGGCTGCCACCGACTTATGCCGGCTTTGAGAAAATCGAAACCATCGCCGCCGACCTCCAAACCCCGTGCGCCGGCGTGCTGATTTCCCCGCTCTCGCACGGATCGGGTGGGCTGAGCGAAATCGCCGCCCAATACAAGGACTTCACCTTCATGGTTCTCGATGGCCGCACCTTCTTCACCAATTACCCGTCCGGCGTCTCGCTGTTCGACAAGGATCCCAAGATCCAAGGCGTGGCCAAACGTTACCCATACCGCCAGCCGCTCGTCGGCATGGACATGGTCTATTACGGCGACCGCCCCGTCCGCGCCGCCAAGGAAAACTGATCCTCATGGCTCGCCGCAAATCCAGCGCTGAAGAAGACGACTCGACGCAACCCTCCTTCGAGCAAGCCCTCACCGGCCTCGAAACGATCGTCGAGGAAATGGAGCACGAGCACCTCGCGCTCGAAGATCTCGTCGCGCATTACGAAAAAGGCTCCGCATTGCTCAGCCGCTGCGAATCGATCCTCCAGTCCGCCCGCGACCGGATCGAACTCATCACTCTCCGCAACCAGCACGAAATCCCACTGGATTCCGCCACCCAAAGCGCGGATGTTGCCGAACTTCCCGGCGATTCTGACGACGACGACGATAATGACATCCGCCTCTTCTAAGCCCCCGGCCCTCGGCCCTCTGCTTTCCACGATTCATTCACCCTGCGATGTCAAAAATCTCGCTGACGAGGATTTGCCGAAACTCGCGGAGGAAATCCGCCACACGCTGATCGATTCGCTATCGAAAACCGGCGGCCATCTCGGCCCGAACCTCGGCGTCGTCGAGCTGAGCGTGGCGATGCACCGCGTGTTCTCCACCCCCCGCGACAAGTTCGTGTTCGACGTTTCCCATCAGGGCTACGTCCACAAAATGCTCACCGGCCGCGCCGCCCAAATTCACACCATCCGCACTTACAAAGGCCTCAACGGATTCCTCCTCCGCAGCGAATCCGAGCACGATTCCTACGGCGCGGGCCACGCCGGCACCGCCCTTTCCGCCGCCCTCGGCATGGCCGCCGCCCGCGATCTATCCGGCGGCGACAACCACATCGTCGCCGTCGCCGGCGATGCCGCGTTCACCTGCGGACCGACGCTCGAAGCCCTCAACAACATCGCGGAAACGACCAAGAAATTCATCGTCGTCCTCAACGATAACGAGTGGTCCATCGACAAGAACGTCGGCGCCATCGCCCGTTATTTCAACGCGCTCCAGACCCACCACACCTACGCCTCCGTGCGCCGCCAGGCCGCGGATTTCGTCGAGAAAATCGCGGGCAAAGCCGTCCGCACCCTCGCCCACAAAGTCGAGGAAGGCGCCAAAAACCTGCTGTTCCAGAACGTCTTGTTCGAGAAATTCGGGATGCGTTACTTCGGCCCCATCGATGGCCACGACCTCCCGCTGCTAGTCCGCACCTTCGAGCACCTCAAGACGCTCCACGAACCGGTCGTCCTCCACATCATCACCGAAAAAGGCCGGGGCTATCAGCCAGCCCTCGACAACCCCGGCAAATTCCACGGGCTCGGCACCTACAAGATCGACGACGGCTCCACCGACTCCGTCACCACCCCGACCTGCTCCGACCTCTTCGGCCGCGCCGTCACCGACTTCGCGAAAAAAGACCCGAAAATCATCGCCATCACCGCCGCCATGCCCGGCGGGACCAAGCTGGAGATTTTCAAAAAGGAACTGCCTGACCGCTACTTCGACGTCGGCATCGCCGAGGAACACGCCGCGCTTTTCGCCTGCGGACTCGCCACCGAAGGCTTCCGCCCGTTCCTGGCAATCTACTCGACCTTCATGCAGCGCGCCTACGACATGATCATCCATGACATGGCGCTGCAAGGACTCCCCGTTCGACTCTGCATGGACCGCGGCGGCCTGTCAGGCGACGACGGCCCGACCCATCACGGGCTGTTCGACATCGGTTACCTCCGCCACGTTCCCGGCATCATCCACATGCAGCCGAAGGACGAGGACGAGTTCGTGGACATGCTCCACACCATGGCGCAATACGACGCCGGCCCCTCCGCCATCCGTTTCCCGCGCGGCGTCATCAAAGGCACGCCTATCAAAGCCACGCCGCAGCTCCTCGAAATCGGCAAAGCCGAAATCGTCGCGGATGGCACCGACGTCGCCCTCGTCGGCCTCGGCACGATGTTCGAAATGGCCGAGCGCGCCAAATTACAACTCGAAGCGAAAGGCATCTCCGTCGCGCTCATCAACCCGCGCTTCATCAAGCCGCTAGACGCCACGGTGCTCCAGGAATTCGCCGCGAAATGCAAAGTCATCTGCACCTTTGAAGACCACGTGCTTCTCAACGGCTTCGGCGCTTCCGTCATCGAAAACCTCCACGACGCCGGCATCCACACCCCGGTCGAACGCATCGGCTGGCCGGATCAATTCATCGAACACGGCAAACCGGAAACCCTCCGCGAGCTCCACGGCCTAACCGCCGAAGCCGCCGTCGAGAAAGTGCTGAAACATTTCCCTGCCGTCTGAAATTTCGGCAACTTCATCGGGACCGCAAAAATCATCCCTAAGTTCTGTTTTCCGGATTGCGGCGGCGCTCCCAAGCCCTAGCCTGCGGAAAAGAATTTCTCCATGGCCAATCCTATCGCCCGCCCTCTCAACAAACGCGTGCTCCTCATGGGCACCTGCCTTTGCGACGCCTTCTACGACGACACCGCCAAGGCCACCGTCGAAGTCCTCGAACACCTCGGCGTGAGCGTCGAATTTCCCGACAACCAGACTTGCTGCGGCCAGCCTGCATTCAACTCCGGCGACTGGACCGCCTCGCGCAAAGTCGCCCGCCACACCGCCAATGTTTTCTCCGGCGAGCTGCCCGTCATCGTCCCTTCCGGCTCCTGCGCGGCGATGAATTTCCACGGCAATCTCCTCCAGTTCGAGGAAAACCCGGACCCCGCCATCACCTCCCTCGCCAACCGCACCTGGGAAGTCATGGACTTCATTTACAACGGCTTGGGCATCAAAACCTGGCCCGGGAAATTTGAAAAAGCCACCCGTCTCGCCTTCCACCGTTCCTGCCACGCGCGCGGCACCGGCACCGGCGAGGCCGTCCGCACCCTGCTCGCCTCCATCGGGAACGCGGAAGTCGTTCCCTTCGGCGAGGCCGAGCAATGCTGCGGTTTCGGCGGCACCTTTTCCGTCACCTTCCCCCATATTTCCGGTAAAATGGGCACCCTCAAGCTCGACCGGATCCTCGACATCCAGCCGGACCTGCTCGTCGGCATCGACATGTCCTGCCTCATGCACCTCAGCGGGCTGGCCCAGACCCAGGGCCGCCCCGTCAAACACCTCCACGCCATCCAGGTCCTCCGCGACACACTCCCATGATCGGCAACCAACTCATCGACCAATACGCCCGCAACATCAGCGACGAGAAGCAGCACTCCGTCATCAGCGGATCCGCCGCCGGCACCGAGAAGCGCTATCAGGTGCTCCACAAGGACTATCCGGATCCCGATGCGATCCGGAAACTCGCCGCATCCATCAAGGACCACACGCTCCACCACCTCGGCGACTATCTCGCCAAGGCCGAGCAAGCGCTCGTCTCCCGCGGCGTGAACGTGCATTTCGCCGCCACCGACGAGGATGCGCGGCAGACGATTCTATCCATCCTCCAAGGCCACGGCGTCACCCAGCTCACCAAGTCCAAGTCGATGGCGGCCGAGGAAATCCACCTCAACCCGTTCTTGATCGAAAACGGCGTCGAGTGTCTGGAGTCCGACCTCGGCGAGTTCATCATCCAGCTCGATGACGACGAGCCGTCGCACATCGTCAAGCCCATCATCCACAAGAACCGCCGCGAGATCGCCGCGACCTTCCTCAGGGAAGGCATCGCCGCCGATTACAACGACGATCCGGAGACCATCACCCGCCGCGCGCGGGTCCATTTGCGGGAAAAATACATGCAGGCGCAGGCCGGCATCACCGGCGGCAATTTCGTCTGCGCCGACACCGGCCGCGTCGCCCTCGTCACCAACGAAGGCAACTCCCGCTTCGGCATGGCTCCCGTGGGCGTCCACATCGCGCTCATCGGCATTGAGAAAATCATCCCGCAGGAAAAGGACCTCGCGGTTTTTCTCAACCTGCTAGGACGCTCCGCCACCGGCCAGCAGCTCACCGTTTACACCGAGTTCATCAACGGCCCGAAGTCCGCCAACCAACCGGACGGCCCCGAGCACATGCACGTCGTCTTCATGGACAACGGCCGCACCGACGTGCTCGCCTCGAACTGCAAGGAAATCCTCCGCTGCATCCGCTGCGGTGCCTGCCAGAACGTCTGCCCGGTCTATCGGCAGGCGTCCGGCCATGCCTACCGCTCCACTTACGGCGGACCGGTCGGCGCGGTTCTGTCACCCATCCTTTTCGGCAGCCGTTTCCCCGAGCTCGCGGACCTTCCCAAGGCCTCCTCGCTCTGCGGTGCCTGCAACGAAGTCTGCCCGGTGGATATCCCGATCCCGGACCTGTTGCTGCGCCTGCGCGACAAGGCACACCGCGAGCACATTCACTCGCCGGCCGCCATTCCGATGTCGCCCTTCGCCACACTCGCCACCTCGCCGTCGCTCTGGCGCACCGCGATGACCATGTCCAAGGCGATGAACCACCTGCCCATCCAAGTCGCGCCGATCAAGCCGCTGCAAGACTGGCTCGGCCAGCGCACGCTTCCCGATTCCCACGGCGGCGACTTCCGCAAGTGGATGAAAAACCGTAAAAAGTAATTCTATCCGTCATGAAACTCGAAACCCTCTGCCTTCACGCCGGTTACTCATCAGCCCCCACCACCCAGGACGCGCTCGAACAGCGCGGCGACCTTGCGATAGCAGTTCAAGCATAAGTCCTATTGCACCCATAAGACCTAGATTCATCATGAGAGCAGCCATCTTCGCCAAAATCGAGTCCGCCACCGCCGCTTTGAAAACCAAAGCCGCCTACCCGGATTATGACACGTCACTCGTCCACTCGCTGCCAAAACTCGAAGGCACCGACCTCTGGGAAATCTTTTCGCGGAATTTCAAATACGTGAACGGCAAGACAATGACGTCCGTCGAGCAGCTCGTCGTTTTCCTTCAGGAAGGCAAACAACTTCACGGCTATTGCGATCCCGCGCTCTACGACTCTATCGGAAGCAAACTCGCCGCCGCCGGACTCACCGTGGAGACCGAGTATCACCGCGACCGCTATGACGACTATCAGTTCGGCGTCACCCGCGCCACCGGCGCCATCGCGGAGTCCGGCTCCGTCATCATCGACGACAACCGCACCTCCAGCCGCCTCGCCGCGCTCTCGCCGTGGGTCCACGTCGCCGTGTTGGAGCGCTCGGAGATCCACCGTACCATCCCGGACGCCATCGCCGCCTTCGGCGACAGCCCTAACATCATCTGGTGCACCGGCCCCTCAAAGACTGCCGACGTGGAAGGCATCCTCATCGAAGGCGTGCACGGCCCCGGCGAGCAAATCGCGTTGTTAATGTAGTGGCGGTCACCGGTCGCCACGGTTTTGTTATGACCACTCTTTCCCCGCCACCCATTCCCTCCGCGATCCTCTCCTTCGATTTCGATGGAACCCTCCATCACGCGGCGAGCGACCCGCCGGTGCCTGCCGAGTTTTTCGAAATGATTCGCAAACTTCGCGAGGAACAAAGCGTGATTTGGGGCATTAACACCGGCCGATCCATGGAGCACATGGCCGAGGGCTTTTTGGAAAGCCGCTTCCCATTCTTGCCGGATTGGGTGGTCGCCCGGGAGCGCGAGATCTATTTCCCCAGCCCGTCCGGACGCTGGCTTCCCCACCTGAAATGGAACAGAATCTGTGAGAAAGAAATCCACGGGCTCTTCCAGCACACCCGCAAACTCTTGAGTGAAATCCGCCAGCAAGTCGAGCAACACACCGGCGCGCAGTGGATCGAAATGACCGGCGAGCCCGCGGGAGTCATCTCCCAGTCCGAAGAGGAAATGGAATGGATCATCGATCGCATTGAACCTCTCGCCGCCGCCGAGCCCCACCTCACCTGGCAGCGGAACTCGATCTATCTGCGCTTCGGCCACCGCGACTTCCAGAAAGGCAGCAGCCTGAGCCAGGTCGCAGCGCACTACAGCCTAACCGCCGCCGCGTGTTTCGCCATCGGCGACAGCCACAATGATCTTGAAATGCTCGATCCGGCCCACGCCGCGATGACCGCCTGCCCCGCCAATGCGATCCCCGCCGTCCGGGAAAAAATGACCGCTACCGGCGGCCTCATCACCCAAGCCGCCCACGGCCATGGGTCCATCGAGGCTGTGCGCCATTATTTCCCCGGTCGCTAACAAAAGATCCGCCCCAGTGCTGGCGGTTTCAAACCGGCTGCGGAGTAAAGCAAGGGGCGCAGCGTCTCCAACAGCTTGCGGGCCGCAAGGCTGTCGCCGCACAGCGCGCGGATCACATGGACGCCGCCCGCGATCGTTCCATGGCCGAGATACACACCTTCCGTATTCAGCGCATCCAGCGCTTCCGCCGGCCAATTTGCCCCCATCTCCCCAGCGGCATAGACGGAGAGATAGTGCGCGGCGGGGAACTTCGCACGAAGCGCTTCCAAACTATCATCATCGGGCCGCAGATCATAGCGCTCCCGGGCGATCAGGTTCCCCCCAAGAGTCAGATCCAATTCCCAACGAAGATGCTGATAGGCAAAAACTTCGCCCATCGCCACCCGCCCCGGCGCGATCCAATCGAAGAAAAGCAGGCTGGCCGCCGGATGCAGATCGATGGTCGTGCGCTGCACATACCTCGCCCCGGCATGCGGGATGAATGGCTCGGGAATCCACTCGAGCGAGCCGCTTTCCTCCACGCGGAACTTCTGACAGCTCACCGCGGCGGCGCCGGACCGCGTGCGATAGACGCGCGACGCGGAAGGAATGCTGAGCACCAGCTTAGCTCCCGGAGCGACGTGGATGTCCGACTGAAGATGGTCGCCATCAAAAAAACCGGCCGTCGGGTTGACAATACTTTGCACGACATGCCCGTGATCGACATGCGACTTACTGAGGTGCACCGGAGCCCGGAAGCTCTGTTCGGAAATATAGGGCACGCCATCCGCACGCCTTTCGCAACGGAGACGCAGATGTCCACTGATAGAAGAACCGGAAACGCCGGCCTCAGACGAAGAGATACTCATGCTTCAACCAGGCAAGCAGATCATCCTTGCCCTTTTCGGATTTCAGATCGGCGAACAGAAACGGACGCTTGCCGCGCTGCATTTGAGAATCCCGCGCCATGACTCCGAGGTCGGCTCCGACGTACGGCGCTAGATCGGTCTTGTTAATAAGCAGAAGATCGCTGGTGCGGATGGCAGGCCCGCCCTTGCGGGGGATCTTGTCCCCTTCCGCAACGTCAATCACGTAGATGTAGGCATCGACGAGCTCGGGGGAAAACGTGGCGGATAGATTGTCGCCACCGCTTTCGATGAGGATGAGCTTCAAATCGGGATGGCGGTTTTCGAGATCGATCACAGCAGCCATGTTCATGCTGGTGTCATCCCGGATCGCGGTGTGCGGGCAGCCACCGGTCTCCACGCCGATGACGCGGTCGGCGGCAAGCACGCCCTCGCGGAGAAGGAACTCGGCATCCTCGCGGGTGTAGATGTCGTTCGTGATGACGGCCAGCGAGATCTCGTCCTTGAGCCATTGGCTGAGACGGAGGACGCACATCGTCTTCCCGGAACCAACCGGGCCGCCGACGCCGAGTCGGAACGGACGTTTTTTCAATTCAGGAGATGAAGAGTCTGGCATGGGCGCGGGCATGGCGAAGTGAGGCGATTTCAAGAAGTGGATTGAACCAGCCATCCACGGGCCGGGAAAGGGAAACGTCGATTTCTCCGCCGAGTTCGGCAAGCGTGCGGCGCATGATTTGCTGACAGGATGTCTGGCCGATGCGCATGAGCTTCATCGACGCGGCGGTGAGTCCGGCAATCGACTGGAACGCAAACGCACGGGCCGCCTGACTAACGGGAAGACCGGAAAGCTCCAGCGCGGTGACGACGAGATGATGGCTGCGCGGGGCGAGCTCGCGATGCCGAAGAATCAGCGGAGTGGGGAAGAGTTGCGCTAGCAGATCGAGCCGCTGCGAACCGATCCTGCGGGAAGCGTCGCGGAGCTCTGCCGGAATGCGCCAGGCATCGAGCTCTGCATCCAACGTCAGAAGTTCCTCCGCATCGCCGGCGACGGCGGCCGCGTGCGCGCGGGCGAAGAATGGAATTTCAAAAGCGAGCAGCGCGGGCAGGATTTGCTTTCGCAGGAAATTCTCAAGATCAACTGCGGTTAGAACAACTCCCGATTCGACCAACTCCTCAAGCCCTAACGAATGCGCGTAGGCACCGGACGGGTAAGCCGTGTCATTGGCCTGAAGCAGCCAGAGCCATGGGTCCGGACTCATGGAGCGTGAGCCATGGTTTTCATGGGAGTGAAAACGACTTCGGGTTCCGAGTAGGACCAACCCTCGCGCTCGAGGAGTTGAGCCATCGCCTCGTCATGCAGAACCCGGATGGATTGATCGAGAATCTGCGCGGGAAGATGAAGATTCCCGACTTTCCAGCCGACAAGCGCGGCTTGGGCAGCGCTTTCAAGAGGAACTTCATAAACCATTTCCGCAAGCTGGCGGACCACATAGTCATTTCCTGCCTGTTGGAAAATCACGCAGCCGTTGGTTAGCCGGGCTTCGAGATCAAACCCGAACTCCATGCCATCCGCCGCGGTTCCACGCCAGCGACGTTTGAGGAACTGCCGGCGCTCAGCGGCAAGGGTGATTTGCTTTTCCAAAGCCAAACTTGAAACCGGAGCGAGCGGGTGCTGGATCACATGCATGGCTCTAAAAGAGAAAATACCGCTGTGCCATCGGCAGCACGGATATCGGCTCGCAGCGCAACTCATCACCGTCGGCAGTGACGGTGTAGGTGTCCGGATCGACGGTGATCTTTGGCAAAGCGTCGTTGAACGGGAGATCGCGCTTGGTCACGGAACGGCAATTCTTCACCGCGACAAGTCTCTTGGTTAGGCCAAGTTCTGCGAGAGCGCCGGATTCCAGCGAGGCGGCGCTGACGAAAGTCACCGAGGTTGCGGCGATCGCCTTTCCGAAGGCTCCGAACTGCGGTCGATACATCGTCGGCTGCGGCGTGGGGATGGAGGCATTAGGGTCGCCCATGTTCGCCCAAGCGATGAGACCGCCTTTGAGAATAGTCTCCGGTTTGACGCCGAAGAAGGCGGGTTTCCAAATAACGATGTCCGCGAGTTTTCCCAACTCGATGCTGCCGACTTCGTGGGCGATGCCATGGGTGATGGCGGGGCAAATCGTGTATTTCGCGACGTAGCGGAGCGCGCGGAAATTGTCGGCGGCCGGATGAGTCGGACCTTCGAGTTTGCCGAACTGGACCTTCATCTTGTGCGCCGTCTGCCAGGTGCGGGTGATCGTTTCGCCGATGCGGCCCATCGCCTGACTGTCGCTGGACATCATGGAAATTGCCCCCAAGTCGTGCAGGCGATCTTCCGCAGCAATGGTCTCGGGACGGATCCGGCTTTCCGCGAAGGCGACGTCTTCCGGAATGCGCGAGTCGAGGTGGTGGCAGACCATGAGCATATCAAGATGCTCGTCGATGGTGTTAGTCGTGAACGGCCGGGTCGGGTTGGTGGACGACGGCAGAACGTTGGCCTCGCCGCAGACGCGGATGATGTCGGGCGCGTGGCCGCCGCCGGCGCCTTCGGAGTGATAGGTGTGAATCGTGCGCCCTTTGAACGCGGCGAGGGTGCTTTCGACAAAGCCGGCTTCGTTGAGGGTGTCGGTATGAATGGCGACCTGGATGTCGAACTCATCCGCCACGGTTAGACAAGTGTCGATGGCGGCGGGAGTGGTACCCCAGTCTTCGTGGAGCTTGAGCCCGATGACGCCTGCCAGAACCTGCTCGCGTAGAGGTTCGGGAGAAGAGCAATTTCCCTTTCCAAGGAAACCGAGGTTGACGGGAAACGCCTCGGCGCTTTCGAGCATCCGGTGGATGTTCCATTTTCCCGGCGTACACGTCGTCGCATAAGTCCCATGCGCCGGGCCGGTGCCGCCGCCGATGAGCGTGGTCACGCCACTGGCGATGGCGTGCTCGATTTGCTGCGGGCAGATGAAATGGATGTGCGTGTCGATCCCGCCGGCGGTGACAATGCAGCCCTCGCCCGCGATGACCTCGGTGGAGGCTCCGATGGTCATGCTGATGCCGTCTTGCAGCAGCGGATTTCCCGCGTGACCGATGCCGACGATACGGCCGTGTTTGATGCCGACGTCCGCCTTGATCACGCCTTGCGCGGCGTCGAGGATGAGGGCGTTGGTGATGACGAGATCGAGCGAATCCGCATCGAGCGCGAGTGGGGACTGCGCCATGCCGTCGCGGATGACCTTGCCGCCGCCGAACTTCACTTCGTTGCCATAGCCGCCGGCTTCGGCGATTAGATCGCGCTCGACCTCAATGAAAATCTCGGTATCTGCAAGACGGACTTGGTCACCCGTGGTGGGACCAAACATGCCGGCGTAATTGGCGCGGGTTTGTTTCATGAGTCGAGCGGGCCGTTGACGAGATTGTTGAGACCATGCACTTCGCGGGTGCCAGCAAGCGCAACCAAGGGGATTTCACGGGTGTCCCCGGGTTCAAAGCGAATGGCGGTGCCGGCCGGGATATCGAGCCGGAACCCGCGGGCTGCGGCCCGGTCAAAATGCAGGGATGAATTCACTTCGGCAAAATGAAAATGACTACCCACCTGGATAGGGCGATCCCCGGTGTTGGCCACCACTACATTCAGCTGGGTCAGACCGGGATTCAGGATCAAATCCGGCGCTCCTAACGGGGTAATGATTTCGCCAGCGATCATCTGACTGGATTGTGAACGGTGACGAGTTTGGTTCCGTCCGGGAAGGTGGCCTCCACTTGGACGTCGTGAATCATTTCGGCCACGCCTTCCATGACTTCATCGCGGGAAATCAAAGTGGTGCCGTAACTCATGAGTTCCGCAACGGATTTTCCATCGCGCGCACCTTCGAGCAACTCGGCGGTGATGAGGGCGACAGCTTCCGGGTAGTTGAGCTTCAACCCGCGCGCGCGGCGGCGGCCGGCAAGGTCACCGGCCACGACGATGAGAAGCTTTTCTTGTTCGCGTGGGGAGAGATGCATCGGCGATTAGAAAATGGGAAGCAGGCAGAGCGAACCTAACGCCGCGGCGAGGGCGCTGATCCGAACGCCGCGCTTTCCATGAAGGCAGGCGACCGCGACGCCTGAGATGAACAACCCCGCAAGAACGTAATCCAAGGCTCCGTGAGAATGTAAAAACGTGGCCCTCAGGAAATCAAACTCATCAGTCTCATCCGGGTGGTAATGCCCAGGGTGCGCGGACACGAATGAAGGATAAAGGCAAGCACCCGCGACAAGCAGGCGGGCGATGGATTGACGCCAATCAGACGGACTGAAAATTTTCATAAACGGATAAAGAGCCACGCTAAGAGTGAGCAGCGCTCATGCCAAGCAAGGATTGAAAAAACCATGCCCTCCGAAAAGGGCATGGCCTGATAACCAATAGCAACCGAAAACCAAATCAGTCTTACTTATAGGTACCCTTCAGGAATGGCTCGCCGACGACATCCTTGAACTCTTTGAGAATCTTGAACTGGCCGTCCGCACGAGTTTCACCGATGAAGACGTTTTTGGTGAGGTGATGATTCTTTTGAGAAGTCACCTTACCGCCAGGGCCGTCGAACGAGATGCCGCCTTTAAGAGCAGCCATCACCTTCTCCACCTCGAATGAACCGGCCTTTTCAACAGCGGCCTTCCAGAGATAGACGCCGTTATAGGAAAGCACCATCGGCGAGCAAGTCACGCGGCCTTCTTTGACGATGCCGGGAACGTCCGATTTGGCGAGCCAGGCTTGGAAGTTCTTGATGAACTTGGCGTTTTCCGGGCTCTTAATCGACTGGAAGTAAGTCCAGCATCCGAGTTGACCGACAAGCTGGCTTGCGGGAAGCCCGCGGAACTCGTCTTCGGAGACCGAGAAGCTAACCACCGGGCAGGATTCGGCGTCGAGTCCCGCTGCGGCATACTCCTTGAAGAATGGCACGTTGGTGTCGCCGTTGAGGGTACTGATGATGCAGGCGTCACCGCTGGCGGCGAACTGCTTGATCTCGGACACGATTTGCTGGTAGTCGGTGTGCCCGAACGGCGTGTATTTACCGGCGGAAATGATCTTGCCGCTGGCATCCTTGGTGAATCCGCCGCCGATGTTTTCGAGAGGCACGCCCTTGCTGAGGAGATATTCAAGAAGAATCAGGTTGGTGGTCTGTGGATAGACATAGTCGGAGCCGATCAGGTAGAACTTCTTCTTGCCTTCTTCGAGCAGGTAATCAACGGCGGGGGTCGCCTGTTGGTTGACCGCTTCGGCAGTGTAGAAAATATTCGGGGACATTTCCTCGCCTTCGTATTGAACCGGGTAGAAGAGCAGGCCCTTCTTTTCCTCGAACACCGGAAGCACCGACTTGCGGCTCACTGATGTCCAGCACCCGAATGTCACCGAGACCTTGTCCTGGTCGAGCAACTGCTTGGCTTTTTCAGCGAAAAGCGGCCAGTTCGAAGCCCCGTCCACGACGACGGGCTCGATCTTCTTGCCCATCACGCCGCCGGCGGCGTTGATTTCGTCGAAGGTGAAAAGCAGTACGTCGCGGAGGGAGGTTTCACTGATGGCCATGGTTCCACTGAGCGAGTGGAGCACACCGACTTTGACGGTCTCTGCCGCTTGCGCGGAAACACCGGTGAGAGCAATCGCAGCAAGTGCGGAGGGGATGAATTTATAGATCATTGGATTGGAATGTTTGTATGTTATCGTTAGAATTAGAACAACTTGTCGGAGAAAGCAAGCGGGAGAGCATCGATACCGGATGATCAATCGGACTCTCCCGCCGCAACCGTTTATTACCAAAAGAAGAAATTAGAACTTGAGCAGGGCTTGAACGCCGGTGAATAGGATGTCCGCATCTTCGACGTCGGTGTAGCTAACTTCACCGCGAAGTGTGAAATGCTCATTGAAGGCATAGCTTGGAGCGACTGTGTACTTATAGGCCGTCACATCGACAGTATCCAAATTATCATAGCCGAAGCGGAACACGGTCGAGAACTTTTCGGTAAATGCGTATTGGAGAAACGCAAGTCCTTGAGTGCCGAACGAAGTGCCGTTGTCACTGTAGGCAAGTTCCGCAGCCACTGTCATTTTGTCTGAGAGCGCATAGCTCGCCCAGAGATCATAAGTGACGAAATCATCCACCGGGGCACCTTCAATGTCATCAGAGGTGTCAAAAGCAACACCGCCCCAGAGCGTCAGCTTGTCGATTCCCTTATAGACGACATATGCCTCGTAACCCAGACCGTTGCCATAGTCTTCGTCACCACTCCAGAAACCATCGCCACCGCGGATGGAATCAGAAACATTGAAGCCTGCGCCGAACACATCGGTCGTGTATTCGAATTTGATACCGGTGTGGTAAGCTGGAATAGCTCCCAGGAAATTGTTGGCATAAGACATCTGCGTCATGTTCACCGCGTCAAATGCTTCGTATCCGAGCCAGCTCAGATACTTACCACCGGTGACGGAAAAGTCACCGGTCTTGTAGGTGACATAGGCGTCAAGGATGCCCGCATCACTGCCGGATCCAAAGGCGTCATTGTCAGCAACCGGCGAGAAGAAGAGACTCGCGTAAGCCGTGAAGGGTCCCTGAGTGGCTTCGAGTCCGAGTTTTACGGCATCGAATGGAGCCCCAGCGTCAAACAATGTATCATTGTCAGAATCTCCGAGATCAGTGTCCGTCTCGGTGTGGATATAAGACACCGCCGCATAGCCGCTCACTTTCAACCAGTCCGGCGTGCTGATGGGAGACGGCGCGACCGCAGTTGTCTCGGTTCCGGCCAGTGTGGTTCCCGCCGTCATGGTCAGGGCGATCGCTGGCAGATTGATCAAGTTAAGGAATTGCTTTTTTTTCATGGTTTAGCTTTTTTGATTATTGGATACGTGTGTTCGGTAGGTTGCTCTACTCATCTGAATGTTAGCGCACCGCGTGCCAAGTTAGTTGACTTGACCAACAAAATGACCCACGTGTCGGAATAAATCCGGAAACTTACCGGATGCATGAGCAGGAATGCGCCTGTCGTCGCGAACTCATGAACCCTGCTCATCGCGAGCTGCATTTCCAGTCATACAGTCAAAAACTCTTTGACGATATCCTCGGTGAGGCCGGTCATCTCCCCCGCTGCTGCAACGGCTCCGCGCTCGAGAATGGCGAAGTCGTCGCCGAGCTCCTTGCAGAAGTCGAGATACTGCTCCACGAGGAGAATGCTCATCTCGCCCTCGGCACGCAGCATCTTGATGGCATCGCCGATCTGGTCGATAATGTTAGGCTGGATGCCTTCGGTGGGCTCGTCGAGAATCAGGAGCTTCGGCCGGGTCAGCAGCGCGCGGCCAATGGCGAGCTGTTGCTGCTGGCCGCCTGAGAGCATGCCGCCTTTGCGGTGAAGAAACTCCTTGATGATGGGAAACAAGGCATAGATCCGGTCAGTCTGGCTGGCATCCCGCTTCTGGCCGCGGGCGTTCAGACCGATGAAGAGGTTTTCCTCGACGGTCAGATGGGGGAAGATCTCGCGGCCCTGGGGGACGTAGCCGAGTCCCAACCGGGCGCGATCGGCGGATGACGCGCGGTCGATGGACGATCCCGCGAGTTCGATTGTCCCGGAATCGGCAGGGAGCAATCCCATGAGCGCCTTGAGCGTCGTACTTTTCCCGACTCCGTTGCGCCCCATCAGGCAGAAGACGGTTTTGGGGCGTATGGATAGATCGACACCGCGCAGGATGGCGCTGCCACCGATGGAGACCCGGAGGTTTGAAATCGACAGGCTTTCGGTTTGTATCGGGGAAGCGATCATGCGGCTTTGGATTTGCGGCCGAGATAGACTTCGATCACGCGTTCATCGGCTTGAACCTGGTCAACAGGACCTTCGCACAGAACGTGTCCCTGATGGAGAACGGTGACCTTCCGGCCTTGGGAAATCTGCCGCACAAAGGTCATGTCGTGCTCGATGACCACGATGGTATGTTTTCCGGCAAGCGAAAGGAGGAGCTCGCCCGTGCGATAGGTTTCCTCGTCAGTCATTCCGGCCGCTGGCTCGTCCACAAGCAGCAACCGGGCTTCCTGGGCGAGGAGCATGCCGATTTCCAACCATTGTTTCTGGCCATGGGCAAGAGCGCCGGCCTTGCGATGGCCGTGGTCGGCGAGCTTGATCGTGGTGAGAATTTCGGCGACCCGGTCGCGCTGAGCGGATGTAATTTTCCCGAAGAGGCTGTGCCAGATGCCGCGCGAACCGGCGAGCGAGAGAATCAGGTTTTCCGTGACGGTGTGATCGTTGTAAACCGTGGGGGTCTGGAACTTGCGGCCGATGCCCAGTCGATAGATCTCGTATTCGTTGAGCTTGAGAAGATCGTGTTTCGCATCATCCCAGAGCAAAGCGCCTTCGTCAGGCTGGGTGCGTCCGGTGATGAGGTCGAGGAAGGTAGTCTTCCCGGCTCCGTTAGGACCGATCACGGTTCGGAGCTCACCCTCATCCAGATAGAAATTGAGATCGTTGATGGCTTTGAAACCATCGAACGATTTACTGAGGCCTTCGGCGGCCAGTAGGAATGGCTTCTGACTCATGGATCGGCGGTTTCGGGTGAGATGGCAGGCGGAGAGGTGTCGGTTTCGCGAGTCTTGCGGCGGATTTTCGCGATGATTTCCTGGATCTGCGAGGGAAGACCCACAATGCCTTTGGGCATGAACATCACGATGAGCACGAAGGTTCCGCCGAGAATGAGCACCCACAAATCCGGATAGGCGCGGGTGGCCCAGCTCTTCAGGGCGTTGACGGAAATCGCCCCGACCACGGGGCCGACCAGTGTTCCGCGACCGCCGAGCGCGACCCAGACGACGGCTTCGAGGGATTTCTCGGTGGTCATTTCACTGGGATTGATGATGCCGACCTGGGGCACGTAGAGCGCGCCGGCGAAGGCGGCGATCATGGCGCTGATGACGAAGATGAAGAGCTTGAAATTGGCCGTGGCATAGCCGGAGAACAGCACCCGGTTCTCCGAGTCGCGGATGGCGCGCTGGATGAGACCGAAGCGCGAGTTAGTCAGCCATTTGCATCCCGCAACCACGACCACCATCAGGACGGCGGTGCAGATATAGAGAATCCGCTGGGTGGAGGCGGTGCGGAGCTCCGCGCCGAGGAGTGTGCGGAAGTCGGTGAATCCGTTGTTTCCTCCCATGAGGAGGTCGTTCCTGAAGAACAGCAGGGCCGCGCCGTAGGTCAGGGCTTGGGTTAGAATCGAGAAATACACGCCTTTGATCCGGGAGCGAAAGGCGAGGTAACCGAAGATGTAGGCGAGTACGCCGGGCACGAGAAACACCATCGCGAGCGCGAAGGGAAACGAATAGAACGGCTGCCAGAACGCCGGGATTTCCGTATGCCCGAGAAACACCATGAAGTCGGGAAGCTCGCTTTTGTATTGCCCGAGCTTTCCGATCATCAGCATCAGGTGCATTCCCATCATGTAACCGCCGAGGGTGAAAAAAAGCGCCTGGCCGAGGCATAACAGTCCGGTATATCCCCACAGCAGGTCGATGGAAATCGCCATGATGCCGTAGCACAGATACTTGCCCCAGAGGTTCAGGGTGAAGTTCTCGATGACTCCAAAGGCATTCATCATCGGCATCGCCACGACCAGAAAGACCGCGGCGAGAATGAGGATGGGGAGCTGGACGCGCCCGGTGAAAGGTTGGGTGGGCATTGGTTCAATCAAGGCTGCGCGAACGGGTGACGAAGATGCCTGCGGGACGCCATTGCAGGAAGAGGATGATGGCGCCGAGAACGAGGATTTTCCCGATCACTGGATTTCCGAGATACTGTTGGAGTGACTGGTCTGCCATGCCGATGCCGAGGGCGCTGATGACGGTTCCGAGAATGTTGCCGACGCCACCGACCACTACGGTCATAAAGGCATCGACGATGTAATTTTGTCCGAGCGACGGCCCGACGTTGCCGATCTGGGAGAGAAACGCGCCGGCGAGTCCTGCCAGTCCGCAGCCGAAGGCGAAGGTCATCATGTTGACCCGCTCGGTGCGGACGCCCATGCAGGCGGCCATGTTTCGGTTCTGCATGACAGCTCGGATCAGCAGGCCAAGCGAGGTCTTGTTCAACACCAGCCAGGTCACGACGATGATGAGGACCGCGAATCCGATGACGAAGACGCGGTTCCAGCCGAAGACCACGTCGTTGACCGTCCAGTTTCCGGAGAGCCATGACGGGCTGGAAACCTGGACGTTGTTAGCGCCGAAGATCAGGCGGAGGAGCTGTTGGAGAACAAGGGAGATCCCCCACGTAGCGAGCAAAGACTCCAGCGGGCGTCGATAGAGGAACTGGATGACGGTTCGCTCGAGCAGAAGCCCGACCAAGGCGGCGGCGAGGAAGCTCGCCGGGAGCGCGACGACGAAATACATACCCATACTGCCGGCAGGAAGATTCAGCCCGGGGATGGAGACCGACACTCCGAAGGGCGAAATGTTCAGGCCCGTCGCGAAGATGTTTTGAATGACATACGTGGTGTAGGCCCCGACGGCTATCAGCTCGCCATGCGCCATGTTGATGATGCCCATCAGGCCGAAGGTGATCGCGAGTCCGATGGCGACTACCAGCAGGACCGAGCCCAATGAAACGCCGCGAAATACCGTGCCGACGGCGTTGATCCGCGAGACATGACCTTCGATCGCGGAAAGCGCCGTTTTGGCGGCATGAATGGTCGGAACATCTTTGGCGGCCTCGGCCTCCTTGAGGATGGTCCGGATCGTGTCTTGGGCTGCAAGCGAGTTCAGTTCTCCCAGTTTTTCGCAAGCCGCGATCCGCTCCCCTGCCACGGGCGAGCGGAGTTGAATAATTGCGATGGATTCCTCAAGCGCGCGGACGGCTTTCGTATCTTTTTCCGTGGTGCGGAGCAACTGGAGCGCGGGCAGCTTTTCCGGTTTCTGACCGATGGCGGAATCCTGGATCGCCCGGATCCGCTTGGTCAGGTCGGGGTCTGCGAGAGCGGCCAGATCGGCGACTTCCTTCATCGCGCGACGAAGACCGGAGTCCGTCTCGGCGAACGCGGTTTCCTTGGGTTTGATCCGCACCGCTCCGCCATCGGCGGCCAGCAGCGGAGAGCCGTCCGAGACTCGGATCGTGGCGAATGAATCATCGCCCGACGCGCTTCCGGTCACTAACACGGGAGTGATCACGCCGGATGGCTCCTCGTGGAGGAAAATTTCGCCGGCCTTCCATTTTTCAAACCATGTGACCGCTTCGGGAGAGGGTTTCAGTTTGAGCGCGAGGATGATTTCCTTCTGCGCGCCCGGCGTGGCCGCGGCGACTGCGGCGGCGATCGTCTCGCGGACCGATCGTTCCTGGGCTTGGGTTCCGCCGATAGCGGCTGCCACCAACCCGATCAAAACAAGGGACGCGAGGCGGCTTGCGAGAATTCTGGCGAAAGGTTTTTGCATTAAGTCTCAGCTAGCAAAGCACCGACTGTGCCATGCTCGGACGGAAATCCTGAGAGTCCTGTTAATCGCGATCAGACATTAAGTTCATTCATCCAACGATGGCGAATCAATGATCATGGCTCATATTCCGGATTCACTAGTTGGGCTGGGAAGTTGTGATTGAAGCTCCGCAGTTCGAAATTCCCATTTCCCATGCGCCCGTTTTTCCTCTCGATCTGCCTGATTCCATCTCCCCTCTTCGCCGCGGACTATCCGGTGAGCCCCGTCCCTTTCAGCGCCGTGAGCCTGACCGCGGGCCTGCTGCAAAACCACCGGGCCCTCCCCGATCACCAAGGGAACCCCGGTCGAAGTGAATTTCAAACCCGTCAAAACCACCGCCCTCCGCCTCGAACTCCGGCTCACGAAAAATTTCTCCGCCGGCCTCTTCGAGTGGGAGGCCGAGTGATTCAAAGCGGCCTTGCGTAAGTCCCGCAACGGTTGTGCCAGCCCTCTTCCCAGCGCTTTTCACCGCGCTCCGGCGGGGAGTTCGCGATCCGGCGGGACAGCACCCGTTTCGCCGCGGCGCCGAATTCCGTAGCGGCCGCCGCGCCTGACGGCACCTCCTTCATCTCGCCCAACACTTGCAGCAAACCCCAGCCGCGGCCGTTGTAGCGCTCGGAAACCTGGGTCCCGTCACCCTTGAAATTCACGTAATCGATCAACGCGTAAGTCCCTTGCGAGGTGGTGGAAACTTTTTGGTAATTCGCCTCGATCCGCGCTTTCTCACGGCTTGGTGCCGCCGCCAGAATCTTGGGCAAAGCCGCGCGGGAGCGGGCGATGATGAAATCCGTTTGCAGCCCGACATTTCCCGCCAGCCAATTTCGCAAGGCCGTCATCCGCGCGCTTTTGAAATCCGCTTGAAACTCCGCCTTCGTCTTCCAAGGACTGCGGGCCTCAAGCGCCACCACCGGCGGAGTGGCCCCGCGCTTGCGGGCAAACGCGACAAACGACGGCCAGCTTTCCTCAAAGCGGCCCTTGAAACCCGCCGGATACCAAATGAAATGACCGATGCCCAGCGAAGGAAATTCCTCGCCCGCATTCCAAGTCGTCAGTCCGGCGACGCTGCCCGCGCATTCATTCTGCCAGATTTTCTTGCCGATCGCCGCCTTCTGCCCCTCGGTCGGATTGGCCCGCGCGGACGCGGCAAAAACAACGGCGATGAAACAAACGAGACAGGCGGCTTGCATGGCCGCAACCTATCCATAGCATCCCCGCAGTCGCAAGCCCGCTTCCCCATGAACCGCATTCCCTGGGATAAAATCCTCAGCATCACCCCGTTCGACCTCGTCAAGCTGCTGGTCACCGCCGCCATCATTTTGTTCGTGAACAAAATCCAGCTCGTCAACGACCGGCTCTCCGCCCTGCTCATCGCGCTGCCGCTCACCTCGCTGATGGCGATGATCTGGATGCACCACGGCGGGCAATCCTCCGAGCGGCTCGCCAACCATTCCGAGGGCACCTTCTGGTTCGTCCTCCCCACCCTGCCGATGTTTCTGATTCTGCCGTGGATGTTGCGCAGCGGCTGGGGATTTTGGGTCGCGCTCGCCGCCAACTGCCTCATCACCGTGGCGCTCTTCTGGACCACCGTCGTCGTCCTCCGCCGCTTCGGAATCGACCTGATGCCCAAATAACCACCCGTCGGCCTGAAATTTTCCTTTTTTAACAACCAGATAAGGCTTGTCAGGAAGTGGATTCTCTGGTTTGACCATCGGCCCGGCGTTATTTCCGGGAATCCTGTCCAAACCATTTATTTTGAGCGAAAAAAAACCGTCTCTGCTTCCCACAAACGTCATCCCGTTTAAGCAGGAACAGCCGATTTCGCGATTTCCCGGTTCTCCTATGAAAAGCGATCTTCTCGATAAGGCCTCTGAAATTGTCACCGACCCACTTGTTCTGGTCAATCTGGTCTCCCAGCGCGTCAAACAGCTCAACAGCGGTCGTTCCCCACTGATTGCCACCCGCCCCAGCATGGGCGTGGCGGACATCGCCCTCCAGGAAATCATCGAGGGGAAAATCAAGTTGATCCAGCGGGAAGCTCCCTGAGAGCGGCCTTGCTGAGCACCGAGTCTGGCCATGAGCGGGGAAATCGCCACCAACCGGAAAGCCGGACGCGATTTCAACATCACGGAGAAATTCGAGGCCGGAGTTGAACTCAAAGGCACCGAGGTCAAATCGATCCGCGCCGGCAAAGTCAACATCTCCGACGCGTTCGCCCGCGTCGAAAACAACCAGGTTTTCCTCTACGGCTGCAACATCCAGCCCTGGCAAACCGCCGGCGATTGGTATAACCATCCCGAAAAACGCCCGCGCCGCCTGCTCCTCCACAAGCGGGAAATCCTCAAGCTCGCCAACGCCAGCGCCGTCAAAGGCTGCTCGCTTCCCCTGCTGCGGATGTATTGGAAAAACCGCCGCGTGAAGGTCGAGATCGGCGTCGGCAAGGGCAAGACCCACTCGGACCAACGCCAGGACTTGAAGGAAAAAGTCGAACTGCGCGAAGCCCAACGCGAGATGTCGCGCTTCAACCGCCTCTGACTACTCCGTCACCTTCGGCTTCACCCGCGACGGCGGATCCGTCGGCGGCCGCGAAATCACCGCACCGGCTTCCTTCACCCCGATCGGATTGGTCGAGCGGAAATCCCCGTCGCCCGGCATCCCGAGCATGTCCGGCATGCGGATTCCGTCGTCAGGCAGAGCGGGAAGCTCCGACTCCGCCACGACCGGCACCGGCGCGCCTTCCTGCTTCTTCGGCACCGGCGGCTGCTCGACGACGATCGCCTTCGGCGCGGCACAAGACGCCAGCGCCCAGACCACGCCCAGCAGCGCGGCTATCATTTTGTTCAGTCTCGGCATCATGGATTTCCCAAATCGTGTCAGACCGCAAGAAAGCCCTTTGCCCCCCCCTGCGCAAGGCCGAACCTCCGTGCGGTTTTTTGAGGATTCCCACCGATCGCGAAACCTGGCGTCTCTATTCCGTTCATTTTGGCAACGGCGACAAACCTAGCTCTTTCAAGAATTGATTGTGCTTCACCGTTGCCGCGATGACCGCCTTTTCGATATCCACCAAGGTCTGGTTCGTCTCCTTGAGGCTGATCTCTTCCTCACCCACCGCCGTGCTGATGTAGCGGGAGATGTTCAGGTTGAAGTCGTTCTTCTTGATCTCGTCCATCTCCACCCGGCGCGAGTAGCGGGACTCTTCCTTTCGGAATTGGTAGGTTTCGATGATCTTGGCGATGTGCTGCTTGCTGAGTTGGTTCTGGCGTTTGCCTTTGTCGAAGTTCTCAGGGCCGCTGGCGTTGATGAAGAGCACGTCGTTGGGTTTCTTGCACTTTTTGAGCACGAGGATGCAGACGGGGATGCCGGTGGAGTAGAACAGGTTCGCGGGCAGGCCGATCACGGTGTCGATGTGGCCGTCGTTGAGCAGCTTGGTGCGGATGCGTTCTTCGGCACCACCACGGAAGAGCACGCCGTGGGGCAGGATGATCGCCATCACGCCTTCGTCTTTGAGGAAGTGGAAGCCGTGGAGGAGGAAGGCGAAATCGGCGGCGGATTTGGGGGCGAGTCCGTGGCTTTTGAAGCGCACGTCATCGGCCAGCGCGTCGGTGGGTTCCCAGCGGTAGCTGAAGGGCGGGTTGGCGACGATGGCGTCGAAGCTGGGCTTCTTGGCCGGGTTCGGCTC
>CAMCCX010000004.1 GCA_945873305.1 Akkermansia muciniphila
AGATCTCAATCAGAAGATTTTACGGAAACGTGTGGCGGAGGATTCAGGTCGGCGAGACGCTAATGCTCCTTGAGAGATGCAATAAAACCGACCCGCCCAGCGCGGACCGGGACTTGATTCGAAGAACAGGCAGGAATGCCTGTATCACGCGGTCGCGGTCTTTACTGAAATTGAGCATCACATCCGCTCCGGCACGTCGATGCCGAGCAGGTTGAGTCCTTGTTTGAGCGTGCGGGAAGTCAGCTCGCAAAGCGCGAGGCGGCTGGAGCGGATCGGCTCCTCGGCCTTGAGCACCGGGCAGGCCTCGAAATACGAGTGAAACGCGCGGGCCAGTTCGAGCACGTAATTGGCTAACAAATTCGGCCGGAAATCCTCCAGAATGGTCGGCAAAACCTCGCCGAAACGGACGAGCAGGCGGGCGAGGTGGATTTCCGCGTCCTCGTTGAGGTGGATCTCCGCGGCGGTCGCGTCGAACGGCGCGTCGAGCTTGCGGAAAATCGAGCGGATGCGGACGTGCGAATATTGCAGGTATGGCGCGGTGTCGCCTTGCAGCGCTAACATCCGGTCCCATGAGAACACGTAATCGGTGAGGCGGCCCTGCGAGAGCTCGGCGAATTTCACCGCGCCGATGCCGACGGTTTCCGCGATCCGCGCGGCTTCCTCGCCTTGCAGGTCGGGATTCTTTTCGGCGATCGCCTTGGCGGCGCGCTCGACGGCTTCTTCGAGCACTTCGATGAGCCCGACATTGTCGCCGGAGCGGGTTTTCATCAGCTTGCGGTCGTCGCCGAGGATCGAGCCGAAGGCGATGTGTTTGAAATCCCCGGTCTTGCCCCAGCGCGCGGCGGCGTCGAAAAGCTGGCGGAAATGCAGCTGCTGCGGCACGCCGACGACATACCAGACGTGGTCGGCCTTCCACTCGTCGATGCGGAACTGGATCGTCGCGAGATCGGTGGTGGCGTAGAGGAATCCGCCGTCGGCCTTGCGGATGATCGCCGGATTGTCGGTCCAGCCTTCTTCCTTGTGGACCTTGAACGGGTCTTCTTCCTGCGGCTTGGTGCCGTCGGAGAAAATGCAAACTGCGCCGTTGCTCTCGCGGGCGATGCCTTTTTCCAAGAACTCCTCGACCAGTCCGGGCAGGCGGTCGTTGTAGTAACTTTCTCCCAGCCAGTGGTCGAACTTCACGTCGAGGCGGTCGTAGATTTTCTGGAGTCCGTTTTTGGAAACCTCGATGCACTTCTGCCAGATCGCGAGGTTTTGCGGGTCGCCGGCCTGGAGTTTGACGAGCTCGGCCTTGCAGTCATCGAGCACGCCAGGCTCTTCCTTCAAGGCATTGACCTTGCGGTAAACGCGCACCAGTTCGGCGATCGGATCGGCGGCGAGCGCGGCCTCGTCGAGGAAATGGTTCCAGCCGTAAATGATCATCCCGAACTGGGTGCCCCAGTCGCCGATGTGGTTGTCCGCGATGACCTTGAACCCGAGGAAGCGCGCGATGCGGGCGAGCGAGTCGCCGATGATCGTCGAGCGGATGTGGCCGACGTGCATCGGCTTGGCGACGTTGGGCGCGGAGAAATCCACGACCACGGTTTTGCCCGCGCCGGTGGCGGGCACGCCGAGCCGCGGATCGCGGATCAGCGCCGCCGTGCGCGCCGCGTAAGCCGCGGGCAGGATGCGGAAATTGATGAAGCCGGGACCGGCGATGTCGGCGGTGGCGAGCCCGGTGAGCTCGAGCTTGTCGATGATTTCCTGGGCCAGCGCGCGGGGATTGGTCTTGCGCTGTTTGGCGAGCACCATCGCCGCGTTCGACTGATAGTCGCCGAAGCGGAGATCCGCGGCGGCGGTCACGGCGGCGGTGGCGGGTTCGCCGAGGGTGGCGGTCAGAGCGGCGGCAAGGCGGGATTCGAGTTCCTGAAGAAGCGTCATAAAAATGCGGGGAGGTCCGGCCCGGTCAAGCGCCCACACGGGACGGCCTGGAGTCGAAAATAGTGAGGATTTCCTCAAGGTCCACGGCCTCTCCGAGCTGGCGGAGGATCTCGCGGTTGGTGAACATTTTCGCGATCGCGGCGAGCGTCCGCAGATGCAGGTGGTATTCCTTGCGCGGGACGACGAAGAGGATGATGAAATGCACCGGCGCGTTGTCCAGCGCCTCGAAATCGATGCCCGCCTTGGACCGCCCGAAGACCGCGATGACTCGTTCCAGATGGTCCGAAAACGCATGCGGGATCGCCACGCCCGAGCCGATGCCGGTGCTGACCGACTCCTCGCGGGCCCTGAACGCTTCGAGGATTTCCTCGTGCTCGGAAACCGGAAGTTGCTCGGTCGTGACCAGATGCTCGACAAGCTCGACGATCGATGGCCAGTGCTCCACGGCCTTCATATCAAGGATGATGTGGTCCGCGTTGAGCAACTTCGCTAACTTCATAAAATGAAAATCAGAACCGCAATCCCTGCGGTGGAGGCGATTGGGTATCGTTCCGATTTCGGCATTGCAAGCGGATTCCCCGCGCCGGGGTCACGCTTTAAACCCCACGCCTCGTCGAATCACGCCGCAGCGCTTGGGCGAGCAGCTCATCGGAGATAAACATGCTGGTTGCTCGCAATCGTTCGAGCGCATCCGGCAGCGAGACCAGGCCTTTGGCGGCAGCGGCCTCAAGAATCCCCAGCGTTCCGATGGTGCGCACCGTTTGATCAAGGGCGGCACGCCTCGCTCTGCGGTCGTCCATCAACAGCAGCGCCTGCAATTCCTTCGCCAGCGCGATCGCCTCGCGATCGGCCTCGGAAAGCTCCGGCTGCATGGGGATCTGCGAAGTTGGGCTATGGATTTCGACCCAGACCGGCAATTTTTCCGCCCATTTTCGCACTGCGGGTGGAGCACCTTCGGACTGCAATTCGCGGAGCACGGAGGCCGGCAGCACGACGGTTTTCACCAATTGAGACAAGGTATCCACGCAACCGATTTGAATCAGGTAATTGATCGGTCCCGTGTCCGCGACGATCAGGATCATGGCTCAAGCAAGAGCCTGATGGCTGCCGTTTCATTTTCCGTCCCATCTGCTTCTATGCTCACCGGAAGTCCGTGACGCGCGCGGAACGCGTCCGCCGCCCAGTAATCCTCTCCCACACCCGCGAGCCGACCCATCGTCCGCAGCGTGATTCGGCCCTCGCGATACAATTCGAGGGCGATACTCTCGCAAGCACGTTGTTCGCGTTCCTTTTGGCCACTTCCCAAAATGCAGGCAACTTCTTCCGGGATGGTGATGGTAATGCCCATGCGGGAAAAATAAGTCCAAATTCACCGGGTGGCAAGCTGACGGTTTTCGTCGGGCGGGTGAAATTGCTTCCTCCCCATCCCGGTCTAAACCCGCGTCAAGGTGTTGACGCTGGCGCATTCGCGGCTACATGCTGTTCGTCATGCAAGCCAACAACGACCCCGACCAACCGCAGGACGCACCGGTGGCCACCGACGCGGCGGAGCCCGTTTCCGAGACCCCCGCCGCCGATCCCGCACCCGCGCTCGACCCTTGGGAAGAGCTCGAAGCCGAGGCCGCCAAGTGGAAGGAAATCTCGCTGCGCACCGCCGCCGAGATGGAAAACCTCCGCAAGCGCACCACCCGCGACCGCGAGGACGCCATCCGCTACGCCAACCAGCGCCTGCTCGAAGACCTCATCCCCGTCATCGACAATTTCGAAATGGGCATGCTGGCCGCCTCGCAGGACACCAAGTCGATGATTTACATCGGCATGGACATGGTCCGCCGCCAGCTCAACGAATTCCTCGCCTCCCAGGGCGTCGAGGAAATCCCGACCACCGGCCAGTTCGACCCGAACCTCCACGACGCCGTGGCCCAAGAAGAATGCGCCGAGGGCGAGGAAGGCCGGATTCTCAAAGTCACCCGCCGCGGGTTCCGCCTGCGCGACCGCTTGCTCCGCCCCGCCAGCGTGGTCGTTTCCAAGGTCCCAACTCCGGCAGAATAAAGCAAAATGTCCGAGAAACGTTGTTATTACGAAATCCTTGAAGTCACCCGCGACGCCGGTGCCGACGTCATCAAGAAATCTTACCGCAAGCTGGCGGTGAAGTTCCACCCGGACAAAAACCCCGGCGACCACACCGCCGAGGACAAGTTCAAGGAACTTGGAGAAGCCTACGAAGCCCTCAGCGATCCGGACAAGCGCGCCGCTTACGACCGCTACGGCCACGCCGCCTTCAACGGCGGCGGCGGACGCCCGAGCGGCGGCGGATTCCATGACGCCGCGGATATTTTCTCCCAAGTCTTCGGCGGCGCTTTCGGTGGCGGCTTCGAGGAATTTTTCGGCGGCGGCGGATCACGTCGCGGCTCGGGCAAACAAAAAGGCAGCGATCTCCGCTACGATCTGGAAATTTCCCTCGAAGAAGCCGCCCGCGGCGTCGAGAAGGAACTCGAAATCGAGCGCTACGTCCCTTGCGAACCTTGCGGCGCGAAAGGCACCAGGGGCAGCGGCGGCATCAAGGCCTGCTCGACTTGCGGCGGTCGCGGCGTCGTCGCACGCCAAGCCGGCATCTTCATCCAGCAGACGACCTGCCCGGAATGCCGCGGCGCGGGCGAAACGATTTCCGACCCCTGCACCAGTTGCAAAGGCGACGGCCGCGTCCAGCGCGACAGCCGCATCAAGCTCCGCATCCCGGCGGGCGTCGATACCGGCACCCGCCTGCGCTCCTCCGGAAATGGCGACGCCGGTGTCCGCGGCGGCGCGGCGGGCGATCTCTACGTCTTCCTCCACGTCCGCGACCACGACGTTTTCGAGCGCGACGACTCCGATCTGTTCTGCGCCGTCCCGCTGCCCTTCTCGGTCGCGGCTCTCGGCGGCGAGCTCAAGGTCCCGTCGCTCGATGGCCAATCCTCGATCAAAATCCCGGTTGGCACCCAGGGCGGCACCGTTTTCCGGCTTCGCGAAAAAGGCATGCCCTCGCTCTCCAACGGCCGTCGCGGCGACCTGAATGTCACCGTCCAAGTCGAGGTGCCCACCAAGCTCAACAGCGAGCAACAGGAAAAACTCCGCGCCTTCTCCGAGTCCATCGGCGAGCACAACTCACCGATGCAGGAAGGCTTCTTCAAGAAAGCGAAGCGGTTTTTCGACCTGTGATTTCATAGGTCGTATAGGTCCCATCAGTCCCATGGCCCGCTTCCACCTACCGCCTGATTCCTGGCAAAACCCAGCCCTCACCGGCGACGAAGCCCGCCATCTCGCGCAAGTCCTCCGCATGAAGCCCGGCGACCCGGTCATCGTTTTCGATGGCCACGGCCGCCGCGCCGCCGCGGAAATCCTCTCGGTTTCCCGCGACCGCGTGCCGCTGAAATTGGGCGAAATCCTGCCATCCCGCGCGCCGCTGCCCGCCATCACCTTGGCCCAGGCGATCCCGAAAGGGAAAAACATGGACCTCATCGTCCAGAAATCCGTCGAGCTCGGCATCGCCGCCATCCAGCCGCTCGTCACCCGCTACACCGTCGTCCAGCCGGGCGACGGCAAGTCCGAGAAATGGCGCCGCAACGCCCTCGAAGCCTGCAAACAATGCGGCCAGGACACGCTCCCGGCAATCGCCGAACCGCTCGCGTTCGACCGCTGGATCGCGACCCAGGCCGATGCTCCCGGCCTGAAACTCATCGCCTCGCTGGCTCCCGGAGCGCGTCCGTTGCGGACGGTTTTGCGCGAAAATCCGGCCACCACCGCCGCCACCTTGCTCGTCGGTCCGGAAGGGGATTTCTCCGCCGAGGAAACCACCGCCGCTCTCGCCGCCGGGTTCCTGCCGATTTCCCTCGGCTCCATCGTCCTTCGCGTCGAGACCGCCACCCTGTTTTGCCTCTCGGCGCTGCGCTACGAGTTCGACGAGGCTTGAGAGTCGGTCTTTGCGGTTTCCCAAGCGGTTTCCATCTGCTCGGCGGTCGCGGCTTCGAGCGTCAGGCCGACGGACTTGAGAAGGTGCTCCATTTCCCCGAAGCGCTTTTCAAACTTGGTGTTCGCCGCCGCCATCAGGATCTCGGGATCGATTTTCCGGAAGCGCGCCAAGTTCACCACGGAGAACAACAGGTCGCCCATTTCCTCGGCAACCGCCTCCGGATCTTCCCCGTCCATAGCGGTTTGTAATTCGTCGAGCTCCTCGCGGATCTTCTCCAGCACCCCGGATTCCTCCGGCCAGTCGAAGCCGACTTTCGCGGCTTTCTTCTGCAGCTTGGAGGCGCGGATCAAGCCGGGCAGACCTTTGCCGACGCCGTGCAAATAGGGTTTCTCCTCGTCGCCTTTTTCCGCGCGCTTGATCTCGTCCCATTGCTGGAGCACGCCGTCGGTGGTCGCTACATTGCTCTCGGCGAACACGTGCGGGTGGCGGCGCACCAGCTTTTCGCTGATCCCGCGGGCCACGTCGTCGAGCGTGAACCGGCCCGCGCCCTCGGCGATTTCGCTGTGGAAAACGACCTGCAACAACAAATCCCCCAGCTCTTCCTTCAAATGCTCGTGATCGCCGCGCTGGATCGTGTCCACCGTTTCGTAGGCTTCCTCGATGAGATTCGGGACGATGGATTCGTGCGTTTGCTCGGCATCCCACGGGCAGCCGCCGGGCGCGCGCAGCCGGTGCATGATGGCGCGCAGGCGGGCAAGTTGCTGGCCGGCGTCCGGCGATTCGATCATTTCCGCGTCAGTCATCGTCAGGAGTTTTTGGAGCTTGAGGCCTTCTGGAGGAGTTCCCGTTCTTCCGCGGTGAGGCTTTGGAAACCCTCGCGGGAAATCTTGTCCAAGATCAGATCCACGGCGGAATCCTGCTCCAGTTCCAGCGTCGTGCGCGGCCGCAGTTTCGGCAGCGGCCGCGAACCAAAGCGGGGCGGCACGATTTCAGTTCCGCCGCCACCCAGCAACTGGGGGAAGCGCATCAGGAAATAGCCGAGGATCGCGCCGCCGAGATGGCCCGCCTCGCCGCCCTCGTTGCCGCCGATTTTCAGCAGGATCGCGCCGCCGGAAATCACCATCAACGCGATGGCGAGCTGCCGCATCGACAGCTCGATGGGCGGGAAAAGCAGCGCCACCCGCAGGTTCGGGGCGATGACCGCCACCCCGACAAGAATCCCGTAAATCCCGGCGGAAGCGCCCACCAACGGCGTTTGGAGGCTGTCGCCCAGCAAGCCGATAAACACCAGCAGCGTGAAAAACACCGCGCCCGCGACGCCGCAGAGCAGGTAATAAACGAGGAATTTTTTCGCCCCCCACCAGCGTTCCAAGAACGGGCCGAAAAAGAAAATTCCCATGCAGTTGAAAAACACGTGTCCCAAACTGCCGTGGAGAAACTGGAACGTCACGAATTCCCACGCCCGGAACTCGAACACCGCGGACTGGATCGTGAAGGCCCCGAAGTTTCGCAGCGGATAGCCCTTGAGGAAAAGATCCAGGAAGTAGATCCCGAGGTTGGCGATCAGCAGCCATTTCACCACAGGCGTGACTTGGGAAAAAAAGCCGCCGCCCTCGCGTCGGTCGGTTCGGTGATAATCTCGGTCGGCGATGCCCATCTGCCCGATGGGTTACCACGGCGAGGGACCCACCGCAAGGGCGGGTGAAAATCGCGCGCTAAAATCACATTTTTGAAAAAAAACGGTGCGGTCGGGGCGTTCTATTCATGTCGGATGCAATCGATTAAGGGCGGCCACCGCTCCGCGTCAATCGCGGCTCGGGGCGACGGCGGCCCACCAGTTTTTCAGAAAAGGCGGCGGGGAAACCCGCCGTCTTTTCCTTTTCCCGACTCGTCACGAGGATGGCTGATCAAGATTGCCGAAGCGCGCGACGATGCTCAGGATGGGCGGCGTGACGCTGTCCGGGAAAATTCCGTGGTTGGCCGGCGCATCCCGCGGGAAGCGCTGGCTGGTGGGCGTTTCGGGCGGGGCGGATTCGATGGCGCTGCTGCATTGGCTGGTGGCGGCGGGATTTCGGAAGCTGGTGGTGTGTCATCTGAACCATGGCTTGCGCGGGCGGGCGGCGGCGGAGGATGCGAGGTTTGTGAGGCGGGCGGCGGGGAATCTCGGGCTGGAATGCGAGATCGGGCGGGCGGCGGTGCGGGCGCGGATGGCGGCGCGCGGCGAGTCGCTGGAGACGGCGGCGAGAAACGCGCGGCATGAGTTTTTCGCGGAGTGCGCGCGGAAACATCGCTGCCGCCGCATCTTGCTAGCGCATCACGCGGATGATCAGGCGGAGACGGTTTTATGGAATTTGCTGCGCGGTTCGCACGGGCTCAAGGGCATGCGCGGGGAGCAGCGGTTGGCGACGGAATCCGGCGTGGTGCTGGAGTTGAGTCGTCCGCTGCTGGGTGTCCGTCGGGCGGAGTTGGTCGCTTGGTTGGAATCTCAAGGCCACCGCTGGCGGGAGGATGCGAGCAACGCGGAGCCGATCGCGGTGCGCAACCGGTTGCGGAACGAGGCGTTGCCGTTGCTGGCGGAAATTTCCGGGCGTGACGTGACGCTGGCGTTGGTCCGGGGGGCGGCGGACACGGAGGATCTGGAAGCGCTGGAGGCGTGGGCCTTGGAGCGGGCGAAAGTGCTCGATCCGCAAGGCCGGCTGCATCTGCCGGTGCTGCGGGATTTGCCGGTGGCCTTGCAGCGGATTGCGCTGCGGAAGTTTCTCCAGGACGGCGGGATCGCCTCGCCGCAGCGGGATTTGATCGAGCGGGGGCTGGGCTTGTTGGACGTGAAGAATCCGGCGGTGGTCAATCTGCCAGGCGGCGGCCAGCTGCGGCGGCGCGCGGGGCGCTTGTGGATCGATCGTTAGGGTTTCACGCCGGGCCAGATTTTTTCGAAATCGTTGGGCGGATTTTCCGCCTGGCGGATGAGGCCGTTGGCGGTGACGGCCCGCCATGGATGCATCTCGCCGCCGAGGGTTTCGATGGCTTGCACGGTCCAGACATTGCAAACGCGGGGCAGGAAATAAATGTGCCGCGACTCCAACAGGACGCCGCCGCCCCAGCTCGAGGTGCCGCAGACGACTGGCCGCCCGTCCGCGCCGGGGACGCTGCAATCGTTGAGGAAGGCGGCGAGGTCGCGGCCTCGTTCGCGGGCGGTGAGTTTCCGCCAGATCCGCTGGTTCGGGCAGACTTCGGGGATGTTCCAGTTGGCCGGGATGAGCTCCATCACGGAGGGCGTGGGGGTGAAGAGCGCCCGGAAAAATTTCCACGGCGAGTGCAGCCCCTTCTCCATGTAGGCGGTCCGGTCGCCCCAGCTGAGGGTGACGTATCGGGGCGTGCCGAAGCCGGCGGGCGGGATGAATCCGGACTCGATGAGCCAGTCGTAGGGGAAAACCATGCCGGTGTGCAGCTCGTCGGAAATCAACCAAACGAGGACGTGCGGATCCCTGGCGGGAGCGCCGGAGGGCGCGGCTGTCCGGGCGGCCTCCGCCCGATAGACGGGCGCGGGCGTGTCTGGCAGGCGGATCCCGCAAGAGCTCAATGCCACCGCCGCGAGGATCAGTCCGGATCGATTTCGGATGGATCCCGGGCCAGGCATCAGGCTGGGAGAAACGAGCAGATGTATTCGCAAATGCCTTCGCTCACCTTGATGGTGAAGCCGCTGTTGCCGGCGACATCGAAAGCGGAACCCGCCTCGATGACGACGACGTCCGAAGTTCCGTCCAGGGTGATTTCGCACGCGCCGGCGATGATTTCCATGCGCTCTGGGGCGGCGGTGCCGAAATGGAATTTGCCGGGGTAGATGAGGCCCAGGGTCTTTTTGGTGCCGTCGGTGAAATGAACGGTGTGGGAAACGACGTTGCCATCGAAATAAACGTTGGCTTTGGCATCGACGGTGACGTTGGAGAACGAGGACATGACGGAGTGTTGGTTAGGTTGGGAAAAGTTGGGAATCATTCGGTCGGCAGGCCGCTTTCCTTCCAGGCTTCCCAGCCGCCGGTGAGGGTGGAGGAGGGGTAGCCGAAGCCTGCCAGATGGATCGCGACGGTGCGCGCGTCCGGGCAGGCGAGGTTGGTGCAGTAAACGACGATGGTTTTTTTCGCGGCGAGGGCGGCTTTGATTTCCGCCTCGCGCTGGATGATTTTCGCGTCGCAATCCGCCGACTTTGGCAGGCTGATGGCGCCGGGGAGGTGGCCGAGACCGTAGAAGAATCCGGGCCGGGCATCGTAGAGCAGCACCTGGTCGGATTGCTGCAAGGCGTAGAGCTCGGTGAGCGAGATGGAGGTGATTTTGCCGCGGCCGTTCATCCTCACCGGCTTTTTGACGGCGGCGACCGGGGTCGTCGGCACGGCGGCCTGCCGCGCCGGTTGGGCGCAGGAGGCGAAGCCGAGCGCGATGGCCGCGGTGAGGATTTGCGACCAGTGGATGGTCATTTCACAATCTGGATCAGCTCGACGTCAAACACCAGCGTGCCGGCGGGAGCGCCTGGCGGCGGGTTTTCGCCGTAGGCCAGCTTGGCGGGAATCCAGAGCCGGCGTTTTTCGCCTTCGACCATGAGTTGGACGCCCTCGGTCCAGCCGGGGATGACTTGGTTGAGCGGGAAAACGATGGATTCGTTGCGCATGACCGAGCTGTCGAACAGCTTGCCGTCCGTGGTCCAGCCGGAGTAGTGGACTTTCACTTGGTCGGTGGCTTTCGGGTGGGTGGTGCCGGTGCCTTTGGCGAGAACGCGCGAGGCGATGCCGGAGGCGGTTTTCTCCGCGCTGTCAGGAGCGGCGGCGACGTCTTCTGGGACGGCGGGCGGCTTGGGCGCTTGCTTGATGGAGAGCAGTTCGACGTCGAACACGAGCAGTCCGCCGGGGCGGCCGCCGCCGGGGTTTTCGCCGTAGGCGAGAGCGGCGGGGATCCAGAAGCGGCGTTTTTCGCCCTCCACCATGAGTTGGAGTCCCTCGGTCCAGCCTTTGATCACGCCGTTGAGCGGGAAGCTGGTGGGCTGGCCGCGTTTGACGGAGCTGTCGAAGAGTTTGCCGTCGGTGGTCCAGCCGGAGTAGTGGACCGTGACGGTGTCGGCGGCGGCGGGTTTTTGATCGCCCTTGCCCGCTTGGAGGACTTTGGAGGCGAGGCCGGATGCGGTTTTGGAGGCGTCGGCGGGAGGGGCGGCTACGTCGGATGGAGTTTCAGGCATGACAGTTTCGGCGCGGGCGGTGGCTGAGATGGCAAGAGCCAACCCGGCCGCGTGCGGGATGATGGCTCGCAAGGATTTCGTGATGAAATTCATGCGCGGAGGCTCGACGGATCCGGCTAGGCTGTCAATCCCGCGAATCGCGGGAAATTTTCAGCGGAATCTGCTACGCACTTTCATGCCGGACTTCTCCGAGCAGTAAGGGCAGTGGAAGGTGTTTTTGAACAAGATCGACAGCGCGACCCGCAGCCGGTAACTGCCGAGCAGGGTGCGGGCGCGGCGGTGTTTCGCGCATTCCTTGGTGGCTAGCACCGGAGTCAGACATAACGGGCAACGCGCCCGCGCGGCGAGGATCCATTGAAACAGTGTGGATAGAACCGCGGCGGCTCCCAGGCCGATGCCGACATAGGTCAGCTTGCCGTCGTGCTGAAAGACGGCATAGAGGAATGTCATGCTGGCGAGCGGAGCTAGCAGGCACCTCGCACACAGCAGGATCGATGCGGCCCTGAAGCGCAGGATCGCGGATTTGGAACGGAATAGGTGCATGGCGGTGGGCGTGAGACATCTGCCCGGCGGCGGAATATCTGATAGTGACACCCCCGCCCGGAAATAGGACGTGGCCGGCGGGCTCACAAGAACATATTGCTAGAATTTCATGCTAGAGCACGGATTTCCCGTTCGCTTGGCCCGGTTTTGTCCAAATCGGCAGTGCCGGAGACTAAAACAAAAATTCCGGGAGGTTTTCCGCGGGTGGTGTTCTCGACGGACCTGCCAGCAAGGCGTCTATCCGGGTGAGCAAATCCAGCGATGGCACTTCCCGGCCTTCGAGGATGACTCTCAAGCGGGTTCTCCATTCGTCCACCGAGCCGCCTTCCGTGGCGGCGAGCGCCATCGCGGTTTCTGTCAGGCGTCCGCTCACCGCGAACTGGCGGCCGGTCCGGCGCAACCAGGCTTCGAAATAGGGGCGGTCGCTTTTGGGGCTGAACACGCCGCAAGCCGTGGCTCAATCGTCCGCCGGGGTCAAGAATTCACGCGCTTGCGGAGGTGGCGGAAGCCATTTTCCGCCACGGGATTTTCCCGATCCGTCTCTTGTCTGGACAGGGCGGAGGGCGGTCTCCAGAGTGTGCCCACTTTATGCGTATTTCGGACCGCTACATCGGCAGGCAGGTGCTTTCGGGCACCTTGTACGCGGTGATGGTGCTGGGGGTGGTGTTGCTGCTGGGGAATCTTTTCAAACAGATCCAGCCGCTGCTGGTCGATCAAAAGGCGCCGCTGTCGCTGGTGATCCGGTTTGTGATCAGCGTGCTGCCGCTGTCGTTGATGTACACGATCCCGTGGGGGTTTTTGTCGGCGGTGCTGCTGGTTTTCGGGCGGCTGTCGTCGGATCAGGAAATCACGAGTTTCCGGGTGGCGGGCTTGAGCCTGGTGCGGCTCTCGGCACCGGTGTTCGTGATCGGGATTCTGCTGTCGGTGTTGAGCTTGTGGCTGAACATCAACGTGGTGCCGTTTTCGAAGGCGTCCTCCAAGCAACTGATTTACGAACAGGCGGCCCGCGATCCGGATTCGCTGCTCAAGCCGGGGGTGGTGCAGGGAGATTTCAAAGGCGATGCGACGGATGTCCAGAAACTGCTGATCGAGGGAAAAAGCGGCGAGTGGGTGGAAGGGTTTCATTTCTACGTGTTGCCGCGGACCGAGGAGGGTGCCGGGGAAATGACCTACGTCCACGCGACCCGGGCGGCGCTGACCATCGACCCGGTGAAAAGCCAGCTGCGAGTGAAGCTGGAGGACGCGTATTTCGAGTCCAGAAACCGCGAGGGCAAGGTGGAGATGGGCTTCGCCGGGGAGGCGGAGCCGCTGCTGATCGATTTGAAAAACCCGCGGGACCGCAAACTCGGCGCCAGCTCGATGTCTAACGAACAGCTCCGCGGCGAACTCGCGGGCAATCCGACTTTGAGTCCTGAAAAGAAACGGAAAATGGAGCGGGAAATCATGACCCGCTATTCGTTCTCGATGGCCTGCCTCGCGTTTGCGTTCGTGGCGGTGCCGCTGGGCTTGCAGACGCGCCGGCGCGATACTTCCCGCGGGCTGATCATCAGCTTGCTCATCGGCTCCGGTTATTTCCTGGTGACGATGCTGGCGGACCAGTTCAAAACGAACACCGGCATGATGCTGACGCTGTGGGCGCCGAACATCCTCTGCGTGGTGTTAGGATTGGTCCTGTTCCGCAGGGCCCGATTCAAATAAGCTCCGGTGCCGCGATGAAAATTCTCCGCACGCTCACCAAGGCCGCCAGGAATACCCGGGATTTCTTCGCGGCGGAGCGGGTGGCGCTGGCACCCTTCGCCAAGGATCTGAGGAACTACACGGTGCCGAAATTCCGCCAAGACGCGTGGGCGGCGGCGAACGTGACGGTGCTGGCGCTGGCGCAGGGCATCGCGTTTGCGGCCATCGCGGGACTGCCGGTGGTTTATGGAATCACCTGCGCGGCGGTGGCGGCCTTCGTCGCGCCGTTGTTCGCGGGTTCGCGGCACACGGTGCTCGGCCCCACGAACGCGACGGCGTTCATGCTGTTCAGCTTTTTCTCGGTGAACCCGGCGCTGGTCGGGCGCTGGGGCGAGCTGATCCCGCTGCTGGTGCTGATGGTGGGGCTGATGGCGACGGTGGGGGCGCTTTTCCGGGTGGCGGATCTTTTGCAATACGTGTCGCGCAGTGTGTTAGTCGGTTATATTTCCGGCGCGGCGGTGTTGATCGTGGCGAATCAACTGAAGCCGTTCCTCGGGCTGTCAGGCTACGTGAGTGCCGAGGCGTCCTCGACATTCGCCGGCCTGTTATGGGGCCTGGCGCAGGCGCTGCCGCACACGCAGTGGGTCTCGGTGCTGGTGGGCGCGGCGACCTTGCTGATCTATGCGGCGCTGCGGCGGTGGCGTCCGTCGTGGCCGGCCTTCGGGGTGGCGCTGCTGATTTCCTCGGCCATTTTCGGCACCTTGATCCGGGCGGGGGTGGCGCCGTTCAAGGGCGCGCAGACCTTCGTGACCTTCGGCTTCCATGACCTCATGCCGCGGGCGCCCCATCTCTTGCGGGCGGAAATTTTCGCCGACATCTCGGCGCTCTTGAGCATCGCCTTCGCGACGGCTTTCCTCGCCTCGTTAGAAAACACCTTGATGGCGAAAACGCTGGCGTCGAAGACCGGCGACCGGGCGGACGTGAACCAGGACATGCTGGCGGTGGGCATGGCCAATCTCGCGACCGCCTTCGCCGGCGGAATGCCGGCCTCGGGCTCGCTGACGCGCTCGATGCTGAATCACGACTCCGGCGCGCGGACGCGGTTCTCGTCGTTGTTAGCCGGGATTTACACCATGGCGGCGGCGCTGTTGATCGCCGCGTCGGTGGGCTGGGGATTCCCGCTGATCGACTTCGTGCCGAAGGCGGGGCTGGCGGCGCTGGTCATCGCGCTGTCGTTTTCGCTGTTCAACGTGAGGCACATCCGCATCTGCCTGCGCTCGACTTCGGACGACGCGGCGGTGCTGGTGATCACCTTTCTCGCCACGCTGTTAGCCCCGCTGCACGTGGCGATTTTCATCGGCGTGGCGATTTCCATCACGCTGTTCCTGCGCAAGGCGAGCCGGCCGTTTTTGATCGAGTATGAATTCAGCGAGGCGGGGGAACTCCGGGAAATGGGCGAGAAGCGCACGCGTCCGATCCCCGCGATTTCGATCGTCCACGTGGAGGGGGATCTGTTTTTCGGCGCGGCGGAGTTGTTCCGCACCCAGATCCAGCGGACGGTGTCGGATCCGGCGATCCAGGTGATCATCCTGCGGTTGAAAAACGCCCGCCACCTGGATGCGACGAGCGTGATGGCGCTGGAGGACCTGATCCTGTTCATGCGGAAAAAAGGCCTGCATTTGATCGTCTCCGGCGCGACGCGCGAGGTTTACCGGGTGCTCAAGAAATCCGGCATCCTCGTCACCTTGCAAGCCGGCTGCGACCGTAGTGCGGGCGAGAGCAATATCTTCCTCACCAACCCGCGGAACCCGAATCTATCCACCCGCGCCGCGCTCAAGCGCGCCCAACAGCTGCTCGGCACGGAGAAGGCGGACATCCGGATTTTCTACGATCCGAGCCATCAGAAAAATCCGTCGGCATGAAACGCTTCGCCAGCCTGGCTGTCAGCCTTGCAGTTGCCGTGATTTTCGGCGTTTGGTGGTTTTCGCCAACTCAGGTTTTGAAACGCCGGACTGAGTCGTTGCTCGCCACGCTCACCTTGGATTCCGGCACGGGGAAGGCCGGCCGGCAAATGGCCGCCTACTCGCTCAACGCCCTGCTCGCCTCCCAGGTGGAACTCGAAAACCCGGAGATCCAGGAAGCCAACGGCAGCTTCGAGCGCGCCGAGCTCGAATCCGCGTTTTCGTGGCTTTGCAACCAGGCGAGGCAGACGCGCTTCGAGGCGGGGAAATTCCATTCCGTCAGCGTCAGCGGCGACGCGGCCAAGGTGAGACTCTCGCTGACAGGCCTTGTCGAGCTGCCGACTTATCGTCCGGCGGACGGGACTTACGAAGTGACCTTCGACTGGCAAAAGGAAGAGGACGGCTGGCGTCTCAGCCGCGCGGTTTGGCAGCAGGTTCCCTGATCAATCGCCGAGGAAAACGAACTCGTCCGCGACCCGGTTCAGCGAACGGCGGGCTGCGGGCATGGCTTCGGCAAGCGCCCCGAACAAACGCCGGGAGGTTTTGCCTGGAGCTTGCCGGTTGTTCGCGGCGTCCCGGTAAGCCTGTTGCGCGAAGGATTCGTAGAACGCGAGATCCGGCGCGCCGCGTTGTTCGCTGCGGCGGGTTAGGAAATCCGGATAGAGCCCGGTCAGCAGGAGAAACTGGTTTCCCGCCGCCACTTGCAGGTGGAAACGCATCCGCTCCTTTGCCGTGGAAATGATGGCGATGAAGTCCGAGGCGTGGGTGAAACCGCCGGCAATGTCCTGCAGCGGATCTCCCGCCGACGGGCAAATCCGCTGGGTCATGACTTTGGAGACGTAGTCGGCTAGATTTGCATCGCTGAGATCCGCTTGCAGAAACGCGTGGCGGACCAGCACTTAGAAATAGAAACGGGGCGACACCCCGAGCGCGGCGGGCGAGTCGAGCAGGCCGCGGAAGACTTCCTTCAGATCGAGCATTTCGCGCAGCGCGTCCGGATCAGTCCAAAGCTTTTCCAGATGCAGCCGCTGTCCGTCCGGCGCGAGCACCGAGGCGAGGAAATCCAAATCCACCTCGGTGAAGCGGGCGCGATGGGTGGGCATCCAATGTCCTAGCATTGAAGTCGTGTTAACAAACCTTGTGCCAAAATGGCCAGAAAATAGTTAACCCATGCTAATGACTTTGCCCCAATCGCTGGAGGAACCGGGGATTCCCGGCGGGTTCTAGCGGAGTCGTTTTTCCTTGCGTCCTCATTACGAGGCCTTTATAAAAACCGCCCCCAAAGGGGACTTCACACGATGAACCTGACCCGGAAATTTAAATCCGTGGCCCTGGCAATCGCCGGCGTCATCCTTATTCCCAGTTGTGCCACAACCGGGAGTGCAAACTCGAAATCTCAAACCCATCTGGACGGCGCGCAATACGCGGTGCAGTCAGTCCAACAGGGCAAGGCATCCTGGTATTCCGTCCGGACGAATTCCGGCACCCGGACCGCCAGTGGCCAGCGCCTTTCGAACCACGGTGCCACTGCCGCCCACAAGACGTTGCCGATGGGCACCAAGGTCCGCGTGACCAATCAATCCAACGGCAAATCCGAGGTGATGACCATCACCGACCGCGGCCCGTTCACCAAGGGACGCATTCTCGATGTGACCATCGGGGCGGCGGAGCGGCTCGGTTTCGCCCATCGCGGCGTGGCGACCGTGAAAGTCGAAGTGCTTGGAAAAATCAAAACGGACGGCGACTGAGTCATTTCGCCAGGCGCCGCTCGATATCGGTGAGGACGGGGTCGGAAGTGAGCATCAGCGGATGCATCAGGACGGGGAATTCCAGGTTTTCCGCCCGGTCCCAGACCGAGCTTTCCGGCGGCAGGATGATCAGGTCCATCGGCGTGCGGTAGGAAGTGACCGGGATTTTCCCGAGGCGGTCCTGCGAGTTTTGCAGGCTTGTCAGAAACGCACTGCCCGGCCGCATTTCCTCGACGCCCAAGGTCGGATAGAGCCAGGCGGCCTTGGTGCCGTGGTGCGGCGAGGAGATGGTGACGAAATTCTCACAGCGCGCCGCGCCGCCGAGGTGCTGCAAATACTCGCGGCTGACGATGCCGCCCATGCTGAAGGCAACGACGTTGATCGGTTCCTTCGGGCCGAACTTGGTGTCGATGTCCTGCTTGAGACGGGCGGCGACATTTCCCAATCCGCTGCGGCCGTCGCTGGGTTTCAGGCGCGGGACGTAGCACTCGAAGCCGCGCTTTTCGAGGCGCTTCTTGAGCGTTTTGAAGGCGGAGCCGGTTTCGAGAAATCCGTGAACGAGCACCACCCGCTTGACCCGCGGCGGCGCGGCGGGCGGGTTGACGGTGCACGAGGTGCCCGCCAGCAGGGACGCGGCGAAGAACGGGTAGAATTTGCGGATCATGATCGGGGGGCTAACCGGGTGGCCATTGGAGCTGCCGGCCGCCCAGCAGATGGACGTGCAAGTGGGGCACGGCTTCGCCTCCGTCGGGGCCGTTGTTGATCACCAGCCGGTAGCCGGTTTCCGCGATGCCCTCGCTGCGCGCGACCGCGGCGGCGGTTAATAAAAGGTGGCCGAGCAGGGCCTCGTCGCCCTCGCCCGCCAGTCCCACGCGGGGGATCGCCTTGCGCGGGATGACGAGGATGTGCAGCGGAGCCTGCGGCGAAATGTCGCGGAAGGCCACGCAGCGCTCGTCTTCATGGACGATGGTCGCGGGGATTTCCTTGTCACAGATTTTTTCAAACAGCGTCTTCGCGGACATAACGGGGGGAGAATGGCAGGGCGGCCGGGCCTTGCAAGAGGCGATGTGGCGGCGATCACCGGTCGCCGCGAATGGAAGAAAATGAATTCGCGGCAAGCGGCGATCGCCGCTACGCTGCCGCCATGGATCTCGCCGAAGTCACCTGCCCGACCTGCTTCGAAGTCTTCGAAGTCGCCTTGCCGCACCCGGATGAAATGCCGGCGGAGGTGGACTACGATTGCGAAATCTGCTGCCGCCCGATGATGATCGTTTTCACGGAAAACGAGGTTTACGCGAAGGGGTTGGGGGAATAGCCGCCTTATCACGGGGGAAACCTACACTGCGGATTTGGAAAATCGACTTTTTGAAAGGGTTGGCTGTTTTCAAATTCAGGGAAGATCGGGCGGGCCGACATTCTTGACGAAGCGCTTGCGGACGAGATAGCCCGCGAAAACCAGCACGAAGGAAACGCCGAAGATGAGGTAAATCCACTTGGCGTCGAAGCTCATCACGGCGCTGCCCGCGCCGACCGGAATCAGGCAGAAGAAGATGTAAACCGGCGCGCCGGCCGACAAGTAGATCCGGAAGGGAATGTCGGTGAGCGCGAGCAGATAGAGCTTGGCGGCATAGGGCGGGCCGTGCACGGCGGCGAACAGCATGGTGAACCAGGCGCGGTGCCCGGCCCGGATGGCGGGGATGGAATAGCCCGCCCGCTTGAGGCGCTCGCTCACCCGCTGGCGGAATCCGCCGTGGGCGAGACGGAACGCGGCGAAATGATGGAACAGCATTCCACCCGCCGCCAAAGCCATCCCGCCGCCGAGCCCGAAGCGGACGCCGGCGAGCACGAGTAAAATGCTAACGGGAAAACCCAACAGCGGGAGGATCAGGAATGCCAGGATGAATCCGGCGGCGGGAAGCGCCAAGCCGTGCGCCATGACGGACTCACGCGTCAGCTCGCCGCGGTGCGCGTGGAGAAACCATCCCGCCATCGCTAACAAGACGAGTGCCGCCCCTAACTTCCAAGGATGCCGCAGCAGCTTTTCAGGAAAGTTCATGGCGGGCGGGCAGCGTGAGTTCCGCGCAGAGTGGCAGGTGGTCCGAGGCCATCACCGCCGTCGGCGTGTCTGGCAGCTCCACGCGCTCGACGGAGAAATGGCGGCTCACGAAAATATGATCGATCCTCATGAACGGCTTCACCGAGGTGAAAGTGGAGCGCGGCTTGTGGTTGTCGGCGCAGAGCTGGACGTCGCGGAAACGCTGCTGCAAGCGTTGGAAAACGCTGGAACGAGGCCCGGAGTTGAAATCGCCGCAGAGGATCATGGGTTCGTTTTCCGGAATGTCCCCCAGCCAGTCCCGGCCTAGCAGTTGATCGACCTGGCGGCGTTTTTCCTCACCGCCAAGTCCGAAGTGGGTGTTGATGAAATGAAAGGGCCGCCGCCCGTCGAACTCGAGCTGCACCCAGATCGCACCGCGAGCCTCGCGGAAAATCCGCCGCTCGGCCCCGGTCAGGTGGGCGGCTTTCACAATGGTGAAGGGAAACTTCGAGAAGATCGCGATGCCGTAGCGTTCCCTTTCCTCCTCGAACATGGCGTGGAAAACGTGGCTCATCCGCAAGTGGTCGGCAATGAGTTGCGATTGGTCGTGGCCGCCGCTGCGGAACCGGTGCGAATCGACTTCCTGGACCGCGACGACATCGGGGTCGAAGTGGTTGATGACGCGCGCGACGCGCTCGGGGCGGACCTTGCCGTCGAGGCCGCGGCAGCTATGGATGTTATAAGTCATCACCCGGACGGTTAGGTCGTCCTCGCGGGCGCGGTGATGGGGCACCCGCTCCTCGCGGGTGCCGTCGCGGCCGAGGAAGTGCATGGCGATTTTACGGAGGTCCTCGCCGCGCACGCGGTTGCGGGTGTTCTGCAGATGCGCCACGTGCCAGCGCTGGATGCGGTCCGGCACTAGCAGGAAGCCGCGTGTCTCCTCCGCTCCCGGCCCGCCGTGGGCGCCGTTTTCCATCGGGAAACTCAGCGATGGTTCCTGATAGTCCCAGCCGCTGAGTACGAAATCCCCGGCGTCGGGATGGCGGCAGAGCGCGACCAGGTCCGCCGCGGCCTCGTCCAGAAAGGGATGCGCGGGCCCCAGGATCTCAGCGCGGTCTTCCGGCAGTTTCCACGCCCCGCGGCGATTGAAGGCGCGGACGCAGTCGGGGCCGGGCAGCAAGACCAGCGGGATTCCGGCGGTTTCCACCAGCCCGTGCGCGTAGAACTCCATTTCCGGCGGCAACGGATTTACTGGCAGATAGAGATGGCTCACCGGTCCCATGGCGGTGACGACGATCTGCGTGGCCGGAGCGGGAGCGGCGGCTTGCTCGTGGCTGGCGGGCTGGAGGCCGAAGAACTGCCGCCAGCGGTCGCGGGTGTGGGCGACGACTTCGGGCAGGCGGCTGATCCAGATTTCCCTGCCTGACAGAGAGCCGCGGGAGAACACCTCCCGCAACGCGTCGCCGATGCCGCGGCCGTAGCGGGTCGCGTAAGGAATGGTCCGCTCCTGGCCATGGTCGGAATAGACGATCCATTCGTAGTCGCGGTAAGTGGATTGCCCGGCCACGCGGCAGATGTCGCGGATCGCGCCGTCGATGCCTTTCAGCGCCCGATGCGCGAAGGCGGAGTCCGGTCCGCGACGGTGCGCTTGTTCATCGTAGCCGACCAAATTCGCGTGGATCACCTGCACGCCGTTTTCAATGTCGAGCATCACCCGGAAGCGGATGAGTTCGCGCAGCAGAATGCTGAAAAACACCCGCGCCGGGACGAAGCCGATTTCATTGTAAAACGCCTGGCGCTGGCGGACGCCCTTGAAGGCATCGACGATGGCCAAGCCCGTCTCGAGCAAGACCAACGCGATCATGCGCAGGATTTTAGGCGCGTAAAGAGTCGAGAGGATCAGCCACTTGACCGGGTTCAGCTGCCTCAAAACCTCCGGCATCGCGGTGTCCTGGGAACAGTAATGGGAGAAGTCCGCACCGCCCCGATAGACGTCCAGATAGGCTCGCCCGTGCTTCAAGAGCGGGTCGGGGCACTGCTCCGCCAGCTCACTTTGGATTTCCGCCGCGGCGGTGGATTCATACATGCGGAGAACCTTGCCCGTCTTGCGGCGCATGAATTCGAAGCTGGGCACCGCGGTGCGGATGCCGAAGAAAATCTCGCCCTGCACCGCGGGAGTGGTGGACGGCAGGCCGGAGTAAAAACTCTCTAACGTGAAGTGTCCGCGGCGGATCAACCGTCTGAGAAACGGCAGCCGTCCGCTCGCCAACGCGCGCTCGAACTCGGTGCGCGACAGCCCGTCTATCTGGATCATGACGAGTCCCGGCTCGTCGGCCTCGCCAAGGGGAGCCTTGAGGCCGAGCAAGCGCGCCGCCCAGTGCGTGCGGCTCAACCTCCGCCGCAACCATCTCCAACCGACGACGATGTTGCTAATCAATGGATGCTTCGGTGGTTGGGGTTTTCATCACGGCCGCGCTCGCCGCCGACACTTTTTCGACAAACAAATCCCACTCGATGCCGATGGTGGCGAGCAGCCGGTCCCAGCCGGAAAAGTCCACGTTGGCCGGCTGTTGGTGCTCGGCGACGAGCTGTTTGTAGCAATGGAGCACGCGCAGCACGGAGCGCTCCTCGCCGTAATGCAACGCGGTCTGACGGGCGTTTTCCTCGCAGAACTGGAATAGCTCCGGATTGTTCAAGATGCCGCGCAGCGAGGCGGCGAACTCGTCGGCGGACGCGTCGCCTGCCAGAAGAATTCCGTTCTCGCCGTCGTTGACGATTTCCCGCACGCCGGGTCCGTCGATGGCGACCACCGGCTTTCCCGCCGCCATCGCTTCCGCCAGCACCAGCCCTTGCGTCTCGGTCTGGGAGGCGAAGACGAAGCAGTCCATGGCGGCGTAGGCATCCGCGAGGGCGCGGCCCATCAGGGTGCCGACGGCGTGGACGCGCCGCTTGCCCGCGCTGTGGCGGAGAATGGCTAACATTTCCTCGCGGGCCTCGCCGTCACCCACGACGAGGAAAACGGTCGATGGATCGGCTTCGAGGCACTTGGCGACGGACTCGGTTAGAAAGATGAGGTTCTTTTCCTTGGCGAGCCGCCCGACGTGGCCGATGACCTTGGCGTCGCGCGGAATGCCGAGTGTCTTCCGGCAGCGCTCGCGGTTTCCCGAGGCGAAGAATTCCAGATCGATGCCGGTGGGGATGGACTGGATGGGCGTGGTCACACCGCGCTCGCGCAGCAGCCGGGCGATGCTGCCGCTGGGAGCGATGACTTCGTCGCAGAGGTTGCAGTATTCCGTGGCCAGGCGGATGACCACGCGCCGCAGCGCGGGCGAGTCTAGCGGAACATAGTGCGTGTAGCGCTCGTAGAGCGTGTGGTGGGTGAAGACGATGGGCACCTGCATTTTCCGTGCCTCGCGGAGCGCGGCGTCGCCTAGCAGAAACGGGTGGTGGCTGTGAATCAGGTCCGGCCGGAAATCCTGGATGTATTCGCGGATCACGTTGGGGACCGGGAGCTGGACCGAGAAGTCGCTGCCGTTGAAATGCTGGATCGCGGGGACGCGCAGCACGTGGGGGGACGATTCCTGCCCGTTGAAATCCGGCGCGATCACGCGGACCTCGTGGCCGTGCTCGCGGCAGGCGTCTTCCAGGGTTTTCACCGACCTCGCCACGCCGCCGACGTGAGGGAGGTAGGTATTGGTAAACATGGCGATTTTCATGATATTTGGAGTTGAAATTGAGTGTCTAATGGATCGGCTTCAATCGTTAGGAATCCCGGCACCGAAATCCTCACGCGCGGGGCGGCTCCTCTCCACCGCGCGTCTAACTCCAGCTGCGAGTCGGCGAGTCGCACGCTCACCTCGCCCCATGGCGTGAGCGTGGGGCCGAAGCGGATTTCCCCGCCGGCCGCCCGCCATTCCGGCAGAATGCCCGAGCCGATCACCAGTAAATCCTCCTCTTCCCTCACGAAGCAGTTGCGCATCATCATGATCCACTCGCCGGCGGCCCAGCCGTGCTGGCCGTCGCCCATGCAGCCGCCGAGCGTTTGCGGGTGGATGGCTTCGGGCCACTGGCCGGTGGGCGACGCGAGCTCCGCCACGCGGCGGACGAGCGCGGCGAACCGCGGGTCGCCCGCGCGGAGCAGCGTCTGGGCGAGGTCGAGCGTCAGGTAGGCGTTGACGCCGGAATGGATCATTTCCTGGAAAAACCCGCCTTCGTGGAAGCAGCGGTCGATGAGGAATTCCGCGGTCTTCGCGATCCGCTCGTCGCCCGGCGGATAGAGCTGGAGCGGATAGTCCGCGACCATCGAGCCGATCGCCCCCGCGTCCATCCGCCGGTCCGGCGCGGCGGGGATGGCGCCCTTCGAGCGGGACGCGGGGATGCCGGCGATGCTCGCCTCGATGCTGGCGGCGAATTCCCCGGCGAGTGCCTCCGCCTCGCCTGCCACGGCATTGTCACCGGTGCGCCGCCAATGTCTCGCGATCGCCTTCAAGCCGCCCCAGGCCCAGAAATCGTCCCAGTAGTAGAAATCGTTAGGGCCGAGGTGTTCCGCGCTGAATCCGGCGGGCAACAGACCGCTGGCGGTGGCGCGCTTCCTCGCCAGCCAGTGCATCCCCTTGCGCAGCGCGTGCTCCATTTCCTTTCCCGGACGCTTGCCCGACAATTCCGCGTGGCGGGCGACGATCCAGAGCACTTGCCCGTTCGAGTCCCACTCGCCTTCTTGTGATAGAAAATAGCCCGCCATGGTTTGGCGGACCGGGAAGCCGGCGAGAATCCGTCCCGCGCGGTCCGACTGGCCGATGGCTGTTAGCGGGTGGAGCATCAGGCAGGCGTCGCGGAACCAGAACCGGCGGTAGGTGTACGGGCCGGGAACTATTTCCTCAGCGGAGAGCAGCAGCAGCGTCCTGACCGCGGCGTCGTAGAGGAACTGCATCCGCTCGTCCGGGATTCGCAGCTCCGCGGTGCCCGTCAGCGCGTGCTGCCAGGAAACGCCGGTATCCGCGCGTTTCGGCAATTCCCGGAAATCCCGCTCCAGCGTCACCGAGACGCCCAGATCACGCGGGATGCCGGCATGAACGCGGAACAGCGCCGCGCCGGTGGCCATGCCGACGTCGCATCTCACCTCGCGCTGGCCGTTTTTGCCAGGTAGATCCAGATAGACGTCGCCCTCGGCGTAATGGGCCATCCGCAGCGAATCGGGTGGTTCTCCCAGTTTCACCGTGGCCTCGTCATTCACCCGGAAAGCCGTGCCTGACGAGTCGATGGCGATGCTCTGGACGAACTGGATTCCCTCGGGATTGTAGGGCCGCACCGCCACCACCAGCCAGCCGTCCTCATCGGAAACGGCGCGAATCTTGGTGCGGACTTCCGCGGAACCGTGCTCGGCGATTTCCATGCTCGTGGCGAGATCCAACCTGAGGCCGTCGATGCGGCAAGCGGTGGTCACCGCGAGCGCGGGCTCCAGTAGCAAGCGCTGTTTCACTGCTTCGTCGTCGAGTTTGCTAGGCAACAAGCGCCGCCGCGAGTCGGTCACGATCCAGAAATCCAGCGACCAGCCGTCGTGCAAGGGCGTGACCAAGCCACGCGGATCCACAATCGGATAGACCGGCGCTCCGGGCAATCCCACCGCCGTCCAGTTGCGGTGGGTGAGGTTGATGTGGCTGAAGGAAAACGCCCGCGGGACGAACGATTTGTCCGCGGGATTGAACTGCCGCTCGACCCAATACGGCCAGACCCAGTCGAGGTTGTGCTGGATGGCTTTGGCGTTCACCAAGCCGCGGGCGTGGAAAACGATGCCCGCACGCAGGAGCTCCAGCGGCTCGGCCACTTCCGACGGCTGGGCGAAACGGCGCATGCGCGCGAGCAACAACGCGGGATCCAGCACGCCGTAGCGTCGAGCCGCGTGTTTCACGAAGAATTTCCATGGCAGCCATCGGAACATACATCGTCGCCTTTCATGAATGATTTCCCGGCAAAAAACCGGGGATTTAATATGGCACAGTCACGGCGGCGGCTCCAGAGGATTTCTCCAAACGGCCGAAAGAAACCACGGTCCGGGCTTGCTCCGCGGGCGTTCCGGGCGTAGTCCGTGCGGCCCGATTTCATGTCCGTCTCTCCTTACGCCATCCCCTCGCCCGCGCTCCAGCGCGAGGTGACACGCCGCCGTTCGTTCGCGATTATTTCCCATCCGGACGCCGGCAAGACCACACTGACGGAGAAATTCCTGCTCTACGGCGGCGCGCTCAACCTGGCCGGCAGCGTCACCGCCCGGAAAAACCAGCGCGCGACGACCTCGGACTGGATGGACCTGGAAAAACAACGGGGCATTTCCGTGAGCTCCACCGTCTTGCAGTTCGAATACAAGGACTGCGTGGTCAACATCCTCGACACGCCGGGGCACAAGGATTTCTCGGAAGACACCTATCGGGTTCTAACCGCCGTTGACGCCGCCGTGATGGTGGTGGACGCCGGCAAGGGCATCGAGAGCCAGACGCGGAAACTCTTCGAAGTCTGCCGCCGCCGCGGCGTGCCGATTTTCACCTTCATGAACAAGCTGGACCGCCCGGCCAGGCCGTCCATGGACTTGCTTGACGAGCTGGAATCCGTGCTCGGCATCCATGCCTATCCGGTCAACTGGCCGCTCGGCGACGGTCCTCGTTTCCGCGGGGTCTATGATCGCGAGCAAAAGCAGGTGCACCTTTTCCAACGCACCGTTCACGGCGCTTATCGCGCGCCGGTGGCGGTGACGGGCATCGAGGACGAGAGCGTGAAGGACGCGGTGGAGGAGGGGACTTATCAGCAAGTTTGCGACGAGTTGGAACTGCTCGAAGGCGCGGGCGCGGAGTTCGATTTGGAAAAAGTCCTCGCGGGTGAACTCACTCCCGTCTTCTTCGGTAGCGCGGCTAACAACTTCGGCGTGCAGCTTCTGTTGGACCGTTTCCTCGAACTCTCGCCGCCACCGACCCCGCGCGAAAGCGGCGGGATGATGATCGATCCGGCGTCCGAGGAATTCTCCGCCTTCGTGTTCAAAATTCAGGCGAACATGAACCCGAAGCACCGCGACCGCATCGCGTTCGTCCGCATCGTGTCCGGGAAATTCGAGCGCGACATGGACGTGATCAACGGCCGAACCGGCGAGAAAGTCCGCCTGGCCAACTCGCAGCGTCTCTTCGCCCGCGAGCGCGAAACGGTGGACGACGCCTTCGCCGGCGATGTCGTCGGCCTGGTGGGGAATTACGACCTGCTCATCGGCGACACGCTTTCCTCGCAGCCCGGCGTGACCTTCGACGAGATCCCGCGGTTCGCGCCGGAATGTTTTTCCTTCCTGCACAACAAGAGCACCGCGAAATACAAACGCTTCCGCGACGGTCTCCAACAGTTACTCAAGGAAGGCGTGGCCAGCGAGTTCGTGCTCATCGACACCGAGGGTCCGCAGATCCCGCTGCTCGGCGCGGTCGGCCCGCTGCAGTTCGAAGTCCTGCAATACCGGCTTGAAGGCGAATACGCCGCGGAGACGCGCATCGAGCCCGCGAACTGGTCGCTCGCCCGCTGGTTGAAGCCGAAGGAAGGCGACCCGCTCGCTCCCGAAGCGCGTCCGTCGCTCTCGCTCGGCGCGGCGCTTGCCCGTGACTCCAACGGCTGGTTGGTCGCCCTGCTCCCCAGCGAGTGGGCGCTGAAGACCTTTTCCGACAAGAATGAAGACTGGATCCTCTCCGAGCAGCCCTTCCCGCCGCCGAGTTTGAAATAGAAGAGGAGCCACGGGCGGCAACCCGCTTGTAATGAATTGATTTTCATCAAGTCGCGGTTCCCTGATGAATTGTAGCAATGCAAGTTGCACGAAACCGCGCGTCGTTGTAGGGTCGTCCTCCGTATTTTGGCGCAGGATTGTTCTCCAAAAAGGCCGATCCCACATTTCCCCCCGACGCATGGACATTCTCATTATTGACGACGAAAATTCGATCCGCCTGACTGCATCGCTGGCATTGGAAGCCGAGGGGCATTACGTCGAAACCGCGGAGGACGGGAAGCTGGCTTTGCGGCGGATCAAGGAGGAGCAGTTCGATCTCGTTTTCCTCGATCTTCGTCCGGGAAACGAGGACGGACTCGAATTGTTGCGGAAAATCATCGCGCTGAAACAGCCGCCGCTGGTGGTGATTTTCACGGCATGTGACGCCATTGCCACCGCCGTCCAGGCGACCCGACACGGCGCGTTTGGCTATCTCGAAAAGCCGTTCACGCCTGATGAATTGAGAGCGGTTTTGACCAGGGCTCGAAAATCACTGATCACACGAGGCGAAGCCAAATCGCTAACGAAATCGATTCCCGAATCCACGAGCGAGGTCCGGCGTTCGCTGTCGCCACCGCTGAGTTTCTCCTCCGACGACGCGCGAAGCCGCAGAGAATTCGAGGTGTTGTTTCGCGCCGCCGGGACCCCCGCGTCGATCCTTCTCCTTGGCGAGAGCGGCACCGGCAAAAGTGTGATCGCCCGGGAAATCCATGGGCGCAGTCATTTGCGGGACAAGCCGTTTCGGACGGTGAGTTGTCCCAGCCTCTCGAAGGAATTACTGGAGAGCGAGCTGTTTGGCCACGTGAAAGGGTCGTTCACCGGCGCGATCAAGGACACGTGGGGCAAAATCCACGAGGCCGATGGAGGAACCCTGTTTCTCGATGAAATCGGCGAGCTTCCCATCGAGATCCAGCCCAAGCTGCTGCACTTTCTTCAAGAGCGCGAATACGAGCGGCTCGGTGAAAACAAAGTTCGTGCGGCAAATGTCCGCATCATCGCCGCCACTAACTGCGACCTCAAAGCCAGCATGGAGGCGGGAAATTTCCGCGAGGATCTCTTCTATCGCCTCAACGTGATCAGCGTGACGATTCCCCCGTTGCGCCAGCGGCCAGCCGACCTGGAGCGCATCGCCAACGACTACTTGGGATATTTTTCCGCCGAACGAAGACGCAATATCAAGGGCTTCAGCCAAAGCGGTCGCATCGCATTGATGCGCCATGCATGGCCCGGCAATCTGCGGGAACTGCGCAATGCCATCGAGCGTGCCAGCATTCTGTCGGCAGGACCGGAAATCACTGCGGAGGATCTTCCGCAACCGGTTTCCTTGCCTTCCGCTGAAAACGGCGGCGAACACGGTTTGTTAGGAATCGGCGGCGAACACAGCCTCGAGGAAGTCGAAAAGGCGCATATGATGGAAGTGCTGCGCTGGGTCCCCTCGCTCAGTGAGGCCGCGGCCGTGTTCGGCATCGACAAAGCCACGCTCTATCGAAAGCGCAAGCGCTTCGGCCTCGAATGACCCCCGCCTGAATCCATGCTCCGACTGCGGCGTTTCCCGGGCCCCGTGGCCCTCATTCTTCCGCTCTGGGGACTTGGAGTTGCGGCTTTGAGGTTGATGCAAGACCCGACGGGTGGAAACACCCGGTCCAACCGATCCGCCGAAATTCTGATAGATCAATCAGGAAGCGGCGGTGGACTGCCGCTGGATATCCAACACGTTCTCGATGAGTGCCGGAAAACCCATAAGGACTTCGTTCAAAGGGAACCGCAGGATGCGATTCTCTTCAAAATTCAGGACGAGGAAATCTATTATCTCCCGCGGATTCTCAGGTTCAAATCCGAGGTCCCCTCGCAATCCGGCTGGGGAATCCTGCTTCATGACATCAGCCCCATCCGATGGCTCGATGGCATGAAAACGAACCTCCTCGCCACCATCAGCCAGGAATTTAAAACCCGCTGACCGGGATTCGCATGGCGCTTCTGCTAATGCTTGAGGATCGTGCCACCCTGTTGCCCGCCAAGCAGCAAGCCCTGATCGCATCTGCCAGTGGCGATTGCGAACGCCTGCTATACCATTGAATAATCTGTTGGACCTCGCTCAAGCAGAAAGCGGGACCATTCGTCTGGAACGGGCGGATGACGGGCGGCTTTAGGGAAGCCGCGCCATCGTGCTGTCCGAGATTCCAGTTGGTCTCAGGGTGAGGTCGGGAAGGTTGAAACCGGTCGCACTCTCCTGCAATTCCTTCGATGGCTGATCTCTCGCCGGAGCGTCCGGGAAGTTTTGCCTATTTGGGGATCTCGTTGAGGGTGTAGTAGGCGTCGGGGTGCCAGAGGGTGTCGCCTTTGGCGGATTTCAGGGCTTGGGAATTAAGATGGTGGACGTGACCGCGGACGAGGCCGTCGATGGTGAGACGCACGGATTTCCTGTCGGCCGAGACGGTGGCGGCGGTGATTTTGGGGGTGGCTTGATCGACTTCCGGGCTGCCGTACTGGGATTGGTAGATGTAGGTCCAGGCGGCCATGCCGTAGGTGGCGGGGTTGGCGGCGGTGGCGGGGTCGACGGGCTCGGTGAAGTTGAGGGTGAAGCCGTCTTTGTTGGCGGTCATGGTTTGGATTTCAAAGGGGGTCTTGCCGGTCCATGTGACCCGCTCGAAGGTGAAGGGCTTGCTGCCGCGGGAGGCCCAGCCGCGGTTGGAGCCGCCGGTGAAGAGGAGGCCGGCGTCTTGATCGAGGCGGACGGGGATGAGGCCGGTTTCGAAACCTTCGAGGAAGGGGAAGACGGCGCCTTGGTAGAGGCCGTTGACTTGTTCGAGGCAGACGCGCTGGACCTGCGAGTGGGTTTGCTCGCCGACGTAGAGTTGTTTGGGCCAGGGGCCGAATTTCCCGCCGCTCTGGTCGCAGGCGATGCCGGTGGGGGATTGGCCGACCTTGCCGTGGGGGAAGACGACGGCCGGCGGGATGAATTCGCGGTGCTTGGTGCGCTCGGCGAGGATGCGGGACTTGTCGGCGACTTCGGGCGGGGCGGGGAGTTTGGCGAGTTGGTGGAATTTGTTGCCGGTGGGGTTGCCTTGGAAGGAGCCGGGCTTGAGCCATTTGAGGGAGGATGAGCCGTTCCAAGGGCCTTGGTTGTCGGTGTAGAAGACCTGGCCTGTGGCGTCGAGGCCGATGCCGCCGGGGGAACGGATGCCGGAGCAGGTGGGGATCATTTTCCCGCCGGGAGTGACGCGGAGGCACCAGCCGCGCCAGTCGGAGTCAGCACCGGCGGAGCCGGTGAGGCAGAGGACGACCCAGATGTCGCCGTTCTTGTCGGGCTCGCTGCCGAAGGCGTATTCGTGGTAGTCGCCGTTGATGCCCCAGTCGGAGCTGATGGTCTCGAAGGTGTCGGCCACGCCGCTGCCGGTGGAATCCTTGAGGCGGGTGACTTCGGGGCGCTGGGTGAGGTAGAGCCAGCCGGCTTTCCAAAACATGCCGAAGGGTTCGTGGAGGCCTTGGGCGAATTTCTTCCAAGTGACGTTGCTCAAGTCGTCGCGGTATGCGCCGGTGCAGATCCACAAGTCGCCACGGCGGGTGGTGACGGCGATTTGCTGCCCGGGCATGAGGGCGATGGAGCCGATTTCCATGACTTCGCCGGGCGGGAGCGGGATTTCCTCGCGAAGGTAGAAGTCGGATTGTTTGGCCGCGTGGGCGAGGGATGAGAAGAGGAACACCGAACATCCGGCAATGAGCCGCGGATGTCGAAAGGAAGAGGTAATGGAGGACATGATTCGGGATGACTTGCGCAGAGGGATTATTTCCAGCGGTAGGTGAGGGTGACTGGCTGGCCGGAAGTGAGCTTGAGGGTGGAGTTGCCGGCTGCGCCTTCGATGATGAGTTCGGGGGGCTGGGAAAGCTGGAGGTCGAGGTGGGAGCCGCTGACCGTGAGTTTGCGGATCAGCGTGCCGGTCTCGGCGCGCCAGGAGTCGAGCAGGATTTGCTCGCCGATCTGCACGGAGAAGGTGGGATTTCCGGCGGGGTCGAGCTTGTAGCCGCGGAAGCGGGCGGATTCGGGGAAGGCGCGGGAATGGGCGAGTTTGACGAGGTTTTCGCCGGCGGGCGGCGAGGTGTCGGTGCCGCGGTCCGTCCATTTGCGGGCCCCGTCGATGAAGTCACCGGTCCAGAGGAGTGCGGGGGCGAGGTTGTCCGCGGAGTAGGCGAGATTGAGGCCGCCGGGGAAGCCGACGCCGATGGCGCGGGAGGTGGTGCCGGCGATGAAGTTCCGGTAGATGACGGGGCGGCCGTCCACGGGCTCGATGGGGATGGCCTCGCGGGTGGTGCCAGAATCGCCTTTGTGGTCGGAGAGCCAATTCCAGTTTCGGGTGGCTGGGGCTTTCCATCCGAGGGTGATGCCTTTGTTGCCGGAGATTTCGAGATACTCGACGCGGAACTTGTGGGTGCCCTTGGTGAGGGTGGCTTTTTCCTGTTTGGCACGGGAGCCATTCATGGGGCCGGTTCCTTGGACTTGGACGACGGATTTGCCATCGATGATGACATGGGCGGCGTCGTCGGCGTCGAGGAGGAAGGTGTATTCGCCGTCGGCAGGGGCTTGGAAGTCGGCCTGCCAGATCATGGCGAAGGAGTCCTTGAGCGGGGAATCGGTGACGGTGAGGATGCCGTCGTGCTCTTCCTCGACGTTTACGGCCTTGAGGGTGGAGAAATCGGGGAGTTCGCTCCATTTGCCGGCATAGACTTGCGAAATGAGGTGGGTGAGGGCGGTTTTTTCAAGCGGGAGCGGGTGGAGCTTGAGAATTTCTCCGGCGGTCCAGGCTGTATTCCGGTCGCGGGTGGCGGTGCGGGTGGCTTGGACGAACTCGGTGGTGACGGGGGTGGCTTGGTTTCCCCAGGAGGTGCGGACGAAGGTGAGGATGGCGGCGATCTGGTCGTCGGGCAGCATCGCGCCTTGGGGCGGCATTTCGAGGTTGTAGGTTTTCCCCATGACATCGACGGGTCCATGGAGTCCATGGAGGACGATTTTGACGCTGCGGTCGGGATCCCCGCCGACCCACGGGCTGCCGGCGAGCGGGGGAAAGGCTCCGCCGGTGGCGCCCTTGCCGTCGGCTCCGTGGCAGGCGGAGCAGTAAAGTCTGAAGAGCTGGCCGCCATCCTGGGCGAGTGCGGGGAGCGCGAGGGTGAGGAAAAGCGGGATGAGGCGTTGGATCATGGTGGCGTTGAGGCCGCCAAATACGTGGAGTTCCGGGATGTTCTCGCCGCAAATTGCGACGGACTCTTGATGAAATGCGGCGGACTGACTTTTATTTGCCGGGCTTCCGGGCGCTGGCGTAGTGCCGTTTCAGGCCCTCGGCGATGGCGTCGGCGTATTCGCGGAAGATCGAGGGCTGGAGTTTCCCGGAAATTTCGCGGAGTCCGTCGAAGTCGCCGGCCTGGATGCGGGTGTGGTCGATGGTGGAATTCATGACATAGGGTTCCAGGAAAATGACGGGGCAGTCGTAGAGGCGGTTGGCGAGCAGATTGCGGATCCAGAGGTAGGGCTGGCCGGCGACGGGGCGGACGTTCTTGGAGTCTGGCGGATAGGCGTAGGCTGGTAGACCGCTGATTTCCGCGAAGGCCGCGGCGACGGTGGCTCCGACGAGGGCTTCCTCCTGGTGGGTGCGTTGGAGCAGTTTTTGGAGCAGCGCGAAACGTTGGTCGGCGAGCAGGACTTCCTCGTCGGTGTAGGCGCCGTTCAGAAGAAGATGGAGGTGGGTGCGGTCGATGAGGGTGGGTTGGTTAGGGTCGCCCCAGGCTTCGGCGTTAAAGTGGAGGCAAAGGACGAGATCGGGCTTGAGCGACTGGTTGACGAGGTCGGCGCGGGCGCGGATTTCGGCGGTGCGATAGAAGAGGCGCTCGGCGAGTTTTTGCGGGGACTGGGGCGCGGAATCCTGGGTGAGCGAGAGCAGGGCGTCCGGGCGGATGGAGGTGACGGGTTCGGTTTTTTCACGGACGAGGGAAACGGTCGCGCCGAGGGCTTCGAGGCGCGGTTTGAGGAGGTTTGCGACGCGGAGGGTCATGTCGCCTTCCTGCACGGGAGCGCCGCCTGCGACGACAAACCAGCGTTCCTCCAGCTTCGCCCACTCGCCGCCGATGTGGCCGGGATCGATGGCGATTTTTAGTCCGGCGAGGGGCTTGTCCGGAGTGGTCGACGGAAGTTCTTTGGCGCTGCTCCAATGGCGGCGGGCGGTGGACTCGGCCGGGGCGAAGCGGAGGTGGAAACTTTCTCCGGCGGGGGAGTTGCCGGTTTGGATGCGGGCCTCGGTTGCGTCGATTTCGATGCACGTTTGCCAGGCGTTGCCAGTGGTGAAAACGGTGGTGAGCAGCCGCTCGAACTCCTCGCGGGTGATGGTGTTCTGGTAGATTTCCAGCGCGCTCCAGTCCGGCGGCGCGGCGAGCATCGAGAGGGTGGCCGGTGCTGGTTTTGTCAGTGGGTGAATGGCCTTTCGAAGTTCCCAGCGCGACGGATTTTCGGGCCGAAAAAGCACGGGCGCATAGACGATCCATGCCAAACCGAGGATGATCAGCAGCGGGAAATAGCGTTTGAAGAATAGTGACATTCTGGGAATTGGATTGTCGGGACGTGGGGAATGTGGAGGTTTCCTCGGGAGCGGAGGAGTTCAACCCGCTCATTCAAATTTATGCCAGCGATTCGTATTTTATTTCTCGGTGATGTGGTCGGCGAACCGGGCCGCAAGGCGGTCATCGAGCAGTTGCCGCTTCTCAAACAGTCGGAGGGACTGGATTTTTGCATCGTAAACGGGGAAAATTCGGCGGGCGGGAAGGGGATCACGCCGCGGATCGCCATCGATCTGCTGCGCGCGGGCGCGGCAGTGATCACGACCGGCGATCACGTGTGGGACCAGCAGGAAATCGTCGATTATTTCCCGACGGAGCCGCGGTTGCTGCGGCCGCTGAATTATCCGGAAGGCACGCCGGGCGGCGGCAGCGTGGTGTTGGAAACCGCAAAAGGCCGGATCGGCGTGATCCAGGCGCAGGGTCGCTCGTTCATCCAGCCGCCTTTGGAAAATCCGTATCTTGCCGTGGAAAAGGAAGCGCAACGCCTGCGGGCGGACGGGGTGAAGGTCATCGTGCTCGATTTCCATGCGGAAACGACCAGCGAGAAAATCGCGATGGGCCGGATGCTCGACGGCAAAGTCTCGCTCGTCGTCGGCACCCACACCCACGTGCAAACCGCGGATGAGAACATTTTCCCGGGCGGCACCGGCTATCTCACGGACGCCGGGATGTGCGGCCCCGAGGAATCCGTGCTCGGGCGCAGCATCGAGTCGGTGGTCTGGCGCTTCAAATCGGGCATGCCCACGCGTTTCCCGATCGCGAAAGGTCCGGTGCGTTTGTGCGGCGTGATCGTGGAGGTGGATGCGGAAACGGGCACCTGTTTGGTCATCCGCAGGCTCTCGCTGATGGTCCCTGAGGCAAATGTTCCGGCCGCCTGATCCTTACATTTTCAGGGAATTCCGATCAATTTTCTTTTCATCGAGATTTTTTTTGACAGAGTGATCGGCTTTGCTAAGGTCGCGCCGCTCTTCCCCACAGCAAGTCAGGGGTGCCGCGTCTAGTCTCGTCTTTTTGAGATCGGCCGCGGTGTTTTTGTCGAGTCGAAGGTGGAGCACTACATGTCAGATTGCTCGCGTAGCTCAGGGGTAGAGCGCATCCTTGGTAAGGATGAGGTCGGGGGTTCAATTCCCCCCGCGAGCTCCAGGGCAATCTCGAAAAATCTCAATCGTCTCAAGCAGAACAACAACCACCATGGCTAAAGAATCATTCCAGCGCAACAAGCCGCACGTTAACATCGGAACCATCGGTCACGTCGACCACGGCAAAACCACCCTCACCGCAGCGATCACCAACACGCTCGCTGACCAAGGCCTTGCCCAAAAGAAGAGCTACGCCGACATCGACGCAGCTCCTGAAGAGCGTGAGCGCGGTATCACCATCAACACCGCCCACGTGGAATATGAAACCACCAAGCGCCATTACGCTCACGTGGACTGCCCCGGTCACGCCGACTATGTGAAAAACATGATCACCGGCGCTGCCCAAATGGACGGCGGTATCCTCGTCGTTTCCGCTGCGGACGGCCCGATGCCACAGACCCGCGAGCACATCCTGCTTGCCCGTCAGGTCGGCGTTCCTGCTCTCGTCGTGTTCATGAACAAGGTTGACCTTGTGGACGATGCCGAGCTCCTCGAACTCGTCGAAATGGAAGTGCGCGATTTGCTCTCCATGTATGAATTCCCAGGCGACGACATCCCGATCGTCATGGGCTCCGCCAAGGCCGCCCTCGAAGGCGACGAAGCTCAAAAGGCGAACATCATGAAACTCATGGACGCCGTGGATTCCTACATCCCCGAGCCTGAGCGTCCGATTGACAAAACCTTCCTCATGCCGATCGAAGACGTGTTCTCGATCGAAGGTCGTGGAACGGTTTGCACCGGCCGTGTCGAACGCGGTATCGTCAAGAAGATGGAAGAAGTCGAAATCGTTGGTATCCGCGACACGCAGAAGACCACCGTCACCGACATCGAAATGTTCCGCAAACTGCTCGACGAAGGTCGTGCCGGTGACAACGTCGGTCTCCTCGTCCGCGGTCTCAAAAAGAACGACGTCGAGCGTGGCCAAGTCATCGCCAAGGTCGGCACCGTCAAGGGTCACACGATCTTCAAGTCCGAGATCTACGTTCTTTCGAAAGAAGAAGGCGGCCGCCACACCCCGTTCTTCTCGAACTATCGTCCTCAGTTCTATTTCCGCACCACCGACGTGACCGGCAGCATCAAGCTTCCAGAAGGCGTCGAAATGGTGATGCCTGGTGACAACATCAACCTCGAGGTTGAGCTCATCACCCCGATCGCCATGGAGCCAACCATGCGCTTCGCGATCCGCGAAGGTGGCCGTACCGTTGGTGCCGGCCGCGTGGGTGAAATCATCAAGTAAGTCTTAGCAGCGAGGCTTCCGGCGGCTGGTCCGCCGGAATGCTCGGCCCCAGGGCATCCCGCCTCGAAAGCGGGATGCCCTTTGGTCGCCTCAAAACGGCAGTAGTTCAATTGGTAGAGCATCGGTCTCCAAAACCGAGTGTTGGGGGTTCGAGTCCCTCCTGCCGTGCCACTTTCCATTTCAGTTTCCAGTCAACCGACATCATGTTTTCGAAAATCTCCAATTTCCTCGGCGAAGTAAAAGGCGAGCTCCACAAAGCAAGCTGGCCTTGGGAGTCCGACCCGAAAATCAAGGGACTGAAGAAGTACAAGGAACTCGTTGACTCGACCGTTGTCGTCCTGATCGCGATGATCCTGCTCGCAGGATTCGTCCAGTTCTGGGACTTCTTCGACGTTTTGATCGTCGGCTCGTCCCATGATTTCGTCGAATATCTCTTCTCCCGCTTCGGCCGCTAACGCGCTGGCCGTCCTTTTCATTCCATCTCCGACCGACCCGTCATGTCAGAATCCAATTCATTCCGCGATCAATGGTACGTTGTCCAGGTCCTCTCCGGCCAGGAAGGCAAAGTCCGTGACCGCATCGCCCGCACCGCCGAGGCCGAAGGGATGACTGAATACATCCGCGAGGTGCTCGTGCCGACCGAAATGGTCTCCGAAATCCGCCGCGGCAAGAAGACCGAGACCAAGAAGAAATTCTTCCCCGGCTACATCATCGTCAACATGAACCTCGCCACCGAGGACAACCAGCTCGTCGAGAAGACCTGGTTTTTCATCAAGGAGATGGACGGCGTGATCGGCTTCGCCGGCACCAAGGACCGCCCCGCGCCGATGCGTCCCCGCGAGGTGGAAGCGATGCTTTCGCAAATCAAGGAGCGCGAGGAAAGCGTCCGCCCTGCCATCAGTTTCGAAGTCGGCGACACCGTCAAGGTGGCCGACGGACCGTTCCAAAGTCAGAACGGCGTTGTTGAGGAAATCGACCCGGAACGCGGCAAGCTCCGCGTGTCGGTGACGATCTTCGGACGCAGCACTCCGGTCGAACTCGAATATTGGCAGGTCGAAAGAGCATAATTGTCTGGACCTGCACCGCTGAATATACAACCACCCCTCTCCCGCAAGATTAACCGCATTCATTTATGGCCAAGGAAGTCGTCAAAATCATCAAGCTCCAAATCAAAGCCGGAGCCGCCAATCCATCACCTCCAGTGGGCCCTGCCCTCGGTCAGGCCGGTGTCAACATCATGGCGTTCTGTAAGGAATTCAACGCGAACACCCAAGCCCAAGTCGGCGACGTGCTTCCTGTCGTGATTTCGGTTTACAAGGACAAGTCATTCTCCTTCATCACCAAGAAGCCACCTGCCGGCAACCTTCTCAAGAAGATCGCAGGCCTGGCTTCCGGTTCGAAAGAGGCGAACAAAATCAAGGTCGGCAAGATCACCAAGGCCCAGCTCATGGAGGTCGTCAAAATCAAGATGCCCGACCTCAACACCAAGGATCCTGAAGCCGCTTGCCGCATTCTTGCCGGCACCGCCCGCCAAATGGGCCTCGAAATCGAAGGTTACTAATTCAAGGAGCGTTGGCGTCTCGCCAACGGGTCTTTTCTGAAATTCTCAGCCAACGGCCTCACCGCCCGAAGCACCCGCAGGAGGGAGTGATCACCGCTTCCGCCCGAACTGCTAACAAATACCAAAATGGCTAAACACCGCAGCAAACGCTACAAAAAAGCAGTTGCCCTTGTCGAATCAGGCAAGAGCTACTCGCTCACCGATGCAATCAGCACCGTGAAGGAATTCCCGGCGCCGAAGTTCACTCCCACCGTCACCCTTTCGTTCCACCTCGGCGTGGACCCCCGGAAGAGCGACCAAATGGTCCGTGGTTCTGTTTCCCTGCCACACGGCACCGGTCGGAACGTCCGCGTCGTCGTCTTCGCCCAAGGCGCTGCCGCTGAAGCAGCCATCGCCGCCGGTGCCGAGCACGTCGGTTACGAAGACCTCATCAAGCGCGTTCAGGAAGGTTTCACGGATTTCGATTCCGCGATCGCCACTCCCGACGCCATGGCCGAAGTTCGGAAAATCGCCCGGGTCCTCGGACCTCGCGGCCTGATGCCGAACCCGAAGACCGGCACCGTCACCGACGACACCGCCAAGGCGGTTCGCGAAGTGAAAGCCGGCCGCGTGGATTTCAAACTCGACAAAAACGGCAACGTTTCGGGTTCCATCGGCAAGTCGTCCTTCGAGCCTTCGCAGCTTGAGGAAAACGCCCGCGCTTTCGTCGACAGCGTCGTCCGCGCCAAGCCCGCCTCCGCCAAGGGCAACTACATCCAAGCCGTGACTCTCGCCGCTTCGATGCTCCCTGGCATTCCTCTGGAAGCCGCCACCTACAGCAAAGCGTCCGCTTAATCCACAGACCGCCAACGCATATGAATCCAGATAAGAAAATCATCATCAACGGCCTGTTGGATCGCGTCAACGCGTCTCCTTACCTGATCGTCATCGATTACACCGGCCTTACCGTGCAGCAATTCACGGAGCTCCGCAATCGTCTCGGCGCAGGTGGTGCCAACTGCACCGTCGCCAAAAAAACCTACATGCGCAAGGCTCTCGCCGAAGCGGGCATGCCTGACATCGGCGCCGACCTCACCGGTCAAATGGCCTATGTCATGGGCGACGCCGAAGTGTTCTCCGCCGCGAAGGTCATCAAGAATTTCGAAAAGGAATTCAAGAAACCCGAGATGAAGGTGGGCATCCTCGGCAACGCGATCCTCGATGCCGAAGCGCTCAAGTCCATCGCCGACATCCCGTCGCGCGAAGCGGTTCTTTCCCAACTTTTGGCCACGATCCTCGAGCCTGCCACCCGCATCGCCCGCGTCGTCAAAAACAAATTCAACCCGGACGGCGACGACTCGGCCGACGAAGCTCCCGCCGCTGCTGTTGCAGAAGTGGAAGCTCCTGCTCCCGCAGCCGAAGCTCCCGCCGCTGAGGCGGAAGCACCAGCCGCTGAATAACAAACAATCTGAAGTGATGGTGGCGGCGGCTCCCGTTCGTCACCTGAACCCATAATGGTTCCTCGTCGGAGCAACGGCTGTTGCCCTGAAATCCCCGGAGGCTCCGGGGGCGACGACACCGAACAAGGAGAATAAAAAAATGGCTAATATTGAAACACTCGTAGAAGAACTCGGCAAGCTCACCGTTTTGGAAGCTGTCGCACTCGTTAAACAACTTGAAGAACATTGGGGCGTTTCCGCCGCTGCACCAGTCGGCGTTGCCGGTCCTGCTGCCGTCGTCGAAGCTGCCGAAGAGAAGACCGAATTTGACGTCGTGATCACCGATTGCGGCGCAAACAAGATTGCCGTCATCAAGGCAGTCCGCGAAGTCGCTCCCGGCCTTGGTCTTGCAGATGCGAAAAAGCTCGTCGAAGCCGCACCTGCGAAAATCCTCGAAGGTGTCGCCAAAGACGCTGCCGAAACCGCCAAGAAGAAGCTCGAAGAGGCTGGTGCCAAAATCGAACTCAAGTAACATCTTTCAGATCATTCCCGGGGCAGAGAAATCTGCTCCGGGATTTTCTGTCGAAACCGGCGGGAGACTCTGATCACCACCAACCAGGTTTTCCCGCCGATTCCGACAAAACTTTCCAACGCTTGATCCACCCTGCCTGAGACCGTTCGCGGCTCGGGCTCAATTTGTAAGAAGAATACCACTAAACGCCATGGCTGAACGTCTCTATTTCGGGAAATTCGAAGAAGTCATCGAGCCACCTAACCTCATTGAGGTTCAGAGTCGGTCCTACGATGAATTCCTTCAGAAGGAAGTGCTCCCTAGCGAGCGAGCGGATGCGGGTCTCCAAGCGGTTTTCCGCGAGGTTTTCCCGATCAAAAGCTACGACGAAGCGATCGAACTCGATTTCGTGACCTACGACATCGAAGATCCGAAAATCACTTCGCTCGACTCGCTGCGCAACAGCGAAAGCTTCAGCGCGGCACTCTATGTGACGTTCAAGCTGAAGGACGAGACCGGCACCAAGAAAGAGCGCGTCTACATGGGCGAGCTCCCGATGATGACCCGCCGCGGCACTTTCATCATCAACGGCGCGGAGCGGGTCATCGTTTCCCAGCTCCACCGCTCGCCAGGTATCTGCTTCGAAACCTCGCAGCACCTTAACGGCAAACTTCTCCACTCCTTCCGCATCATCCCTGACCGCGGATCCTGGCTCGAAGTGCAGTTCGACACCAACGATCTGCTCTATGTCTATCTCGACCGCCGCCGCCGCCGTCGTAAGTTCCTCGCCACCACGTTCCTGCGCGTGCTCGGCTATCCGACGGACCGCGACATCGTCAGCCATTTCTATTCCCCTGAAGCCCTTCCGCTCAGCGAGTCGATGGACGAAGGAGAACTCGGTCACAAGGTGCCTTTCGAGGACATCCTCGATGGCGAACTAACCGTCGCGAAGGCTTACGAGCCGCTCACCATCGGCATCGTCCGCCAGCTTCTGGCGCTCGGTCACAAAAACGTCGAAGTCATCGACGGCCGCGAGGACGAAATCCTGCTCAAGTCGCTCCGCAAGGATCCGGCGAAAGACGAGGAATCCGCGCTCAAGGACATCTATCGCAAGCTCCGCCCCGGAGATCCACCGACCGCCGCCAACGCCCGCGCGTTGCTCAAGCGTCTCTTCTTCGATGCGAAGAAATACGACCTCACCCGCGTCGGTCGTTACAAGATCAACCAGAAGCTCGGCATCCAGGTGGATTCCGACCAACGGATCATGGTTCCCGAGGATTTCCTCGCCGCCGTCCGTTATATCCTCAAGTTGAAAAAAGGCGACGGTGTCATCGATGACATCGACCACCTTGGCTCCCGCCGCGTCCGTGCGGTGGGTGAACTTCTCGCTAACCAGTGCCGCGTGGGTCTTGCCCGCACCGAGCGTTTGGTGAAAGAGCGTATGACTTTGTTCGACGTGAACATCGAAGGCATGACGCCGCAGAAGCTCATCAACCCGAAGGCGCTTTCCGCCGTCGTGCGTGATTTCTTCGGCCGTTCGCAGCTCTCGCAGTTCATGGACCAAACCAATCCGCTCGCCGAGCTGACGCACAAGCGTCGTCTATCGGCGCTTGGACCAGGTGGTCTCAACCGCGACCGTGCCGGATTCGAAGTCCGCGACGTGCATCCGTCCCACTACGGCCGGATCTGCCCGATCGAAACTCCCGAAGGTCCGAACATCGGTCTCATCAACTCGATGTGTACTTACGCACGCATCAACGAGTTCGGTTTCATCGAAACTCCTTACCGCCGCGTGGTGGATTCCAAGGTCACTAACGAGATCGAGTATCTCACGGCCGACCAAGAAGAGAATTTCCTCATCGCCCAGGCGAACAACCCGATCGACAAAAAAGGCGCTTTCCAAACCGAGCGCATCACCGCCCGTGAAAAAGGCGGCGAGTTCATCGAAGCGCTTCCATCGGAAGTGAACTACATGGACGTCTCGCCGAAGCAGCTTGTGTCGGTGGCCGCCGGTCTCATCCCGTTCCTCGAGCACGACGATGCCAACCGCGCGCTGATGGGTTCGAACATGCAACGCCAAGGCGTGCCGCTGCTCGTTTCCGAGTCGCCGCTCGTCGGCACCGGTCTCGAAGGCAAGGCTGCCCGCGATTCCCGCGCGGTGGTGGTTTCCGAAGCCGACGGCATTGTTGCCGCCGCGACCGCGGAAATCATCGTTACCACTCCGGATGGCAAGCTGCCTGTTTCCGAGGAGAAATTCCTCAGCGACGCCGAGTCCGTTCGCACCAACGTGGAGAAAGGCATCATGGCCTATCCGCTGCGGAAGTTCATGCGTTCGAACGCCGGCACCTGCATCAACCAGAAGCCGATCGTCAAGCTGGGCCAGAAAATCAAGAAGGGCCAAGTGCTCGCTGACGGACCTAACACCGAAGACGGAGAGCTCGCCATCGGACGCAACGTTCTTGTCGCGTTCATGCCTTGGAACGGCTACAACTTCGAAGATGCCATCGTCATCTCCGAGCGCGTGGTCAAAGACGACGTTTACACCTCCATCCACATCTCGGAGTTCGACGTCGCCGCCCGTGACACCAAGCTCGGCCCGGAAGAAATCACCCGCGACATTCCGAACGTCGGCGAGGACGCCCTGCGCAACCTCGACCACGACGGCATCATCCGCATTGGTGCGGAAGTGAAACCCGGCGACATCCTCGTCGGCAAAATCACTCCGAAGTCCGAGACCGAACTTGCCCCGGAAGAACGCCTCCTCCGCGCCATCTTCGGTGAGAAGGCCGCCGACGTGAAAGACACTTCACTCCGCGTGCCATCCGGTTGCGTCGGAATCGTCCAGGACGTCCGCGTTTCGCAAAGCGGTTTCGCCAAGAAGCGCATGGACAAGGTCGATCCGGTCGAGCTCAAGAAGACGCTCAAGAAGATCAACGACGAGCACAAGAAGAAGGCCGACAAGCTGACGGACGACCTCACCGAGCGTCTCTCCGACATTCTGTTGGGCGAAAAAATCCCGCTCGACGTCGTCAACGCGCAGACCGGCGAGATCATCATCCCGGCTAACCGCAAGATCACCAAGACGCTTCTCCGCAAGCTCGCTTCGGTCCACGATCACATCGAAATCGATCCTTCCCCGATCCGTAACAAGATCCTGGAAATCATCAGCTCCTTCGAAGGCCGCTTCCAGGAGCTCGACACCGAGCGCGAGCGCAAACTCGACTCGCTTGAGTCCGGCGATGAAGTCGATCCCGGCGTCATCAAGGAAGTGAAGGTCTTCATTGCAGCCAAACGGAAACTCTCCGTGGGTGACAAAATGGCCGGTCGTCACGGAAACAAGGGCGTTGTCGCCACCATCGTCCGCGAAGAAGACATGCCATATCTATCGGACGGAACTCCGGTCGATATCTGCCTCAACCCGCTCGGCGTGCCGTCGCGGATGAACGTCGGACAGGTTCTTGAAACCCACCTCGGCGTCGCAGCCAAGGCACTCGGTTTCAAGGTTGCCACCCCGATTTTCGACGGCATCAAGGAAGACGTCATCTGGGATTTCATGTCCAAGGCCAAGAAGGTCGACGGTGTGAAATTCGTCGGCGACAACGGCGAACTCCGCGAGCGCAAGCCCGGCGAACCCGAAGGTCGCGGCTACACCTGGATCGGCGACGGCAAGGACGGCACCACCGGTGGTAAATCGACCCTCTATGATGGTCGCACCGGCGAGGCCTTCCACAATCCGGTCGTGGTCGGGATGATCTACATCCTGAAACTCGGTCACTTGGTTGCCGACAAGATCCACGCCCGCGCTGTCGGTCCATATTCGCTCGTCACCCAGCAGCCGCTCGGTGGTAAGGCGCAATACGGTGGCCAGCGTTTCGGGGAAATGGAAGTCTGGGCGCTCGAAGCATACGGCGCCGCTTACACCCTCCAGGAGCTTCTAACCGTCAAGTCGGACGACGTGCAAGGCCGCACCCGGATTTACGAGGCGATTGTCAAAGGCGACAACAACCTCGAAGCCGGAACGCCCGAGTCGTTCAACGTTCTCATCAAGGAAATGCAATCCCTCGGACTCGACGTCCGTCCGGGTCGCAAGGGCTCGACCCATGGCTCCGGCATGACCGGTGGTCTGGACGACTACTCCCTCGATGACCTCACCCTGTAATTTAAACCGCGAACCCCAAACCTGACCTAATACTAACATGAGTGTCGATACCAACCTTCGCGAACTATTCGGCGTGGACGAGCGCCCGGAGCAATTTGACCAAGTCTCCATCACCGTAGCCTCTCCGGAAATCATCCGATCCTGGTCCAAGGGCGAGGTGAAGAATCCGGAAACCATCAACTACCGGACCTTCAAGCCCGAAAAAGGCGGTCTCTTCTGCGAGCGGATCTTCGGACCCACCCGCGACTGGGAATGCGCCTGCGGCAAATACAAACGCATCAAGCACAAGGGCGTGATCTGCGACCGCTGCGGTGTCGAAGTGACCTTGAGCCGCGTCCGCCGCGAGCGCATGGGCCACATCGAACTGGCCGTGCCGGTTTCCCACATCTGGTTCTACAAGTGCATGCCTTCCCGCATTGGCCTGATGCTCGACATGAGTGCCCGCCAGTTGGAGCGCGTGATTTACTATGAAGACTACGTCGTCACCGAACAGGGCAACACCGCCCTCGAAGTCGGCCAACTCCTCACGGAAAACGAACTCCGCGAAGCGGAAGACACCTATGGCGACGGATCGTTCCAAGCCAGCATGGGTGCCGCCGCCATCATGGAATTGCTCCGCCAGTGCGATCTTCCTTCGCTGATCGTCGCTCTTGAAGAAGAACTCGGAACCACGCGTTCCAAGCAAAACAAGAAGAAGCTCTCGAAGCGTCTCAAGATCACGCAAGGTTTCCTTCAGTCGAAATCGCGTCCTGAGTGGATGATCCAGACCGTGCTTCCTGTGATCCCGCCGGACCTGCGTCCGTTGGTGCCACTTGAAGGCGGACGTTTCGCCACCTCCGACTTGAACGACCTCTATCGGCGCGTCATCAACCGCAACAACCGCCTCAAGAACCTCCTGCTCCTCAAAACGCCGGAAGTCATCATCCGCAACGAAAAGCGGATGCTCCAGGAAGCGGTGGACGCCTTGTTCGACAACGGCCGCCACGGTCGCGCCGTCACCGGTGCCGGCAACCGTCCGCTCAAATCCCTCAGCGACATGCTCAAGGGCAAGGGCGGACGTTTCCGTCAGAACCTTCTCGGAAAACGTGTCGACTACTCGGGCCGTTCCGTCATCGTCGTCGGTCCGGACCTCAAGCTCGGCCAGTGCGGTCTTCCCAAGAAGATGGCGCTCACCCTGTTCGAACCCTTCATCATCCGCCGCCTCAAGGAGCTTGGCTACTGCCACACCGTGCGCTCGGCCAAGAAGATGATCGATCGCAAGACCACGGAAGTCTGGGACATTCTCGCGGAAGTCACCAAGGGTCACCCGATCCTGCTCAACCGCGCGCCGACCCTTCACCGTCTTTCGATCCAGGCCTTCGAGCCGAAGCTCATCGAAGGTGAGGCCATCCGCGTCCACCCGCTCGTTTGCACCGCCTACAACGCGGACTTCGACGGTGACCAAATGGCCGTCCACGTCCCGCTTTCGATCGAGGCCCAGATGGAGTGCCGCCAGCTGATGCTCGCGCCTAACAATATCTTCTCGCCCGCATCCGGTCGTCCAGTGACGGTTCCTACCCAGGACATCATTCTCGGCACGTATTACCTGACATGGGCCGGCACCCGCACCGAGAAGGACCGTGAAAAAGAGGAGCACATGCCTCTCTTTGAAAACGCCTCCGAAGTCGAGTTCGCCCTCGCCTCCGAGAAAATCGACTATCACCAGTGGATCCGCATCCGCAACCCCGACCACGGCAAGAAAACCGTCTTCGGCTACGCAGGCGAGGATCTCACGGCAAAGGATCTCAAGGAACTCACTCCGCTCCAACAGGCGCTGCGCCAGGGCAAGATCATCGAGACCACTCCGGGCCGCGTTCGTTTCAATGAAATCTGGCCTGCGGGCGTCGGCTTCATCAACAACAACGTCGGTAAGAAGCAGATCGGCGACATCATCTGGCGCTGCTATCAGGTTTCCGGCAAGCCGAAGACCGTTGAGGTCCTCGACGAACTCAAGAACCTCGGTTTCCGCGAAGCGACCCGTTCGGGAACATCCATCGGTATCGTTGACATGGTCATCCCCGAGGAGAAAACCGAAGTCATTGCCAAGGCCTACGAGGAAGTCGAAAAAGTCACCAAGCAGTACCGCAACGGCGTCATCACCGACGGCGAGCGCTATCAGAAGGTCGTCGACGTCTGGACCCAGGCCACCGACACCATCGCCAACGCGCTCTATCGCAAGATCGAGTTCAACGAAGGCAAGAAGAAGGCATCGCCACTCTTCATGATGGTCGATTCCGGTGCGCGGGGTAACAAGTCCCAGATCAAACAGCTCGGCGGCATGCGCGGACTGATGGCCAAGCCCTCCGGCGAAATCATCGAACGTCCGATCATCTCGAACTTCCGCGAAGGTCTCTCGGTGCTGGAGTATTTCATCTCCACCCACGGAGCTCGTAAGGGTCTCTCCGACACCGCTCTGAAAACCGCTGACTCCGGCTACATGACCCGTAAATTGGTCGACGTGGCCCAGGACGTCATCGTCTTCAAGCAGGATTGCGGAACCGCTAACGGCATCACCGTCGCCGCCATTTATGATGGCGACGAAGAGTCCGCCTCGCTCTCCACCCGGATCTACGGCCGTGTTTCCTGCGAGCAAATCAAGGACCCCGTCACTGGCGGCGTCTTGGTCGAAGTGGACGATGTCATCAACGAAGTCCAAGCCCGTTCCATCGAGAACATCGGCGTGCTCAAGCTGAAGATCCGTTCGGTTCTCACCTGCGAAGCCGAGCGCGGCTGCTGTGCGAACTGCTACGGCCTCAACCTTGCCACCGGCCTGCCTGTTAAAATCGGTGAAGCCGTCGGCATCATCGCCGCCCAGTCGATCGGCGAGCCCGGCACCCAGCTCACCATGCGGACCTTCCACGTCGGTGGTGTTGCCGCCGCCACGTTCAAACAGCCGATCATCAAGGCCAAGAACAGCGGTCGCCTCGTCTACAAGGAAATGCGCACCGTTCAAGACGTCGACGGCCACTGGGTTGTCCTCAACAAGAACAGCACCATCTCCATCCGCGACAAGGAAGGCCTCGAACTCGAAAGCCATCAGATTGTCATCGGCTCCGTCATTTCCGTGAAGGACGGCGAGGACGTCAAGAAGGGCGACACCGTCGTCACTTGGGATCCCTACAACGTGCCGATCCTCACCGAGAAAAACGGCAAGGTCGAACTCCGCGACATGATCTCCGGCATCACCGTGACTAACGAAACGGACAAGGAAACCGGCAAAAAGGGCATGGTCGTCACCGAGCACAAGGAGGACCTCCATCCGCAGGTCGTCATCATCGACGAGAAGACCAAGGAAATCAAAGCGAGCTATTCCATCCCGGTCGGCGCCCACCTTTCCGTCAAGGAAGGCCAGGTCATCACCGCGGGAACGCAGATCGCCAAGACTCCGCGGAAAGTCGCGCGGACCAAGGACATCACCGGTGGTCTTCCACGGGTGGCCGAGCTTTTCGAAGCCCGCAAGCCCAAGGATTCCTGCGTCATCGCCAAGATCGAAGGCACCGTTTCCTTCGGCGGCAACGTCCGCGGCAAGAAGAAGGTCATCGTCACCCACGCCGAAACCGGCGAGCAAGTCGACCACCTTGTCCCGATGGGCAAGCACGTGGTGGTCACCGAGGGCGATATCGTCAAGCGCGGCGACCAAATCACCGAAGGCCCCGTGTCGCCGGAAGATTTGCTCGAAGCTTGCGGAGCCCAGGAGCTTCAAGAGCACTTGGTCAACGAGGTCCAGTCCGTTTACCGCGTCCAAGGCGTGGAAATCAACGACAAGCACATCGAGGTCATCGTTCGTCAGATGCTCCGCAAGGTGAAAATCACCGAACCGGGCGACGCCGACCAATACCTCTGGGGTGACCAGGTCGATCGCTCGAACTTCAAGCGCATCAACGCCGAGATCGTCGCCAACGGCGGCAAGCCTGCCGAAGGCGAGCCTGTCCTGCTCGGCATCACCAAGGCCTCGCTGGAAACCGACTCGTTCATCTCCGCCGCATCGTTCCAGGACACCACCCGTGTCCTCACCGAAGCAGCGACCCTCGGACGCGTCGACTACCTCAGCGGCTTCAAGGAAAACGTCATCATGGGTCACCTCATCCCCGCCGGCACCGGATTCTATCACCACCGCGAGGCGGAGTTCGAATTCACCGTCGAGGAGCCGGAACCGATCGTCGCGCCGAAGGAAACCTTCGACGACGACGAGGACGCCGCGACCGCGTAATCCGATCCAGTGAATCAATCAAAGCCCCGGCCCGCATCGTGCGAGCCGGGGCTTTTTTGTGAATTGGAGCGCGGAATTCATTCCGTGCGAAGATATCGGAAATAAGCCTCCTTCACATTACGTAGCTCACGTTCAACTATGAAATCAATCCTCTTCCTCGCACTCCTCTCCACCCTCGCTCACGCCGAACCGAAGTCTCTCTTCAACGGCAAGGACCTCACCGGCTGGGAGGGGAATCCCGATCTTTGGTCGGTGCAGGACGGCGTGATCACCGGCCGCACCACCGCGGAAAAGCCTGCCGCCGGAAACACCTTCCTCATCTGGAAAGACGGCGAAGTCACCGATTTCGAAATCACCTTCAAATACAAAATGACCCCCGGCGACGCCAAGCAGTTCGTCAACAGCGGCCTTCAGTTCCGCAGCAAGGTCGTCGATCCCGCCAAATTCGTCGTCGCCGGCTATCAGGCGGACCTCGAATACGGCCCCAAATACAGCGGCATTCTCTATGAGGAAAAAGGCCGCGGCATCCTCGCCCAGCGCGGACAAAAAGTGAAAATCACCCAGAGTGCCGATCCGAAAAAGCCCGTCATCGCGGTTACTGGCGAGACCGGCAATAGCGATGAGATCCAGGCGGCCATCAACAAGGACGACTGGAACGAATACAAGGTCATCGTCAGCGGCAACCACATCCAGCAGTTCATCAACGGCAAGCTCACCGTGGACGTCACCGATGAAACCGCCGAGGCCGCCAAGAAGGGAATTCTCGCGTTTCAGCTCCACGCCGGCCCGCCGATGCAAATCCAATTCAAGGACATCGTGCTGAATCCCAAATCTTGAATTCGCGCCGGATCGCGGCCGCTGAAAACGGATAATGTGCTTTCTGCCCGCGCCCGGTGGGGCTACGCAGAACGGCACCTACCGAGCCGATATGTCCTTTCCTTCCAAACTCGACCTGGCCGTGATCGGCGGCGGCGCGTCGGGCTTTTTCAACGCGCTGCAATACGCGGAAATGGCTCCGGGGAAACGCGTCGCTATCTTTGAGAAAAGCCCGCATTTCCTCCAAAAAGTCCGGATCTCCGGCGGCGGGCGTTGCAACGTGACCCACGCCTGTTTCGATCCCCGCGAGCTGGCGAAAAACTATCCGCGCGGCTCGCGCGAGCTGCACGCCGCGTTTCACCGCTGGCAGCCGAGCGACACCGTGGAGTGGTTCGCGCGCTTCGGAGTCGTTCTCAAAACCGAGCCGGACGGACGGATGTTCCCCGAAACTGACAGCTCGGACACCGTGATCCAGTGCTTTCTCAAGCGCGCCCGCGAGTGCGGCGTCCCGTTGTTTCCGAAATGCCCGTTAGTCGGCATCGAGCGTCTCGCAAACGGCGGCTTCTCCCTGCGTTTCGAAAATCTCGCGGAGCCGGTCGAGGCGCGCGCGGTCTGCATCGCCACCGGTTCGCTGAAGGAGAGCCCGCTGCTGAGTCATTTGAAAAAGCTCGAACAAACCATCGAGCCGCTGGTTCCCTCGCTGTTTGCTTTCAACGTCACCGACCGGCGCATCAGCGGCTTGGCCGGAGTTTCCCATCCCCAAGTCGCGGTCCGGCGGGAAGGTTCTAACGCCGCCCAACAGGGGCCGCTGCTGATCACCCACCGCGGCTTCAGCGGGCCGGCGGTGCTGCGTCTATCCGCCTGGGAGGCGAGGGACTTGGCGGCGACCAACCATCATTTCCCGTTCGTCATCGACTGGCTGCCCGAACTGGATTTGGAAGCGCTCAAAGCGCGCTTCGCCGAAATCCGCCAGACCCAGGGCGCCAAGCTGGTGCGCAACACGCCGATCGCGCCGATTCCCCGGCGGCTGTGGGAGCGCATCGTCGCGTGCTGCGAAATCGAGGACCAGGCGACTTGGGGCCACTTGCCCAAAACGGCGGTCCAGCTTTTGCTAGGCGCGCTCAAGTCCGCCCGCTTCGAGGCGCAGGGCAAGACGACCAACAAGGACGAGTTCGTCACCGCCGGCGGCATCCAGCGGCCCACCCTCGATTTCCGGACGATGGAGAGCCGCGTCACGCCCGGGCTTTATTTCGTCGGCGAGTGTATCGACATCGACGGCATCACCGGTGGTTTCAATTTCCAAGCCGCCTGGACCACCGCCCACATCGCCGCCACCGCCATCGCGAAGTTGTAGGGAAATTCATCCGGCCAAAGAAACGCCCGATCCCCTGTGGAGAGGATCGGGCGCTTTTGAGAAAGGTTATGTGGTGAGCTGGGTGGGATTAATCCCAACCGCCGCCGCCGCCGCCACCTTTGTAGCCGCCGCCACCGCCGCCGCCTTTGTAGCCGCCGCCACCACCACGACGATCACCGCCGCCGCCGTAGCCGCCACCACCACCGCCGCGACGATCACCGCCGCCGCCGTAGCCACCACCGCCGCCGCCGCGGCGTTCACCGCCGTAGCCGCCGCCACCACCGCCGCCGCTAGGACGACCGCCGCCGGGCTTGAATTCCTTGGGCTCAGAGGCGTTGACGCGAAGCTCGCGGCCCTGATAGTCGTAGCCGTTGAGAGCCTCGATGGAAGCGTTCAGTTGGCTCTGGTCGCCGAGAGTCACGAAAGCAAATCCTTTGGATCTGCCGGTTTCGCGGTCGGTGATGATTTTGACCCGTTCAACAGGTCCGTAAGCGGCGAAGAGGCCTGAAACGTCTTCTTCAGTAGCGGTGTAGGGCAGGTTGCCCACGTAGATGTCCATTTTTGTCTATTCTTATCACGCCATCACATTCAACGCTTCCCGAGACCATGGCGTAAAAGACCGGACGAAGCGCATCCACCTGCGAACTTGCAAAATGAACGTAGGGTCTTTACCCGTCGAAATTCGGGTTGGCAAGAAATGATTTTTTGCGGGATTCTTAAATGGAATGCGGAATCGCCACAGTAAATATGCCATTTTGATAATTCCCTGAGCGCTGTCACGTATCGAGGACCTCATGCGGAATTTTTGTGACTCATCGATTTTTGCCACCCTCATTTTGATGACCGGTGGCGCGCTCGCCGAGAGCCAGGTCGATTTCAGCCGCGATGTCCGACCCATTTTGTCGAATCGCTGCTTCAAGTGCCACGGCCCCGACCTCGCTGGATTGAAGGGAGAGCTCAGACTGGATCTTGCGGAATCCGCCTATGGCGCGGGTGAGTCGGGGAAAATCGCGATCGTTCCCAAAAAGCCGGATGTCAGTGAGATCATCCACCGCATCACCAGCAAGGACCCGGACCTCGTGATGCCGCCGCCGGAGGCGAAAATGGAGATGACCCCTGACGAAAAGGAAGTGCTGCGGAAATGGGTTTCCCAAGGCGCGGAATACAAGCCGCACTGGGCCTTCGTGCCACCACGCCGGCCGGCAGTGGATCCAGCGGCAGGAAATCCGCTCGACGCGCTGGTCCGGAAAAAACTGGCTGAGGCGAAATTGAAACCGGCGCCTGAGGCCGAACGCTACGCATTGATCCGCCGCGTTTCGCTCGACCTGACCGGCCTGCCACCCACGCCGGAAGAAGCAGACGCCTTTGCCGGCGATCCGGATCCGCAGGCCTATGAAAAACTGGTGGATCGCCTGCTCGCCTCGCCCCACTACGGCGAGCGCTGGGCGCGGCGCTGGTTGGACCTCGCCCGTTATGCGGACACCAATGGTTACGAAAAAGACCGCGAACGCGTGATCTGGCCGTGGCGGGACTGGGTCATCCGTGCGCTGAACGAGGACATGCCCTTCGACCAATTCACCATCAAACAACTCGCCGGCGACCTCCTGCCGAACGCGACCTTGGATGACCGGATCGCCACCGGATTCCATCGCAACAGCATGCTCAACGAAGAAGGCGGCATCGATCCGCTGGAATTCCGTTTCCATGCGATGACCGACCGCGTCGCCACCACCGGCACGACCTGGCTCGGCCTCACCGTTGGCTGCGCGCAGTGCCATACGCACAAATACGATCCGATCCAGCACCGCGAATATTACGGCCTGATGGCCTTTCTCAACAATGCAAACGAGGTGCCTCTCGATTTACCCGACCCCGAATTGCCGAAGCGCCAAATGGAGCGTGAAAACAAGGCCTCCGCCCTGCTCGATCAACTGGCATCGAAATGGCCGACTCCGAAAGCGCCCGATGGCGAGTGGGTGACGCCCAAGCTGGTCTCCGCCGTCAACGAGTCCGGCGAGAGCGCCGTGTTGGCCGCGGATCAATCGGCCGCCTTCCCCGCGCCGGGTGCGGAGCGGGAAAAATTCACGCTGGTGCTCGATTCGCAGGCGGCATCGACCGACCGGGTGCGCTTGGAAGCTTTGGCGGAGCCGGAAAATCCCGCCTCAGGCCCCGGCCGCACGGCGCATGGAAATTTTGTGCTCAGCGAGATCGAAGTGTTCACCCGCCCCCTCGGTTCGTCGGGAGCATGGGAACCTGTGAGTCTCGCCACCGCGATCGCCGATGTCGAACAATCCGGCTACCCCGTGGCACACGCCATCGACAGCGATCCCGCCACCGGCTGGGCCGTTCAAGAGGCGGATGGGAAAAAAATCCAAGGCAATCGCGTGGCGGTGTTTCATTTCGCCAACTCGCTCGGCGGCCCCCGCCAATTCATGGTGAAGCTCGCTCAAAACTACGGCACCTTCCACACACTGGGACGGGTTCGCATGGCGACCGGAACCCCCTTGGGAGACAACCCACCGCCCGCGAAACCGGAACAACTCGCCACTCAGGCTTTCGAAAAATGGCTGACCAACCTTCAAAATCAAACGGTGCCATGGACCGTCTTGAAGCCGGACTCGATGGTCTCAAACGAACCCATCCTCGCGCTCGAGCCGGATCATTCCATTTTCGTCTCCGGTGATACCACCAAGGACGATCGATTCACCCTGACCTTTAGAAACGTTCCCTCCGGCCTGGCTGGACTGCGGCTTGAGGCGCTGACCGACAGCCGCCTGCCCGCCAATGGCCCCGGGATGACCTATTATGAAGGACAAGCCGGTGATTTCCTGTTGTATGATTTCAACGTGAAGGTGGATGGGAAGGAGATCCAACCCGCCTCCGCGACTGCCAGCAATGGGGACGCCTCCGCCATGCTCGATGACAGTGAACTCAGCGGATGGACCGGGACCTCGACCATCGGCGAACCCATCCAGGCCGTTTTCCAATTTGCCGAGCCCCTGCCCCCGGTGGGCGAACTGGTGGTGGAGCTGAAAATGGGCCGTCACTATGCCGCCACCCTCGGGAAGTTCCGACTCTCTGCCACCACCGTGCCGAAAACCGCTGTCGCGCGGCAATTGCCGGAGGGCATCGAAGAGCTTCTCGCCGCAAAGGACCAGGCAGGGTTGTCACAGGCTCGCGACCGCTTGTTCGACCATTTCCTCTTGCAGGCTCCCGAACTGGCGGAACCGGCCAAGGCCATTCGTGAACTGCTCCAACCGCTTTTGCCACCGCGCACGCCTGCGTTTGTCGAACGCGCGCCTGAGCATCGCCGGAAAACCCACCTCCACAACCGCGGCGAATACCTGCAGCCGAAAGAGGAAATCGAGCCCTTCGTCCCGGCATTTCTCTCACCGATGGCCGAGGGCGAGCCGAAAAACCGTATCGGCTTGGCCCGTTGGTTGGTGGCACGCGACAACCCGCTGACGGCCCGTGTCACGGTGAACCGTCATTGGCAGGCGTTTTTCGGAACCGGTCTGACCAAATCGCTCGACGACTTCGGCTTCCAGGGCGAACTACCGCTGAACCAGGAGCTGCTGGACTGGCTCGCCGTGGAATTCATGGAGAACGGCTGGTCGGTGAAAAAACTGCACCGCTTGATCGTGACGAGCGCCACCTACAAGCAGGACTCGCGGCTCACCCCGGAACTGCTTGAGCGTGATCCGGAAAACCGCCTGCTCGCCCGCGGACCGCGGGTGCGCGCCGAGGCGGAAATGATCCGGGACCTGGCGCTGAAGGCAGCCGGACTCCTCTCCGGAAAACAATTCGGCCCACCGGTTCGTCCGCCGCAGCCAGCCAGTGTCACGGAGGGAACCTACGCCGGCATGACCTGGACGGTTAGCACAGGAGAGGATCGCTACCGCCGCGCGCTTTATACCTTTGCGAAACGCTCCACACCTTACGCCTCATCCCAGACCTTCGACGCCCCGACCGGCGAGGCCTGTGTCGCACGCCGCGAAATTTCCAACACGCCCCTGCAATCGCTGGTGCTGCTCAATGACGAGGTGTTCTTCGAGGCCGCCCAGGCCCTTGGGACAACCATCGCCGCCCACCCCGGCACCCCGGAGGAAAAACTCCGCTTCGGCTTCATGCGCTGCCTGTCGCGGCCACCCGCCCCTGCGGAAACGGCACGACTGTTGGCGTTCCGCCAGGCGCAGTCCCAGCGGCTGGAATCCGGCGACCTGAAACTCGCCCAACTCATGCCAACAGGCAGCACCATCGAACAGGCATCGTGGATGACCGTTGCCCGCGTGCTCCTGAACCTGGACGAAACCATCACCAAAAACTGATCCCCATCATGAATTGCCAATCCAGATTTCCCGCCACCCCTGCCGGTGCGCAGATGAGCCGCCGATGGTTTCTCCGCGAGTGCGGCCTCGGTCTTGGAAAAATCGGCCTCGCCTCGCTGATGGGGGACGCCCTCATCAATACAGCGCAGGCCGCCGTGCCGACGCCGCTGGGCACTCATTTCCCCGGCAAGGCCAAGTCGGTGATCCACCTTTTCATGGCCGGCGCGCCCTCGCAGTTGGATCTCTTTGACCCGAAGCCGGAGCTGCTCAAGCTCGATGGGAAACCGCTGCCTCCCTCGGTCATCGGCGGCCAGCGCCTCGCCTTCATCCGCCCGGATGCGGGCGTGATGGCCTCCCGTTTCAAGTTCGCCCAGCACGGCGAAAGCGGCGCCTGGGTCAGCGAGTTGCTACCCTACACCGCCGCCATCGCGGACGATCTGTGTTTCATCAAATCGGTGAAAACCGACCAGTTCAACCACGCTCCGGCCCAGATCTTTTTCAACACCGGCTTCCTCCAGCCGGGCCGCCCGAGCATCGGCTCATGGGTGACTTATGGACTCGGCTCGATGAATCGGGATTTACCCTCGTTTGTCGTCCTCAGCACCGGCGCAGGCATCAGCGGCGGCGCGGCGAACTGGGCCAGCGGCTTTCTCCCGACCGTGCATGCAGGCGTCCGTTTTAGAAATTCCGGAAATCCCATCCTCAACACCTCCAGCCCCACCGGCGTGGACGACCGGCTTCAGCGCGAAACCCTCGATGCCGTGGGCGACCTCAATCGCGCGCAGCTCGCCAGCATCGGTGACCCGGAAATCGAAACCCGCATCGCCTCGCACGAAATGGCATTCCGTCTCCAGCACAGCGCCCCGGAGCTCACCGATCTATCCGGCGAAACCGAGGCCACGCTGAAAATGTATGGCATCGAGGACATCAAGGCCCCGTCCTACGCCCGCGCCTGCCTGCTCGCCCGTCGCATGGTCGAGCGCGGTGTGCGTTACATCAATATTTACAACGAAGGTTGGGACGCCCACTCGGACCTTGCCGGAAATCACGGCAAACTCTGCAAGGCCACCGACCAAGCGAGCGCCGCCCTGGTGAGCGACCTGAAACAACGCGGCCTGCTCGATGAAACCCTCGTCGTCTGGGGCGGCGAATTCGGCCGCACGCCGATGGTGGAAACGAACCCCACGCTCGGCCGCGCCCTCGGCCGCGACCACCATCCCTCCGCCTTCACCATCTGGATGGCCGGCGGCGGCATCAAGGGCGGCCAAAGCTACGGCGAAACCGACGAACTCGGCTATCACATCGTCGATCGCCCGGTCCACGTCCACGATGTGCAGGCCACCATCCTCCACTGCCTCGGCCTTGATCACGAACGCCTTACCTACCTCCACGCCGGCCGCCATTTCCGCCTGACCGACGTCCACGGCCATGTCGTCAAGGATTTGCTAGCCTGAGGTCAAAGCGGAAATCACCGCAGAAAATGAAAGCTGGCACGGCTCGGTGTGGTTGGAAGCCTGGGCGCTCTATCCCGAGGACGGTCCCAAGGTGCCGCCAGGAACTCCGGGCGATTCCCATACTGGACCTGGGAGCGGCTCCGAGGCTGAACGGAAACGGCGGATCAGGCGATGACTTCGTTGTGGAAGGCTTGCCAGTCGTCGAGGTTGTTGAGGTTGATGGCGTCGAGGATTTTTCCTTCGTCGGGAATGCCGCAGGCACCGAGAATGCTGGCGCGGACGGTGTCCGCATGGTGATAGCCGGTGATGGCGGCGTTGAGTTTTGCGACGGCTTCCGCGTCGAGGGAGCCGCCGGACTGGACGAGAATCCAGGTCTCTAGCGCGGGGTAGGTGGGCTTGCTGGCGATGAAATTTTCAAAAGCCGCTTTGTCGAGGCCGAGGCCGTCGAGGACCATCTGGTCGTAGCCTTGGCCGCACGACGGATAATCCGGGTGGAGCTTACCGGCCGCGCCGAGTGAGGCTTTTTGCCAGAGGCGTGGCAGGTGGAGGACGCCGAGGGGGCCGGCGGTGCCGGAGCTGATCAGGGGAATGATGTTGGACATGATTTTGGGGTAGGTTGGAATTTGTGGCGTCTCGGCCACGTCGAATCCATCAGGCAAATCTGCCGGATTGCAAAGAGAGATCGCCGATTTGGTGAAATTTCGCGTTTCATCCGGGCGCGTTCGGGTTCAAATCCGCGGCGCCGCGCAATCCGTGCGGGAAATTTCACCCATCAATCACACCAGCCATGTGGAAAGGCCGCTTCTCCCAAGATACTTCGTCACTCGTCCAGCAGTTCGGCGAATCCATTTCGTATGACTGGCGGCTGTTCCCGCACGACATCGCCGGGTCCATCGCCCATGCGCGTGCTCAGAAAACCATCGGCCTGCTCACCGAAGAAGAGTTTTCCCAGATCGAAACCGGCCTGAAGGAAATCCTCGCCGACATCGAGGCCGGGAAATTCGAGTTCAAGACCTCGCTCGAGGACATCCACATGAACATCGAGTCCGAACTCACCCGCCGCATCGGCGCGGCGGGCGCGAAACTCCACACCGCCCGTTCCCGCAACGACCAGGTCGCCACCGACACCCGTCTCTACGCCCGCACCGAGATCGACGGCCTGCTCGCCGCCATCACCGGACTCCAAAAGGCCCTGCTCGACCGCGCGGAAAAATACGCCGCCACCGTCATCCCCGGCTACACCCACCTCCAGCGCGGCCAACCGGTCACCGCCGGCCACCATTTCCTCGCCTACGTGGAAATGCTCGAACGCGACAAATCCCGCCTCGCCGACGCCCGCAAGCGCCTCAACATTTCCCCGCTCGGCTCCGGTGCGCTCGCCGGCTCCACCATCAACCTCGACCGCCGCGCCATCGCCGCCGAGCTCGGCTTCGACGGCGTCACCCACAACTCGATGGACGCCATCGCCGACCGCGACTACATCGCCGAGCTGCTGTTCGTCATTTCGCTCTGCGGCGTCCACCTCTCGCGGCTCAGCGAGGACCTCATCCTGTGGTGCACCGCCGAGTTCGCGTTCGCCTCTCTATCCGACGCGCACACCACCGGTTCCTCATTGATGCCGCAGAAAAAAAACCCCGACGTCTGCGAACTCACCCGCGGCAAGACCGGCCGTCTCGTCGGAAATTTGATGAACCTGCTAGTCGCCGTCAAAGGCCTGCCACTCACCTACAACCGCGACCTGCAGGAGGACAAGCCGCCGTTGTTCGACTCCGTGGACACCCTGAACCTCATCCTCGCCGTCAACACCGAGATGATTTCCGCCATGGAACTCCGCGAGGAAAACTGCAAGGCCGCCGCCTCCGATCCGATGTTGCTCGCCACCGACCTCGCCGACTATCTGGTGAAAAAAGGCGTGCCCTTCCGCCACGCCCACGAACTCGTGGGAAAAGCCGTCGCCCAGGCGATCGCCACCAGGACCCCGCTCGACCAGCTTGATCTAGCCGCCATCGACCCCGCGTATGGCCCGGATGCGAAGGATGTTTTCTCGCTAGAAATCGCCCTCGCCGCCCGGACCAACCCCGGAGCACCGTCGATTTTGAATGTGAAGGCGGAGATCGCGAAGTGGGCGGGCGTGTTGAAATAGCGGGCTGAAATCCAGCGCCGGTTTGTGATTCCACCGGCGCAGCCGAACCTAAACAAACGGATTCCGGACGCTGATGCCTTGGAGTCTTTGCTCATGGCTGAGATCTTCCGAGAGGAGTTCCGTGGACTTGGCCGTTGCGGCGGCTGCCAAGATGAGGCCGTCCCAGAAGGAAAGTTGGTGAAGGATGCTGCAGTCGATGCCTTCTTCGATGATCGCCGGGGTGACCTGCACGATGTCGAAGACGCGGAAGTCGCGGAGGTGTTGCCGGGCCTGTAATGGCTCGATCCCGAGCTTGCGGGTCGCAGCCGAGTAGAATTCCTGAAGCACCTGGGTGGAAATTACTCCGGTCCGATCCTTGGCATGGCGGGCGATCAGTTCGAGAGCCGTGTCCTGTTTCGCCGGGTCGGCGCGATCCACCGAATAGATCAGGATGTTGGTATCGAGAAAGCTGCGCGCGGCCATGGATCAGTAGCGGTGAAGTTCTTCGCGGTTGATCTTCACGCCCTTGGAGTCGCCGGCCGATTGCCGGAGTCGCTCGATTATGGAATCCACCGCCGATTCAGGGTTGGAAACAGTTTCAGCGAGGAGTTCCCGGACCAGCGCGTTCAAACTGGTGCCACGGGCTTGGGCGTAACTCCGGCCTCGATTGAGGAGGTCGTCGGGAATGGAGAGAGTCACATTTGCCATGCACACAGGATATGTGTGGGCGGGGTGTTGTCAATTCGGGTGGTTGGCAGGCCATCAGTCAGCCTGCGACCGCGAATTGCGGAGAAGTCCGTGCTCCAAGCCGAGGGGGTGTCATAATTTTTGTGTAAGTGCTTTCCGCTGATGTGCCCCATCACCAGAACCAGCACATCCAATGAGACCGAAAATCAGCAACGCGCTCCTCGACGAGCTACTCAAAAACTACAGCCAGCCCGGCGACCTGCTCGGCCCGGA